>NZ_CP119424.1:1513063-1826127 GCF_029223585.1 Photobacterium sp. DA100 | reverse complement strand
TATTAGATATGGATAGACACGTTCCTTACTCGCGTATCGAAGTGTTTGCAAAGCTGACAATGCAGCGTAAAAAACAGCGCATTAAGATGTTAGAAACTTATTTGAATGCTCATAATCAGTTATGCCAGAAGCCGCCTGCGAACAATATATATGTTCAGGAGGGTATTTTTAAAGTGCCCCAGCAGTGGGGTGTAGGGACTGATGTAATTAGCTTATCTGAGTATATTGCGTTCACTTGCCAGTTTTTAGAGGTGCATTTCCCCGATTACGAGATCAAAGCAATAGTTGGTCATGATGACGAGCGAAGTGCCGAGGCAAATACGGGAGCGCATACACATTATTTTTTGTCAGGGAAGAATCGTGTCACTGGCGAGTTTGACCTAAGGAAGCAGCAGGTAGCTGTCGTCAATGAGTATATCAAGCGAACGGAACCTAACACTAAATTGTTACCTGCTGATGGAAAACTGACGAGGAAGCTGAGCCAAAAATTTGGGCGTTACTTTCAAAAAATGCTCTTTGAATATGCTAATCAACACCTCTTTTTTGGTAAGGGCTTGGTAGCAAAGCTTGCTCCTGCTTCTGAACGTAGGTCTGCAAAGAGAAAAGAAATGAATAGGGAAGCTTCACTAGCTAAGTCGGAGCGTAGCCACAGTTATCACACTCATCAGCTAGAGTTGCTCCAAGGAAAAATCGAGCTAGCAGAAAAGAAACATGCTGCTTTATTGGATGAGAATGAAAAAGCCGTGCAACAATTGTCGCAGTTTATAGATGATATTGAGTTTGTAGAGGTACAGCTCAATCAATTGCAGGTCGAGCGAGGTACGATGCAGCTTGAGGTGTCAGATCTCAAGGTCGAATCCTCAAGGCTAACAATTCTCACCCAGACATTAACGCAAAATTTAGTACCTAAAATCGTTGAGATATTTAAGAAAGTGCTACTTTCGATCAACGCAAAAGACAGAGGTTTGGTAAAAAAGCAAAGCGAGTACCTGAACTCTGTTTTGTACTCAACGTTAGATCTGCCATCAGAACTAGCAAATAAAATCGCAAGTGAAGTGGCTTCGCTACAAGCGCCTGAAACTGTGGCACTGGACGCTTGTGATACAGACATAGGGCACGATGGTAAGTAAGTTAGTCAGCTTACTAACTAACCATAATAATAAAAATAAAGGTATAAACAATATGGCTAGACCCAAATCCTACACGGATGAAGATGTTATACGCATCGTAACTCAATTGTGTTCTGATGGCAGGAAGCCCACAGGGTGGCTCATTAAAGAAGCTCTTGGGCGAGGTAAAATAGCTTCCATTCAAGCAGATCTAGATCGCCTTATTGCTGAGGGCAAACTTCCTGAAATACAAATGGAACCGAGTGGAGGTTCTAACTCCGAACTGAGGATAGTAGAAACAAGTTATGAGCTACCTGTTGAGCTTCAAGATATGCTGTCACTGAAAGAGCTTGAACTAGGGAAAATACTTCGTGAGATGACCATCGGCATAAATGATAAAGCACACGCTCACTATGAAACTCTAATTGCAGCCCGAATTAGAGAGCTAGATGCACAATCCGACGTATTGGCACAGGCTAAAGCGACAGCAGAGTTAGACAAGCGCGATATGGAAATTCGGTTACAGAAACAGGTCGAGAATAATGAGGTGTTCGAAGATCAAATAGAGAACCTTGAGAACAGGTTAACGAACTCGAAAACTGAAAAATCCGATCTTGTACAGACGATTAATCAAATGACTGACTCATTAAGTAAGTTAACTGAAAAGGCAGACCAACAATATGCGTTGCTAGATGGACTGAGACAAACTATCTCAGATAAGGATAAAGCGCATGCAGCAATGGAGGTGAAGTTGGAACATGCCGTTGATGAGGCTAAGAAGAGTAAATTACAGCTAACAGATTTGCTTGCCCACTATGAAGTGGTCAAAGTGCAGTTAAATGAAAAATCTACCTTATTGAAGTCAACCCAAGAGTCACTGAACCAATCAAATAATCAAATCAGTGCACAGCGTAAAGAGAATACAGAACTGACAGCAACAAACCGTTTACTAGAGAAAAATCTAGAAGACGCTGAAAGTGAGATAGCTTTGTTACATGAACAAAAGCAACATCTTGAAACCGATTTCTTCGAGGGTGAGAATACAAAAAATCCGATTAAGGAGGGTTTACCTCAGTGATAGATATGTTAGCAGCATTCCATCGTTGTGGTTTATATTTAAGACTGGATCTGGTTTAGTACCTTTGAAGCGTTGCTAACATTTAGGGAGAAAAATATGTAGCTTTTTATTCTGATGATGTTGTTAGTAGTTGTTCAAAAGGCAAGAGGTTACGTGGAGTGTTATGAGTAACTTTAATAAAGGTGATGTCCAGAAAACCAACTATGTAAGGGGTAACACTTTTTGGTACGAAAAAATGTAGTGAGTTACTTTTTTTTGTACCAAAAAGTGTAATTTTATAAAATGCAACACCTAATCATAGAAAAAGTGCCCTAACTGGACACTAGTGGTAACAGTTATAACTAAGTGATGGTAATTCACCAGTTACTTTATCAAGAATGCTTTTACTACTTTAGTGCAATGATCTTACGTACATCTTTAGCAGTAATGCGATCACCAGATCTTGGCAGCTCGGGCTGAAGGCCCATGAAGTCAATTACTTCCTCGACGGCTTCAAATGGAGCTGAGCCTTTATTCATTATTCGATTTGCTACCATTTGCTCAATAGTAGAAATGAGTTTTAATTGACTGGTGTCAATGTTGTCACGTACCGACTCGTAATGTTTAGTGCCCAGTAGTCGGTTAATTTCTTCTTTACCCATTCGAAATGAGCGCAAATAAATCAAGCGGATTGTGCCACCATAAATGCCACGCTCATTGTGAGGAACGCCGTGACTTTTAAAAAAAGCTTTATGTTTAATTATGTAGTTACTTAGACCATTCTCGAACCCCTTTGCCGTCTCAATCCAGCTTTGGATAGCTAGGCGCAATTCAATATTCATCAATACGGAAGCATGTCGAAGCTCAAATCGTTCAATAAACTCTTCTTCATTGATTGGGATACCTAAACTACGATATGCACGTCTCTCGAATGCTTCCATGACTGACGCAGCCAATAAAGCTATAGCTTGAGGTTTAAGTGAAGTTTGCGCAGCATAAACTACAGCATGCATAAAATCATCAGTAGAAATAGTATGTGCTTCTTGGAACTTTCCGTTACTAATTGGGATGATATCGCCCTGAAAGCCTAGCTGCGTTAAGAGTTCTAATGTTCGCGTGTTTTTACGCATGTTGTCGCTTAGCCACGATTCATTAAATCCACAAGCTCGCGAAGCTTGTCGCATACTCCATCGAATTTCGTCATTTACGAGGAAAACTGGTAATTCTTGGCCACCAATTAATACTTTTGCTGATTTTATTTGTTTTAGCTTACTGTTTTCTAGAGACATATTTTTCTGTGCTATAAATTTGAAGCGTTCATTGCTTATAGGTGGATTTGCCGTCGGGCTGATCGATGGTTTTGCCGTCGGGTCGAACGGTGGGGGGATTTTACAGAGGAAAAGTTATTGATCAAGATCTTTTTGATGAATCTATCAATAACCAATGTTGTGTAATTGTTCCAATTTTGAGGGTGGATGATTTATAAAAATCTCATATAAGTAACACTTGGGGCAGTTAAACAGATATTCATTTATATCTACATAGAGGTAGTCATGAAGCTCTTTTCGTCGCACCACCTGAAGGCAGAAAAGAGTACAATGTTGCTTTCATCGGATCGCTAGTGAGCCTGATTTTTAATTAACACAATGGTTAATCTAATTGACTTTTTTTGATTGTTAGATATAGTCAATTGTACAATACAATTGTTTATCTATGCTTTGGTATCTTGTTGTAAGTGGTTGTAAATAAACGGTTTTATTTTTTATTTTGAACGGGTGCTAGGGTTCAAATCCCTATCTCTCCGCCACATTCAAAGGCCTTGTCGCAAGACAAGGCCTTTTTCGTACGCATTGAGTTCTGAGTAAGGGATTTGAATCAAATCCACCATACCTAAAGCGCTCCGCCACATTCAAAAAAGCCAGCTTAACGGGGTCACTTCAAACTGCTGGCTTTTTTACAACTGTCACTTGGCAATGAAAGTGATAGGGTGAAGTAAATTCCTCCATGCCTGGATCAGGCTCCACCACATTTGAAGGGCCCGCATGTGCGGGCCCTTCTTCGTTGCTGCTTTTACTGTTGGTGTGGAATCACACTGTCTCTTTCAACAAGCTCACAACTCAGCTCAAGGTGAATATGGTAATCGCGCTTTTCGCCAAAGCAGATTTTCCGCTCCAGTATTCGCAGTGCCTCGGCCGGAAGGGATTCAAAAGGCAGTTTGACCGTGGTTAGTTGCGGCTCGATCAAATCAAGCGGCAGAATTCCGTCCATACCCACGATGGAGATATCCTCGGGAATGCGATAACCGTGCCTTTGCAAGGCAGACATGGCACCCAGCGCGAGTCCGTCGGTGACACAAAACAGGGCGGTAACGGGCAAGGTCTCGTAGCGGGAAAGCCAGGTTTCAACCGCCGCTTCAGCAGCAACATCGCTGTAATCGTCAGCAGTGATATGGTGTTCAGGTTTTATCGGCTTGTTGGCACAGTTCAAGCTGTCACGGTAGCCATTTTCCCGTAGGTAAATGGTCTGGCGGCCAGAATAGCTGAGCAAGCCGATGTCTTGGTGGCCTTTGTCCAGCAGATGATTAACAGCGGCCATCGCACCGTAACGATTACTTACCCCAACAGAGTCAACATTCATGGCCCTGTCTTCCCCATTGATCAAGACCGTGGGGATATGATGTTCACTGACAACCGCAAGCAGCTCAGATTGATCAGCCCAGACCACAACGATACCGTCGTATTGCTGCTTGTTCAGCAGCTGGTGCAACTTTTGCACGGATAAGCGGTTTGCTTCAGTCAGGAATGACGTTAACGCGATCTTCTGCTCGTTGCATGCCTTTTTGATGGATTCGACCAGTGTATAGGAAATCATGTTCCCGCTACGATTCAACACGGCATCTCGGGGCGTGACCAAAAGGAGTTTCTTACCGGCCAGGGAAGGGGCTTCAATCGTTTTGTTTTTTCTTATTTTATCTAGATAGCCTGTTGCTTGGGCAATAGCCATTATCTGGTCTTTCACTGGCTGGCTAATGGTTGCCGTGCCATTCAGTACTCGTGAAACAGTACTGATAGAGACACCGGCCTGCTGTGCTATGTCTTTTAACGTCACGCTGAGTTTGCTCTCATTATTCGATGCTGTTTTTGACAGTTTACCATTACTCAGCCACCTTTTGCATTGATTGCTTATCTTGATGCAAATTTTGCATTGCGAGAGCTAATTCTATGATGTGATCCATAGTTTTATTATCAGGAATGAAGCATCTGCGTGATCTGCGTCACGTGATTTGCCGCGTTATATTGTCTGTGTGAGACAGTACTCTCGAATTCAAATTGTGCAACAAGTGCAAATATTGCACTGCTTGCTCCTGCCTGTAAAATGAAACCATATTTTGAAATTGAGTAGTGACGATGCAAAACGCAAGCTGGAAGATAAATCAAGGGGATGCCTTGACTCGATTCTTGGTTTCACCGCCAATACAACGCCGCTTCGGTCAGTTTGAAGAGCATGAGACTATGGTTGACCGCGTGCAATATAAGTTCAAAAACGGTTTTGTGGATGTTGGTGATTTACCTTGCCGCAAAGTCTTTTGGCAGTCGATGGCTAACCGTACCGTCAGCCTTGATGAAAGGGTGCCGACTGAGCAGGTGTATTTTGCCAATGGCTGCCCTAAAGTTGACTTCTCGGGCTTTATCCATATTCCGACCCACGTCCAACGCTGGGCTGAAACCATTCTTACCGTGGCCGAAGCCGGACAATATCGCTTTCGCTTAGCGACCTGCGGCGGGGTAAGGATCTGGGTAAATGATCAATTGACCTGCTCGTTTACACCCTTTCAAAGAAACACAGAGCAAGAAACTGACGTGGTGTTGCCTTTGCAGGCTGGCGCCAACCAAGTCGTTATCCATGCTGAAGAGCTGTACGAGCGAGATACCCAGTTTTTGTTCGAGCTGACTTCGTTAGACCCGCGCCCTATTACCGCAACCCTTGCCAATATAGATAGCGAACAATTAGCCACCCTGGAGTCATTCGTATCGCAGTTGGTATTCGAGATGAATGTGGCCGATCACACGCTGCGCTTTGACAGCGCGAGCCAGCTGCAGGGGAGGTTCGAGGTATCCGGTACTGTAACCGGGATGTCGAACGAGGAAGAAACGCATGCCTTGGTATCACCGCAGACCATCGATGAGGGCAATGCTCTCTTCAGGGTTGATTTGCCCGCTTCACTGAAGCCAGCACATTACTCGGTGGCTCTGAGGTTCGATTGGCAAGGTATTGAAATAACACGCCATTTCGGTATTAACATCATGCCGGGTGCGAAAGCTCTATCTAGCTCCGAGCTGATCAAGCGTAAGAGGGATGCGCTTTGCTACACTGCCAATGAAGGGATGGACATAACCGGTAAGCTATTGGCGCTGCTTGAGCTAAATCTGCATCCCGATAAAGCTTCCTCGATTTTGAACCGGACATTGCAAAAGATCAGTGTGCGTGAAGACTGCTCTGACTTTTGGATGGTATCTGTGCTTTGGGCCTGGCATAGGCACAGCTATACCCAGTTGCCGGATAAGCTATGGGATCGAGCCCGCTCGTCTATTCTCGGTTATCGCTATTGGCTCGATGAGCCTGGCAATGATTCGATGTGGTTCTGGAGTGAGAATCATGTGCTTTGCTTCCATGTATCGCAGCTACTTGCCGGGCAATGTTTTCCTCGAGAGCAATTTCTTTGCTCGGGCCGAACGGGCCGACAACAACAGGACATCGCAACGGAACGCTTGCACTGCTGGTTTGATCATATTCTTGAGCACGGGCTGACCGAGTGGAATTCATCTTGCTATTACCCGATTGACTACATTGGACTCTTTGCACTCTATGAATTGGCCGAGTGTCCGTCGATCCGCGAGAAAGCGAAGACGGTGATTGATCGGCTGATGCTGATGGGGGCCCTTCACTATCAGGAAGGGGTTGCTGGTGGCACGATGGGTAGGGTGTATGAGAAAGAGCTGATGGCCAACGAGATGACCGAGTTGGCGGGATTCGGCCACGTAGCCTGGGGGCAGGGGTGGCATACCCGTATGTGTGCCTCACTGCCGATGTTTTGCCTGAGCCAGTATCAGCCATCGGCATTGTCCCATCAAGTCGCCACCTTGTCAGGAAGAGAAACCGTCGAGGCCTATTACACCCAGGGAATGGATCGCTGCGCCAAAGTGACGGCCTGGAAGCAGCCGGGGGTGACGCTCTCTTGTGTCGTCGATCACCAAACCGGTCAGGCGGGCCATCAGCAGCATGTGTTGGATGTCCAATTTGCCCATAACCCGAAAGCCAGATTGTGGATTAACCATCCTGGCGAGGATGTTCCCGGTGGCGATGGCCGGCCTTCATACTGGGCGGGTAATGGTATTTTGCCAAGGGTGATGCAGCACAAGCAAAGTGCCATGATGGTGTATGACCTGGGGAGTGCACCACGTCGCGGCTTTACCCACCTGTATTTGCCGACCGAGAGTCTTGACGAAGTGGTGATTGATTCACACTGGTGTTTTGTCCGTTCGGGGCTGGCCTATGCCGTGATTGGTGCATCCAGCCCAATCGAGATGGTCGAAACCGGAATTACCCGGGGCAGGGAAGTCCGTTGCTACGGAGCGAAAACTGCTTGGTATGTGTCGGTAGGAACATTGGATGACGATTTCGGAACAATCATCAGACATTGGAAACAAAAAAATATTGTGTTGAGGGGCAAGGGGACGGAGTTAACAGCAACAGTTACCGATCCGGATGATCAAACTTTTAGCCTCTCCTGGCAGGGGGAATGTTATATCAATGAGCAGCCTTGGGTATTCCCTGAATTCGCCGGTGTAAATCCGATTATAAAGTAATGGTAAGCAGTAAAATGAATAACAACCATGTTGAACTTCTTAAGCAGTTAAGTTCTGGTCTTTGTGGGTTAAAAGGCATTGGTGATTTTAACCCATGCTCTGACAGTGAAATAAAAATTGAATTTGAAGAGTGGGAGTGGGAAATCGGTGTTGGCATATATGGGTTGTACCAATATGCGGATTATACCAATAATAAAAATCTTTTTAACGCATTGGAAAAATGGTTTGAGGCGCAAATCGAAAAAGGTTTGCCCGAGGCTCAAATAAATACCACTGCACCAATGATCACTCTCGCTTTATTGGCTGAGAAAAACAAACGCCAGGATTGGTATCAATTAATAAATGACTGGGCGGATTATTTAATAAATTCCCTGCCGCGTGTTTATGATGGTGGATTTCAGCATGTAGTTAAAGAGCGAATGAACCAAGGGCAATTGTGGGATGACACGTTATTTATGACGGGGCTATTCCTTGCCCAGGCCGGACGTTTGCTAAACCGCCAAGCACTGATCCATGAAGCTGAATTGCAGTTTTTGGTCCACAGCCAATACTTGGCCGATAACAAGTCCGGGTTGTGGTTTCACGGTTGGACGGCCGAAGGGAGCCATAACTTTGCCGGAGTCTTCTGGGCGCGAGGCAATGCGTGGATCACGGTAGCGATCCCTGAGCTTGTTGCATTAGTTGGCGAGCAACTCAACCCCGCTGTGAAACAGCATCTTACAGCGTTGTTTAGGCGACAGGTTGATGCTCTGGTCGGTTATCAAAGCAGTAACGGCATGTGGCATACCGTATTGGATGACGATAGTTCACCGCAGGAGTCTTCGGCGGTTGCTGGCTTTGCCTACGGTATGTTGCGCGGGTGTCGCACAGGGCTAATTGAGGACGCAAAGAGGCAGCATGTTACCCAATCGGGGTTGGCGGCGCTCGATGCGGTGATCTCGAGGATTGATGAAAAAGGCATATTGCTAGAAGCATCGGATGGCACTGCAATGGGACATGACATTCAATATTACTTTGATATCCCCAATACTCCGGTTCCCTATGGGCAGGCTCTGGCCATGATGTGTATTACTGAATCAATTCAAGGAGAGTGGATTAGTTAATAGCAGCTTACCCTACAACAACTTATTAAATAATAATTTGAAAAGGCAACGTGATGACAACTACGACACAGAAACGACAAGTAGGATGGAAAAATATAATAGCATGGGGGTCCGGTGATATATTCGGTAGTGGTGCGGGAACCATTATCGGTTTGTGGATGCTTTACTTCTATACCCAAGTAGCAGGTCTTTCACCGATTGAGGCCGGTTTGATTTTTGCAATCGCAAAAGTATGGGATGGTTTTACTGATCCGATTGTGGCTTATATTACCGATAATATAAGAACACGATTTGGTCGCCGCCGTGTGTTTATTTTGTTTGGTGCACCGTTCCTACTTGTCTTCGGCTTAATGTTTATTTCTGGCTTCGGCTTTGGCTATTACCTGGCGACGTACTTATTGTTCAATACAATGAATACGATCGTAATGACGCCGTATAGTACGCTGCCAAATGAAATGACGGATGATTACCAGACCCGTACGAAGATGAGTAGCTGCCGCATGACGTTTGGCCAGATCACGGCTTTTCTGGTGACGTTCATTCCGGGGCTCATCATGGCACGAGTGACCGATCAGGCTGAAGCCTTTATGTACATCGGGGCGCTATTTGCCGTGCTGTTTACCCTGCCGTGGTTCTTTATTTACCGCTATACATGGGAGTGCGATCCGGCTTCGCTACCGCCCAAAGAAGATATCGGCGGCTTTAAAGATACGCTTATTCACCTTTACAAAGAGATGGCAACGACGTTCCAGCTGAAAGCGTTCCGTTTCCACCTGATGATGTATATCGGTGGTTCGGTGGCGCTAGATATCTTCGGCTCGCTGTTCATGCACTACATGACCATGGTCATTGGCATTACGCCAACCCAAGGTGGTACCGCGCTGAGTGTTATGACTGCCATGCAGTTCGTCGGTGTCACCCTGTTTACTTGGGTGGCGTTGAAAGCTGGGAACTCGAACGCATTCAAGGTGGCTGTTGTCTTCATGCTAACGAGCCTTGCGTACTTTGGCCTGTTACCGGGACTCGGTGGTGAGATGGCATTGCTGGTGCTGGTGGGGGCAGTGATTATGGGCCTGGCCCGTGGTGGTATCTATCTGATCCCATGGGTGGTGTTTAACTCTATCCCGGATGTGGACGAAGCGCTTTCGGGCAAACGCCGGGCAGGCATCTTCTCGGGGGTGATGACACTGGGTCGTAAGATTTGCCAAGCCACGGCCATGCTGATTGCGAGTATTGGTTTGCAATACCTTGGCTTCGAATCGGGCGCAGAGGTACAAACGCTGGACACCATCAATGGGATCTACTGGCTATTCCTACTGGCACCGACTGCTTTGGCTCTGCTGGCACTTTATGGAGCTGTTCGATTCAAACTTAACAAGGAAAACCATGCCGTGCTGGTTGCCGAGGTGAATCGCCTGAAAGCAGGTGGTTCGAAGGAAGAGGTACCCGCGGAGGCGAAGCAGGTTGTCGAAATGCTGACTGGCTGGGAGTACGAATATACCTGGGGCAATAAGGCGGCAAAAAAGAAGGCAAACCGCAGTATGTTGCAGGCCGCTGAGTAAATAGCCCACGCATAATCGCGACAATGACAGGGCAGGGTTACCTGCCCTGTCTTCGTATCATTAATCATCTCATGCTAAAAGCAATGCCTGTTGCTTTTAGCCTTGTTATGGCTGCGCAGCAGAGTGCAGTCGAAGTAATGTAAAGAATACAGGGTAAGGCGTTAACCATGATTAGGTTTGGTCTAGATATTGGTGGAACCAAAATAGAAATAGTTGCCTTTGATCCAGAAGGTGAGCGTGTTTATAGCAAGAGAATAAGCACACCAGATAATTATCCAGCGTTTGTGACGGCCGTTTGCGGCTTGGTCAATGGGGCGGAAGATACGTTACATTGCCAAGGCAGCGTCGGTATTGGCATTCCCGGTACGATTTGTACTCAGACGGGGTTGGTAAAAAATGCCAACTGTACTTTTATCAATGGCCACAATCTAAAGAATGATTTACAGCGAAGATTGGAGCGCGATGTGTTTATCGCAAATGACGCCAATTGCTTTGCGCTCTCTGAAGCCGTTGACGGGGCAGGGAAAGATGGTCAGGTTGTCTTCGGTGTCATCCTCGGCACAGGATGCGGTGGCGGTTTGGTGGTGAACAAGCAGGTTTTGGCTGGCCCAAATGGCATTGCCGGAGAGTGGGGGCATAATCCTCTGCCAGGTTATAGAGAGTCTGCCGATGGGCAAGAGCAGCAATGTTATTGTGGTAAACGAAACTGTATCGAACGCTATATCTCAGGCAGCGGACTGGAAATGCAGTATCTACAACGTTTTGGTGAGGCGCTGAAGGCAGCTGATATTATTGCGGGGATGCAGACTGGCGAGATGAGTTGCCGGTTGGCCTACTATCAGTTAGTGGATCAAATTGCTCGTAGTTTCGCGACGATCATCAATATGGTTGACCCTGATGTCATCGTTATTGGTGGCGGCTTATCCAACGTTGCTTCACTGTTTGATGATATTCCCAAACAGCTGACACGCTTTGTGATGAGCAATGAGTGCCGAACCAAAATTTTGCCGGCACAGTATGGTGATAGCAGCGGTGTTCGTGGTGCCGCATGGCTACCTCTTTCTTGATAATATAATGAAAAGCTAGCTATGGAATTAACGTCTAAATTACCTCGGCAAAGTATTCTGCCTATTACTTTGCTGAGCCTGGTGTTTTTTATTTGGGGGCTGTTAACCTCCTTGAATAGTATGTTGGTTCCTTTTTTGAAAGAAGCCTTTGTATTAAGTTACGTTGAATCAATGTATATACAGTTGGCTTTTTACATCGCTCCATTTTTGGTATGCCTGCCAACGGCTTTTGCTATGGGTAAAATGGGCTATGTCAGGGTTATCCAGTTGAGTCTGGGGTTATTGACTCTTGGGTGTTTTCTGTTTATTCCAGCTTCGTCGTTATTCTCATATCCACTTTTCCTACTGGCCATTTTTGTGCTGGCATCAGGGATCGCGGCGCTGCAAGTGGCAGCGAACCCCTTTGCTGTCTCGCTTGGCCCGGTTGATACTGCTGCGTCGAGATTAACGTTTTGCTCATCGGTGAACTCGGTCGGGACGACATTGGCTTCAGCGCTTGGGATGGGCGTGCTGATGGCCGCGTTGGTACAGGGAGCGGAACAGGCGGTGGGGGCGGTTCAGCTACCCTATATGATCATGGGAAGTGGTGCCTTGCTATTGGCAGTGTTACTGCGCATGCTGCCGAAGCAAGCCGTCGGAAAGAGCGCCATTGCCGCCAGCCGCTGGCAAGACTTGCTCTCCTATCGTGCGTTTGTTTTCGGGGCGGTGGCGATCTTCTGTTATGTCGGGGTGGAGGTTGCTGTTGGGACCTTTTTAATCAGCTATCTGACCGATGGTGAGATCTTGTCATTGTCGCCCTCCAAGGCTGGGGTATTTGTCTCTCTGTACTGGGGAGGGGCTTTACTCGGCCGGCTATTGGGCAGTTTTGCTCTTAAGAAAGTTGAGCCGAGGAAAGTGTTGATTGTGAATGCCATTGTCGCGATTTTGTTGGTCGTGGTGGCGGTGGCCACTCCTGGGCTGGTGGGAGCTTGGTGCCTGACCTTGGTTGGTTTGTGTAACTCGATTATGTATCCCGTTATTTTTTCGACCGCAGTGAAAAACTTGGGGGCGCTGGCTGGTCGAGCATCGGCAATTTTGATCATGTGCGGGGTCGGAGGAGCTTTGCTGCCACTGGCTCAGGCTCTGCTGGCGGACAGCTTCGGCTTGACTCAATCCTTCTTCGTTCCTGCGCTGGGGTATCTGGTGATTTTGCTGTTTGCCACGCAAGTAAAAAATCACTGATCTTAATCCCTATGACGCCAATCTCCAGTCCTTGTGGTATCCGGGGGTGAATCAGACAAGCCAGCAAATATGCTGGCTTCCCTCCCATGTAGTTAATTGATACGTTTGAAGTTTGGCAGTATGGTTTCGTGTTTCTGCTGTACAAACTCTTCGCTTGGTGAATACGCTCTAAAGTAAACGAACCAATTTTCTCCTTCGCGGGTTTGAACCCAGTTTGCTTCGTTCACACCCGCCGGCTTGGTTGGCGAAAAATGGAATGTATAGTCGCCTTGCGCATTCTTTACCGTACCGGCAATGTTTGAACCTACGTCTGCGCGTTCGAGGTCGTTATCGATAATCGCTCGGTTTTCGACGTTGTAAACCGTGATAGTCCAAAATAGATCTGCGTAGTTTACCTTTCCATCTAGGGTTAGGGTGTAGTGATTGCTGCCATTAAGGCCGTCGCCGTTGTCATCTCGGTAGTTATCGAGGTAGATTTGTCCCCAGCCGCCATTTTCGAATCCGTGCATCGCGATGTCATTGGTTACCGCTTCATAGAACCAAGCGGCACGCCCATCTAGATCGACACCGTAAGCGCGGTCTTGATTTGGCGTGGAGGCGGTGGCGATTTCCCATGTATTTCCGGTAGGTCCATAAGCGGCATGGGGAAGGCGTTCGGTTTTATTGAAGTCGATGTTTTTTACCATCGCTTCACCCATAACGACGGCCTGCTCAAGAATTTTGCGCTGTTGAGAGGTCGGCTCGAAAGGTCTGCCCTTCTCAATACCTAACGGGCGAAGCATATCGTGCATGATACGGTCTCGCTCGGCCACGGTTTCTGCTTGGATAGCCTCGTCCAAAATCTGCCAAAATGCCATGCCGCGAGGGTGTTTGGCATCTTCACCGCGCTCCGGGTAGTTGACGCCTTTAGCGCTCAGCGGCTTACCGCTTGTATCTGTGATCTTGAGTGCTGCGAGATCTTTCATTCGCTGCTCTTCGGATTTCGCCATCAAGCGCACGCCGAAGAACACATAATTGGTGTCAGACTCCAGAACTTTCGCATCTTTGGGAATATTGGCTGGGGTTGGGCTGCCCTTGGCTTTTATGACGTAGGTGCCCGGCTCGGTCATCTGGGCAATGCCTATCTGCCACATCGTGTGCACTGCCCCGCGGAGCTCATCGGTTGGGATGCTAATGACGACCGGCTGTTGTTCTACATTGAACCAAGTTAGCGCATACGGCGTGGAGGTGTTATAGGTTAAACCACCCAATTTTGCTTGATGGGTGGCGACATAAGTGATTTGGCCATCCTCGGCCCCCATTTTCTCGTAGGCTTTTTTCCAGGCGTAGTTTGAGACGAGAGGGACAGACCAAATGTAGGCCTGTGAGGCGCGTTGATAATCGATCAGTTCAAATAGGCGCTCGGAGCTTTCCTGAGTTGGAATACCATGTAAAAAGCTGTTCTCGAATGTAAATTCACCAGAGCGTGTTGTGATGGTTTGCGTTGGCTCACTATTTTGCGCAAAGGCAATACCAGAAAGTGAGGTAACGGCCAGTATTGAAGCAATGGTGTTCGTGAGAGTTTTCATGATGTTTCCTCGCTAATAATTAAAGCTGGTAGTTGAACTCAATGCGGTGGTCGCCGTCATTGAAATCGGTGTTTTGCGTCCAATTGGCGAAGTAGCGAATATTGGCTTGTGGTGTTAGTTGATAACTTGCAGCAAATTCGTGTGCCAGCACGGAGCTGTCGCCCTCAAAGCCTGTATCTTTGAATGTTGACGATCCTGAGATAGTGCCCAGGTACATGGGGTTGTAGTTAAGCCAGACGTTATCGGTAATTTGCATCTTGCTGTACATCCCTGCGACATAGAATGTGCCGTGCAGGTTGTAGCGGTCCCTTACTTGGTCGGCATCGGGGTTGCCGCCTGTGGTCCCGGGCAATTCTTCACCTGCTGCCAGCCCGACCCCAGCTAGTGGGTAGAAGTTAAACCTGCCCATTTGAGGCAGAGCTTGAATTAAGCTGTAAGATGCAGCTCCTTGGTTACTGTCAAAATCCCAGGAAACATCAATTTGAGCGCCTCTGCCGTTCGTCAGGTCTACGCCGAAATTTCTGAAGCGAATGGAGTCAATGCTGTCATCGTTGTCCCGGCTACTCCAGCCAATGGATTGACCTGCAACCCCTTTTATTTCAATGACATTCATACCCATGGTTGTGTCATTACCTGTGTCATAGGTCTGACCTAATTTTAGGTTCAGGCCCTTGTCGGTATAGCCCAACCCCACCTGCGTATATACCGCTAATGGGTCTGACATATCTTGAATATCTGCTTCGTTGGCCGCTGATGCACAGGTAAATGTAATCGTGAGGAGAGAAAGTAGTGAGCGTTGTATTAGCATATTGCCTCGTATGGTTTTTCATTACTTCCCTGTAACTTGTCGATTTTTGGTTACTATATAAGGCAGCTTTGGTTAAGGAAATTAATATAAACTAAAGAGATCGTTAAGCTGTGGTTTATGGTGGGCGCATGAAATTAAACAAAGTGGATTTGAATCTTTTGAAGATCTTTGTGACGGTGTATCAAGAGCGGAGTCTGCGCAAAGCAAGCGAGAAACTGTTTGTGACAACGCCAGCCGTCAGTCAAAGTATTAAGAAGCTCAAAGAGTCGCTCGGAGAGGAGTTGTTTGTTCTGTCAAATAAACAATTCTTGCCGACACCGTATTCCGATAGTTTGTACCAGAAAGTGTTCCCTTTGCTCGAGGGCTTGGCAATGGCCATTGAGGAGGGAAAGCAGTTTGATCCCTGCCAGATAAACGAAGAATTCCATGTCGAGTGCAATCCGCATGTACTCCCATGGCTAACCCCCGAGTTATACCTGCTGCTATCGCAACAAAGCCCAGGCTCTACCTTGGTCACTCATACTATATCCAAGCACTCGATTGAGAGACTTCAACAAGGGCTGGTGGATGTTGTGGTTCATTTTGAAGTGGAAAATTTACCGTCAGACATTATTGCAGTGCCGATTGCTACCCTCACATTTGTCTTAGCGGTTAGGAAAAACCATCCATATAAAGGGACGAATGCCAATATTGATGAACTGCTCGAATACCCATTCGCGCACGTTGATATGGCGTATCTGGATCCTAACAAGCATTCACGACTGGAAGAAGAAGTCACAAAACAGGGTAAGTCTATGGCGATCAGTTTGAGAACGACGTCATTGAGCGGATTGATCGAGACGATTAAACAGACCGATATTATTGCCCCCTGTATGCAGCCAGTCGTGGAGCGATATAAAAACGATATACGGGCGGTCTTCGTGGACGACCTAGAGCAGCCTGCGCTAGTTGAGGTGTATGCTTTCTTGAACAAAAAGAATCAACATGCTGCCAAATTCATGTGGCTGTTGGATCTTATTGATACTGTCATGGCGAATTCAAAGGCCGCAATTAAGGATGCTGCCACATAGTTTTGCAATGTACGTCACAGGCAAAGAGCCCTAGGCGTGATCATGCAGGCCTGCCGTCAGGCAGACCTGTAAACTAAAGACCAAGAGAAGTATGGCTAGAGCAGCCCGGCCTCGCGGGCTTGGTGGAGTACAGCCGGTTCCACCAAGGCGTAGGCCGCATCCCACAGGGAAGCGATATAGAGCCTCTCTTTGCCTTTGGCTTGCCGCTCAAGCTGATCGAGTTGGTAGAGTTCGTCTAAGGTTAGTGGTCTGGTAAATAATTCCTTCGCTAATTTAAGTTTTTCCATCTGCCTGACTCCGCAATACTAAATTGCAAAGTCAGCTGCAGTCGTATCAGTCTGGCCAAGTCGGCCTCGCAATGATGTCAGCAAGCTTTGCAATTAAGGCTTGATAAGGGCTCAATGAAGGCCCCCTAATCAAACATTGTGTAGCAGCGACAGATCTTAGTTTCTTTGCTCTAACTTTTACTTATACCCTAATAGGTGCAGCCTTTGATTAGAGTGATCGAATCCACACTTGTTGCTTTTTTAAACAGCTTTGGGTGGAGATTAGATCTAGGTTTCGTCCCCGTGATCGTCGTTGTAGGGGATTACAGAGAAAGGTTGATTGGACTAGCAAATTAATCATTTTAGTTGTGATGGATATAACGGAACGAGCGCCAAAGAAGGGAGGCGACTATTGTGAACGACATGAAGTTAATGCCAGTGTCAGCTGGGCAGATATTGACCCGGGTCAATGAGGGGATTTTGACCGTTACGATGAATCGCCCTGATAAATTAAACGGCTGGACAATGGACATGATGAATGCCCTCAAGGAGGCCTTTGACAAGGCAAACCTCGATGATGATGTCAAAGGGATCATTCTGACCGGGGCTGGGAGCTATTATTCTGCGGGGGTGAATCTGAGTGGTACCTTGAAGCTCATGGCCCCACGAAAGTTACGTGAGCTCATTGCCGAAAACAACCAAGCCTTGTTTGAGATATTTCTTGGTTGCTCCAAGCCATTGCTTGTTGCGGTGAATGGTCCTGCAATCGGTGCCAGCGTGACCTCTGCGACATTAGCCAATGGAATTATTGCTGCTGATAATGCGACATTCTCAACGCCTTTTGCCGTTTTGGGTGTGACTCCAGAGGGCTGCTCGAGTGTGCATTTGCCTCGCTTGATAGGAGAAGGCAATGCTCAGCGTATGTTAGGTACTGAAGGCTGGAAACCTGATGCACAGCAAGCACTGGCTATCGGCTTGGTTCAAGCTGTTGTTCCGCAGTCTGAGTTAATGAACAAGGCTGAACAGGTTGTGCAGCAATGGATTGAGGAAGGACAGTCGCGACAATTTTTGGCCGGCAGTGAATTAGAGGAACTCCGAGCGGTAAATGCCGGAGAGTCTGGGCAACTGGCCGATGCCTTTTTGAAAGCGGCTTTCCTCAAGCATCAAGCACAGTTCTTGTGGCGCAAGAAAAAGTTTATGCCGTCGGTAATGTTCTGGCTGCTGTGGGGACTAAGGCCGGTGTGGAAGCTTGCCTTGTAGTGGTGGATGTTCACTGGAGGCAGGCTAGTGGTGCCTGCCTCCACGACTTATTGGGTTAATCTGGCGAGGTTTTCTCTGGTCTTGGCTATGGTTTCTTCAAGATAGTTTAATTCTTGTTTGTCATCATCAGAGATTGCGTTGAAATATCGCCAGTGAAGATTAACAAGGTGTTCAATGTAGTATTGCTGTTTTATTTTAAGATCAATACTATTATCATCTTTAATATCCATTGCTCTTATATCTTTTGTGCACACATGTAGTCTCCGCCCTTGAGTAGAATAATCTTGTCCATCGACATATGAGATAAAATGAGAGCTGAGCAGTGGCTACAATAATATTTTGCGTACTTCTTCTTGGTTAATTTCTCTAATGTTGTTCTGTGTACACGGTGAAAAAATACATTTTCTTCACATGATGGGCAATTAAAATACATATATCACATCCTTGATGTTATTTTTTGCAGCAACATTTCTTAAGAGGAGTGTGATACCCACAAATACAGATGAGAGTATTGGTTTCAGTGTTAATTAAAAAATTATCACGCTGCCCACACTTAGGGCATGTTATAAGCTGGCAGTCACAAATTTCGCTTAGCATTCGTGTGCATTGTCCTGTGTTTCTATGGAACCGGTGTCACAATAATGCATAAGTGCACCGCCTCTTTCTGTGATCTCGGTTCCAGTTTTTGATATTAATTCTGTTGCACTCTGGGGTGTCTTTTTTATTAGGCATTTTTTGTTTTGTAACCTGCTGTTTTATATTGGTTATTAAATAAATAGACATATATTGGTGCTAAAAAATATTTACAGTCTTTATTTTGTGCTAAATCATGGCGGGTGTGGATTATTGCACTTGATGGTTGTTTTTCTTCACATCCCTGTAAGATGTAAAATATACTTTTTTATTCGGCGAATTAGAAAATAAAGAGCCATCTTGCCGAGCAAAACAAATATTAATTCCCGAGCAGTGAATAGAACAGGTTTGGCGTAAACACTTACTATGTGTTTATCTAACAAATTGTCTCTTTAAAATCTACATATGTTTCTTGTTTGTGAGACATGTTATTATATTTGAAGTGGTTTTTAAGTGATAAGAAGAAAGTCATAATTTGTATTATGATGATAAATAAACAGGCTCATTAAGGTACGTAGTTGGTGTTGTTAAGTCATCCTGCTGACGAAACCTGCTCTTTCGTGATGTCTTCATAAAAATGTTGTTTTTTGATTGTATTGTGACCAGTTGGCTGTTTTTGGGGTTTACAGTTGGCCTTAAGCAACTTATCATACGCCGCACTTACGGAGAGATGGCTGAGTGGTTGAAAGCACCGGTCTTGAAAACCGGCATACGTTAATAGCGTATCTAGGGTTCAAATCCCTATCTCTCCGCCACATTCTAATAGTCAGTAGCAATACTGGTTATTTGACCTTCTGGGTAAGCAGGGTTCAAATCCTCCATACTCAGAGCGTCTCCACCACATTCTAGAAACTAGGTTTTAAGCCGAGTTTCACACAGAATTGGAGCGGTAGTTCAGTTGGTTAGAATACCGGCCTGTCACGCCGGGGGTCGCGGGTTCGAGTCCCGTCCGCTCCGCCACTACACTGAAGCCCTTGTCGAAAGACGAGGGCTTTTTTGTATCTAACGCTCCCGAAAGTGCTGCGCACTTTTGTCTGCGGAACTAGGCGTCCCCACCGTGGTGCCGGACCATCAAGCCCGGCCGCTCCGCCACTACACTGAGGCTCAGTCGCAAGACTGGGCCTTTTTTGTATGCGTTGAACATAGGCGTCAGTCCTGCGGACTGATGAGTCCCGCTTGGACGCAAGCCCGGCCGCTCCGCCACTACACTGAAGCCCTTAACTAGGCGTCCCCGACGAAAGACGAGGGCTTTTTTGTATCTAACGCTCCCGAAAGTGCTGCGCACTTTTGTCTGCGGAACTAGGCGTCCCCACCGTGGTGCCGGACCATCAAGTCCGTCCGCTCCGCCACTACACTGAGGCTCAGTCGAAAGACTGGGCCTTTTTTGTATGCGTTGAACATAGGCGTCAGTCCTGCGGACTGATGAGTCCCGCTTGGACGCAAGCCCGGCCGCTCCGCCACTACACTGAAGCCCTCATCGAAAGGCGGGGCTTTTTTGTATGCGTTGAACATAGGCGTCAGCCCTCCGACGATGGCAGGGCTGCCAACAACTAGCTTGGACATCATTGCTCTATCGTTTGATAAAGATTGAAAAATAGGGCCCGACCCTTAAGGCTTTATTAGCCAATATGTGTAATAGATTGACTTTAAAAAATTAGATTGAAGCTTACGTGTCAATATTTTGACGCTTTGGTGTGTCTAGTATATTGGTCTTTTGTTTTATAAAACAGACATTTTTTATTATTTATCAATAAATTAATAAATATTGAATGGTGTTTTTGAATTAACATCACGAATTTGTGATACGTGTGGCATATGGTTTTAAATTGGGCTGCTAACATTTACTTACAATTGTGTATGGGTTTGCTTACTTAAAAATTTTTGCTATTTGAAATTTTAATAAGGCTCTTGTTCAGAGAAGAATAAACAACGTTTATATGGCTTTTAATCAGACAGTGTTAGCTCGTGCGCTAATTACGACGGCAATGATTCTTTTTGCTTTTGTTGTCGACCCTCTTGGCGTCAGAAATGCGGCAGAGAAACATTATGAAGATCATATTCTACGATTGTGGTCTCCATTCTATAGTGAGGAGGTTTCTCAGGAAATAGCTGTCATATTGATAGACGATACATTTCTACGCCAAACAGAAAAGTACCCTGTGACGTACCGTAATCTTTCTAATATTTTGAAAGTTATTAGTGCTCATAAACCGAAGGCTGTTTTTTTTGATATTCTTCAACATTATGAACACTCTCCTCGTTTAGATCGTTGGTTAAAAACGTTGGATTCTCAGAATTTTCCAGTTTTTATGAGTAGCGATACTGACTATGATACTGAGTCTATATTGAATGATGAAACTTCACTTCGATACAAGATTTCTCAAGTAAGCCAATTAACAGCAGTTTCTTGGAGCGGTTACCAGCATTATTACCCGTTGTATGTCGATTGGAATGGAAGTAAATCTGAAACCGCAGCGATGTCGCTTTATCAAGCTTGGTGCACTGCAGAAAAAGGGCGTTGCAGTGATTCATTACAAGACCCAATAAAAAGTTTTATTGAACCTATGATGGTTCAGTGGACGAATAAGTTTGATAGTCAGCAAAATAGCTACTTCCCATTGAGCCATGAATGCGGACAAGTATCTAGTAGTCAGTTTTCTCAGTTTTGGGACCTTCTTAACCTTAGCCTTACCCAAGGTGTGCAGACTGACGAAGCGCTCGATGAGGGGCTAAGGCAAAGATGCCCTCCCTTCCTTTCTATTTCAGCCGCTAAGCTATTTGAGTCAGGATCACTCAAGTCAGAGGCACTAAGTAAAGCAATACAAAACCGATTAGTTCTGGTTGGATATTATCTCCCCGGAGGTACAGATATTGTACGCTCTCCGGTTCATGGCAGTTTGCCAGGGGTTTACTACCATGCCATGGCTTTGGACAATTTAATAAATATTGATACTGACTATTGGCATGTGCCAGAAAAAATTGGTTTTTTCAGTTTAAGCCTTGCAGATCTCATCGAAATCATCGTTCAAGTTGGAGTGTTGTTTCTCGTTATTTGGTATCGCTATACGCATCTAGAAAATGAGTTGACCGATGGTGAGACTCTCAATTCACGTAGTCAAATATATTCAGGTATTAAGCCGACGCTATGTATTATTGTGCTTATCATGGCTTCAGTTTTGGTGTGTCATTTTATTTTAAAAGTCGGTGCACCAAACTGGTATGGATTGTTGATGATCCTTTTCTTGGATCTTCCTATTTTTCTATTCTACTTTCTTGAGGCGGTTAAGAAGTTTGCTATCAATAAAGCAAGCCATATCCGAGAGAAAGTTATTTGTTATATCCACTCAATTAAAACACTGAACAATAGATAAAGGAGTAGCTATGTTTTTCCAAAACATTAAGTGGTTAGGTTTTGTTTTCGCGTTAATGGCATATCCAGCGGCAGCGCAAGATAAAGTATTGATATTGGATTTCCTTATGGACTCTGTCGAAATTTGCGATGGGAAGTTGGACTGTACGGATGTTGATAAATCAAGCTTGCCGGACCCTAAAGAAGAAACCGTCATCGTCGCAAGTTATGACAAAAAAGAAGGCATGTTGATGTTTGAACACCTTGGTCATGAGAAATGGGTCCATATCACCGAGGTTGAGTTAAATCACAAAGCTGTTGCTTCTATTGTCTGCACCCAACAGACGATTTCGAAAAAATCAGATAAGCAAGTTTTCTCTACCCACGGACTTGGAGAAGGGTGTTAATGATGCGTCAATATATTGCTCTATTGGTTATGTCCGGAATGTTGTCTGGCTGTGCGATGGATAGCCTTAAAACCCTGACAGGAAGCACTTATGAGGGGGTGGATGGGAAATATATTCATTCTCTGACGCCAGAAACCAATCAAACCCATGCCAAGCAAACCGTGACAAGTGAGAAATCAGAGGTGGCGGAAGAAGATAGGGTGTTTTATCGTGCGGCAGCAGATAAAAATCTGATAGCAAACCCTTATGCTGAAAAATATCTGAATGGGATACTCGCTAAATTACTGGATACATGGGGGCAACCGGTTGATAGGGATATTAAAGTTGTTATCTCTGCGGATAGAAACTATTCGGCTCTGGCAACTATGGACACGATTGTGGTTACTCAGGGGGTCTTGGGGGATGCTGATTCTGAAGATGAGTTAGCATTTATCATTGCTCATGAGTTATCCCATATACTGCTAGATCATAATGATACGAATGAGTACTTTGCTAAGCAAAGTGCCTTGGTGAGCAAGGCTGCAAATATCGCTATGGTCTCTGCTGTTGTTAGTGATCTAGAGACGCAAAAAACGGCCAATGGCATTAAGTTATCTTCCAAGAATTCAGCAAGTGCCAATAAAGCGTTGACCGATTCATATCGTATCGGAGTGACAATTAATCGCTTAAGTCGTGATGTGTTGAGCTCCTCAATGAGTCGGCAAGACGAAGATGAAGCTGATCTGCTTGGCGTGGATTTGATCGTAAAAGCGGGTTATAGCGCCAGAGCTTATTATGATGTGATGGATAGGCTTGAAAGTAGTCAGGTGTTCAATAAGGCTCAACTGGCGGCCAAAAAACAGGATTTTCAAAGTTTTGTCTCAATGGCCAGTAAGGCAGAAAAACACGTAAATGGCTCAAACTTAGAGACGTTAGGTTATTTGGCTGCCAATGAAGCTGCAACGCGTCTGTTGCAAGATTTTGCCGATCGGCATAACTCACCCAGTGAAAGGAAGCAGGATTTAAATCATTATGTAAAGCGTGAGTACCGTATAGAGCGCAGGCGAGACTTTTCCACTGAGAAGATGAATAAAGCTCTTCATTCAGGTAAGGCTAAACAGATCCAGAAAAACTATTGGGCTGCCTCTGAGGCCATGCGCGCTGTTGAGTTTGGTGATTTGGATAAAGCCGAAAAACTTGCTCGCCAAGCAGTATCGGGGCCGACAAGCTCACATGCCTATCCAAGGCTGGCTTACTATACCGTCAGAAAGCTACAGAATAAGCCTGATAAAGCTGCTCAGAATTTAGCACTAATTAAAAACTGGGATTATGCCTCTATTCAAACATTTGCATTGGCCTCGCAAGCTTTCCGTTCACAGAAGCAGCATCAAAAAGCTGAACAGGTGTTAAACAAAGCGAAGGCTACCATAGGTTCGGATAAGCCTTTCTTACCGGAATACGTTGCTTTGTATCGTAGTATGGGTGAGCAAGCAAAGTTGGATGAGCACCTTAAGCGATGTCATAACGTTAAAGAGCAGAATATAGTGGTGCAATGCCAACAAGCGGCTGGTGTCGCCATACCAGAAGACACCAAGAAAGCCAGCAAAGGGCTCTTTGATTCGATTACGAGCTTTGTTGAAATTTAACTTCTTGTTAAATCAAAGGAAGAGGGTATTCAAAGCGAATACCCTTTTGCTATTTGGTCCGTTCAGTATCAAAAGCTGCAATTACGGCTGCTGCTCTTTAATCAGCATGGTGCCCGCACCTGTGTTTGAGATAGGATAGTGGTAATTGCTGTGTAGCACCTTGAGGTTGTCGGATAGTGCGCCGCGCATACCCAGCCAGAGGATCAGCTCAGGGCCTTGCGATCCGGCTTCGACAACAAGATCGCGGATACTCAGTTTGGTCAGGGCTTCTGGCTCGCTGATGATCTTGTCCATGCAGTAGCGGTCGAACTCGGTATTAATAAAACCAGCACGCTCGCCATCAAGCTGGTGGGACAAACCGCCGGTACCCAGAATCACCACCTTTAGATCTTTATCGAACGAGCGGATCGCATCACCTAATGCCTTGCCCATATCAAAGCATCGCTTGGGTGATGGCATCGGGTGTTGTTCAACGTTAATACAAACCGGGATCACCTTCATATGGCCATAGCTGTTGTTTGGCCACATCAACTGCATCGGAACAGTAAGGCCGTGGTCGACCTTCATTTCCTGGCAGATGGTAATATCAAACTCGTTTTCAACCAGCTGATTGCAGATGTGCCATGATAACTCTGGTGCGCCCTTGATGGGCGGGATAGTGTTGATCCCCCAGCCTTCGTCGGCATTGTGGTATTCCTCGGCAGCGCCAATGGCAAAGGTTGGTTTTTTATCGAGGAAAAACTCCAGGCCATGATCGTTGTAGAACACAATTGCAACGTCAGGCTGCTCTTCTTCCAGCCAGTTATGGATAGGCGGGTAAGCATCAAAGAAAGGCTTCCAGTATGGGGTCTGCTGCGAGCCTTCAGCGATTGCTTTGCCGATGAGCGGAATATGTGATGTGGTGATACCACCGATGATCTTGGCCATGGCTTAGCTCCCTGGATTGCGCAGTTTTTGGTTGAATTCTTCTAGTGTGACGCCTGTTTGGATAGCCCCGATGTCTTGCATGTTAAGGCCCAGCAAACCAACAAACTTGGCGAGGTAATAAATGCTGCCGCCTTCAGCGATGAGCCCCAGTACATCGCGGTTGGCGATGGCCTGTTTTTGTGCGTCGGTCAGGTTGAACTTGTCGCAGTAGGTCATCTCATCAGCGGAAAAGGCGGCTCTGGCCTCGGCGTTGTTGAGGGAGTAACACATTTTGTTCAGATCATAGCCTTTTCGGGCCATGGTGCCGTCGAACATGGTGGTGCCTTCAATGGCGTTTGGATTATCGAGATAAGACATCTGCTCTCCCTAGGCTTGTTGCCAGTAAAGTTTATCGGGGTTGGTGACTAATAGCGCTTGTTGTAGGGCTGGGGTTGGTGCGATCAGCGGGATCACATCAACCAGTTGGCCGTCATCCGGGGTATGGGATTTCATATTTGGGTGTGGCCAGTCGGTGCCCCATAGCACTCGCTCTGGGAAGCGTTCTACCAAGTACTTGGCAAACGGCACCACATCGCTGTAATCCGGTGGGGTTTGGGTCAGTCTTTCTGGGCAACTGACTTTGGTCCAGAAGTGCGGGTTTCGCTCCATCAGGTTGACGAAGGCTTGAAATTCAGGGCCGTCAACAGGTTTGCTGACATCAGGTCGCCCCATGTGGTCAATCACAATGGTGGTATCTAGCTCTTCGAGGAAAGGTGCGATCTCTTCAAGATCTTGGGCTTCGAAATACACCACGATATGCCAGCCAAATGGACGGATTTTCGCCGCGATGTTTTTGAATACCGATTTCGGTGTGGTATCAACTAAACGTTTGACGAAATTGAAACGCACACCCCGCACGCCAGCCTGGTGCATGGTAAGAAGCTCTTCTTCAGTGATGGACTCATCCACGACGGCAACACCACGGGCAAGCTCTCCGGCAGTGTGCAGAGCATCGATCAGAGCGGCATTGTCAGTGCCATGGCAAGAGGCTTGGACGATCACGTTGCGGCTAAAACCTAGGTGATCGCGAAGAGCAAACAACTGATCCTTGCTGGCATCGCACGGGGTGTATTTGCGCTTCGGAGAATACGGGAATTGGGCTGCAGGGCCAAAGACATGGCAATGGGCGTCCACTGCGTCTGCCGGAACCTTAAATGCCGGAGTACGAGGATTTGGATGGAAAGGGAGGTAATCAGCGTCCATGTTTATTCCTTTTTCGTTATTTTTAAAATTGGTTTGCGACGAATACATTGCCATCGAACAGCTTTTTTGCTGTTCTCAATATTGCAGCGCTCTCGTCATCATCACTTCGGTTAACAATGACGGTCAGTGCGCCGGTTGGGTGTTCGATGTCCAATGTCATCGTGTCACCAACTTCAACACTGGCTAGCTCAAAGGCCGGCGATTTTGGTAACAAGCAGGCGGATGCCACACTCACGGCACCTAACACTCCTATAGAGGCATGACAGCGGTGAGGGATAAATGTGCGGGTCGAGATAGCCCCACCATGTTGTGCCGGGCTTACCAGTGACATTTTCGGGACGGATTTGTCAGTGACATCGCCAAGGTTCATCATCGGGCCTGCTTGTAATCGGATAGATTCCAGGCGGGCTTTGAGCGCTTCGTTATTATCGAGTTCATCCCGGCTTTCATTACCTTCGATTCCCACATCTTCGGCGCGAATGACAACAACCGGCATACCATTGTCGATAAGGGTGGTGGCAACCCCGTCGATGTTGTCGAATTGACGCCCGGTCGGCAGCAGGGCCCCGCAACTTGAGCCCGCCGTATCGCGGAAAGTCACTGCGATTGGGGCGGCAGTGCCAGGTACGCCGTCGATAGCCGCGTTACCCTGATAGCTCACAATCTTGTTCGGAGTCGGCACCAGGCATTCAGCGATTTGACCGGTATTTTCCATGTAGACAGTGACGGACGTTTCGCCGTCTCTGGCCTCTACCAAGCCACGCTCAATAGCAAAGGGCGCCACGCCGGCAAGGATATTGCCGCAGTTTTGCCCGTCGCTTACAACAGGCTTGTCGACGAAGACTTGGAGAAAAAGGTAGTCGACATCCACGCCTTCGCGCTGCGATGGCGTGATGATGGCCACCTTAGAGGTGAGAGGATCAGCCCCGCCCATGCCATCAATCTGGCGGGGATCTGGAGAGCCCATTACGCCAAGTAAAACGTTATCGCGCAGCTGTGGGTCGCTTGGTAAATCGCTGGCGAGGAAGTAGGCACCTTTCGAGGTGCCACCCCGCATCCACATACAGCGGACAGCAGTTAGGTCAGACATACTTCAGGCCCTTCTCTGCCAACCGGCCGCGCATGTTGTAGATATCCAGGCCGAGCTCACCGTTTGCCAAACGAACCCGTTTTTCTTCCTCTCTCGCCATCCTTTCGCGGGCTAGGGTAAGCACTTGTTCGGCTTCATCGCGGCGGACCACACAGACGCCGTCATCGTCGGCAACAATGACATCGCCCGGATTGATCAGCTCATCGGCACACACCATAGGGACATTGACCGAGCCGAGGGTTTCCTTGATGGTTCCCTGGCTAAAGACATGTTTCGACCAGACCGGGAAGTTCATCTTTTTCAGGTCGCGCACATCACGGACACCGCCTTCGATCACCAAGCCAACGACGCCACGGGCTTGCGCCGAGGTGGCCAGTAGATCGCCGAAGAAGCCGAAGTTTGACGGGGAGGTCGGGGCAAAAACAAGGATATCGCCTTCACGGGCTTGTTCGATGGCCACGTGCATCATCCAGTTGTCGCCGGCTGCGCCTGAGATGGTCAGGGCTGAACCGGCAACGGCGGCATCAGAGTATATGGGACGCATGTAGTCCGCCAAGAGTCCTCTACGACCTTGAGCTTCATGGACAGTGGCTACTCCGCATTCAGCCAGTCCCTGGATGATTTCTGGGTTAACGCGTTCGATGTTTTGCACTACGACGTTGTTGTTCATTGTTCACTTCCCTTATACATTGTTGAGCTTTAGGCGGCTGAATACGCGGCGGGCATTGCCTTCGAAAATCAAGGA
Source organism: Photobacterium sp. DA100 (assembly GCF_029223585.1). Classification (NCBI taxonomy): domain Bacteria; kingdom Pseudomonadati; phylum Pseudomonadota; class Gammaproteobacteria; order Vibrionales; family Vibrionaceae; genus Photobacterium; species Photobacterium sp. DA100. The sequence goes on along the minus strand of NZ_CP119424.1, from coordinate 1,798,151 downwards.
TTTCTCTTCATCGGAAACCTTGGTACTGGCGTCGATGTAACGCTTGGTATCATCGAAGTAATGGCCGGTCTCCGGATCGATACCGCGAACGGCACCAATCATTTCAGAAGCAAACAAGATGTTTTCAGCTGGCAGAATATCTAGCAGCAAATCAATGCCTTTCTGGTGGTAGACACAGGTATCGAAGAAGATGTTATTGAGTACTAACTCTTCAAGTGGCGCTAGGCCCATATCCTGTGCGATGCCACGGAAGCGTCCCCAGTGGTAAGGCACCGCGCCGCCACCGTGCGGGATGATGATTTTCAGGGTCGGGAAGTCTTTGAAGACATCTGACATCATCAATTGTTGGAAAGCCGTGGTGTCTGCTCCCAAGTAGTGCGAGCTGGTGGTGTGGAAACAGCTGTTGCAGGCGGCACTGACATGGATCATTGCCGGGACATCCAGCTCAACCAGCTTTTCATAGAGTGGGTAGAAGCTGCGGTCAGCCAGAGACGCATCTTTCCAGAAGCCACCTGTGGTATCTGGGTTCAGGTTGCAGCCAATGAAGCCCATTTCCTCGACACAGCGTACCAATTCAGGGATGGATTTTGCCGGTGTGACACCTGGAGATTGGGGCAGTTGGGCTACCGGGGCAAAGTTGTTCGGGTAGAGATCACAAACACGGCGAATAAGTTCGTTCTGGTGTTCTGTCCAGTAACGGCTGGTGTGTTCATTACCTATATGGTGCCCCATCCAGCTGGCGCGCGGTGAGAAAATCGTCAGGTCGGTGCCGCGTTCTTGCTGCAGGCGCAGCTGGTTGTTATCAATGCTTTCGCGGATTTCATCATCACTGATGTTGATGGTGCCCTTCTGGCCTTTGTATAGCGGATCCTTGGCAACCGCTGCTTTTTGAGACTCTCGGTAATCGCCCACTTGAGGTGGCGTTGTTGTGTAGTGTCCGTGACAATCGATGATCATAGCCTTCTCATCCTTGTAAAAATGTATCCGATTGGCTGCTAGAAGATTACAGTGATCACAGTATCTGGTCTTAACACTTTTTTTACCATTTAGAAATAATGTAAAGGTATTCGTTTTTGGTATAGTGCCCTTATTATTTCAATTATTATTAGACGTGAAGATGGTAGATATTCCTAATTTAAGGCATTTGCGAGCATTTATTTACATTGCTGATTCAGGCAGTATCAGTAAGGCATCGGAATTGGTTTTTTTATCCCAGCCCGCATTAACCCAAGCCATAGCAAAGCTAGAATCTGTTGTTAAGGCAACGCTATTTGAAAGGCGCTCTGACGGCATGCATTTGACATCACTAGGAATGATGCTTAATAAGCGAGTATGTCGAGCAATTAATATCTTGGACGATGAACTTACCAAAATTCTTAATATAAAAACTGGCAGCTCAAAAAAAGCAAAATCTTCCAATTATATCAATACCGTGACTATCACTCAGTTAAGGGCTTTATTGGCGGTTGCCGAAAATAAAAGTTATTCGGCTGCTGGGCGCAGTATTGGCGTGTCGCAGTCTTCGCTTTATCGGGCATCGAAAGAGCTCGAAGCAAGCTTAGATGTTGTTTTATTTGAGAAAACATCGTTGGGGATCAGTATCAGTAAAGTGGGGCTCGGCTTGCTGAAAGCAACCAAGCTGGCGTTCAAGGAGATCCAGCAGGGCCTGGAGGAAATCAGCTCCGAGCAGTCGGCAGGGGCAGGGAGAATCGTGGTTGGCAGTATGCCGCTTGCCAGAACCTGCCTGCTGCCGGAGACGATCAATGACTTTTCTTATATCAATGATGACTTTAATATCAAGGTTGTGGAAGGGGACTATTCTGACCTGCTTTACCACCTTCGCAATGGTGAAATCGATGTGTTGATCGGCGCGCTGCGCTTCCCGCCCCCCGCCGTCGATATCAGGCAAGAAACCCTGTTTGATTCAAGCAATAATATTATTGCCAGAACTGATCACCCATTAACGAAAGTGGATGATTTAACAATGGATATTCTCGCGGAGCAAAGCTGGGTGGTACCAGGCGAGCATACCCCTGCTCGCAAGATGTTTAATGCATTTTTTTCTAATACCGACAAGTATCCCCAGAAATTAATTGAAACCAGCTCACAAATATTGGTGAGGGAAATATTATTAGGCAGTAATAAGTTAGCGATTCTTTCAAAACATCAGGTTCAGCGGGAACTTAATGAGGGTAAGTTTACCATTTTAGACTTTCCTTCATTCAGCCACTCGCGGCCGATAGGTTTAACCTTTAGGCAGAACTGGCATGCAACAGACTTACAGAAAAGCTTTATAAGTTTATTGCGTGATAAGGGGCTGGCGCTATCGGTTTTAAGCTAGAAATTATTGCTGTCTATTCAAAAAATGAATATCTCTCGCTTTTAATTAATTACCTTTAAAATTCAGCCGGTGATAGCTTTTGGTTAACGGCGCATTAACAATTGCGCATGGTAAATGTTAATCGATTGAAAGGAGTGGCAATGGCCAAGTTATCACAAGTTGCCTTTCTAGGTTTTGGTGAAGCGGGCAAGGCGATCATGTCTGGCTGGAGTGACATTCAGGCTCCGGTTGCAACCGCTTATGACATCAAAACGGATAACCCTTCCCTACGGAAGGCGAAGCTGACTGACTATATCGAGTCAGGGGTACAGGGATGCTTCAACCTTGAAGCTGCACTGAGTGGTGCAACTGCTATTTTTTCTCTGGTTACCGCTGATCAGGCGCGAGTTGCTGCCGAACATGCTGCGCTGCATATTCAGCCGGGACAGTTTTATTTCGATTGTAATTCTTGCTCGCCAGACTCTAAGCGCATCAATGGCAGATTGATAGAGCAAGCCGGCGGCAAATATGTCGATGTCGCCATCATGTCGCCGATTTATCCAAAGCGGCACCAGACACCTGTATTGATCAGTGGACCTCATGTGACGGAGGCTAAAAAGCTCATGGAGCAGCTGGACATGAAGCTAGATGTGATTGAAGGCGATGTTGGTGCCGCCTCTTCGGTCAAGATGATCAGAAGCATTATGGTGAAGGGGATGGAAGCTCTGATGGCGGAATCATTCCTCAGCGCCAAAAAAGCCAATGTCGAAGACTATGTGCTCAGCTCGCTGGAAGCAAGCCATCCTGGTATCAACTGGCGTCAGGCTGCGGCTTACAACCTTGAGCGAATGATGGTGCATGGCCAGCGCCGGGCTGCTGAAATGCGCGAAGTTGCTTTGACGGTGGAGCAACTCGAACTGGATAACGCCATGGCGCAGGCAACGGTGCAATGGCAAGAGAAAATTGGTGCATTGGCACTGAAAGCCGATAGCGAAGATTTTACTGAATTAGCAAACACGGTGCTTAAACGCTTGTCCTCTTAACAGGAGCTAAAGCGTTACAGACTGACTTAAACATAAAAGGGATGTAATGATGAAAGTATGTGTAGTGGGTGCAAACGGTGCATTTGGTACTAAGCATCTTGAAGCAATCAAGAATATCGAAGATGTTGAAGTGACGGCGCTTGTTGGCCGCGATCTGGATAAACTCCAGTTAGTAGCGGCTGAGTATAATCAGCCGCTGGTTACCGAAGAGCTAGAGCAGGCGCTGGCACTTGAGGATCTGGATGCAGTGATTTTAGCAACGCCAACCCAGATGCATGCTAGTCAGGCCATTCAGTGTCTGGAGGCCGGCAAGCATGTGCTGGTAGAGATTCCGATGGCAGATAACCTGGAAGATTCCCGCCGCTTGGTTGATGTACAGCAGACAACCGGTTTGGTGGCAATGGCTGGTCATACTCGTCGCTTTAATCCAAGCCATCAGTGGATCCACAATAAAATCCAAGCTGGTGAGTTGAATATCCAGCAGATGGATGTCCAAACTTACTTCTTCCGTCGTACCAATACCAATGCCAAGGGAGAACCTCGTAGCTGGACGGATCATCTGCTTTGGCACCACGCTTGTCATACTGTTGATTTGTTCCAGTACCAGACTGGCGAAGTCGCATCGAAAGTTACTGCGTTGCAAGGACCAATCCATCCTGAACTTGGTATTGCGATGGACATGAGCATTGGCATGAAAGTCCCGTCTGGTGCTATCTGTACCTTGTCACTGTCATTCAACAATGACGGCCCGTTCGGTACATTCTTCCGATACATCTGCGACGAAGGCACTTTCATTGCGCGCTACGATGACTTGTTTGATGGCCGAGAAAACCCAATTGATTTGAGTGATGTGGCGGTATCGAACAATGGTATTGAGCTGATTGACCGTGAGTTCTTTGCTGCCATTCGCGAAAACCGTGAGCCTAACTCCAGTGTTCGCCAGTGCCTGAGCGCAATGGAAACGTTGGATCGTATTGAGCAGGAATTGGAAAGTGACTGGTCTCGGGGGCATGCATGCGCAGGATAGGCCAGCTAGATACCGCGCCGGTCGCCCTTGGGTGTATGAACCTGTCCCATGCATACGGCCAACCGCCGACAAAGCAGCAGGGGATAAGGCTGCTCAACCAAGCGTTGGATCTGGGCTACAACATGCTCGATACGGCCATGTTGTACGGTGCTGGAGCCAATGAAGAGCTGCTGGCCAAAGCCGTGGGTCATCGCCGTTCGGAGTTTCTTTTGGCCTCTAAAGGCGGCATGTTCATCGGTGACAATGGCAAGAAGCAGATTGATGGCCGACCAGCCTCACTGCGTAAGCATTGTGAGCAGAGTTTGTCCCGACTAAAAACCGATGTGCTCGATCTTTATTATTTGCACCGTTGGGATAAAACTGTGCCAATTGAAGACAGTGTCGGCGAGCTGTCGCGTCTGGTCGAAGAAGGGAAAATTCGTGAGATCGGTTTGTCGGAAGTCTCGGCAGATACGTTGCGAAAAGCCGATGAGGTCTATCCTATTGCGGCAGTGCAGTCTGAGTACTCGCTGTGGAGCCGCAACCCTGAAATCGCGCTGCTTGATGCCTGTCAAGACATTGGCGTTACCTTTGTGGCATTCAGTCCGCTGGGGCGGGGGGCGTTGACCGGGTGCATCCGTGACCCGGATAATTTTGAAGGTAATGACATCCGCCGGGCAATGCCGCGTTTTTCTTCGGAATATTACCCGAGTAATCTGAAGTTGATTGACCAGCTGTTTGAGATTGCACAACAGGTAAATTTTCCGGGAGAATCATCACGACAAATCTCGTTGGCTCAGCTGTCCTTAGCTTGGGTACTGGCCAAGCAACAAGACAGTATTGTTTTGCCGGGCACCACAAATAGCGATCATCTGGTTGAGAATTGGCAAGCTGCGGATTACGAGTTGTCCGCAGAGGTGGTAGCCCAGCTGGATAGGATCATCAATCAGCAAACGGTAAAGGGCCCTCGATACAACAGTGTGGTTCAGCTAGAAATTGATACTGAAGAGTTTTAGTTACATCAAGGTGTGTTGCTAGACGTGAACTGATTTGTAATAGGCGATAAGTCATGTTCTGTCCTTGCCCGAGGCTATGCCTCGGGTTTTTTTGTTTGTTGCATAAATGTGTGGAAATTATTCTACATTTTACCGGTTGTAAGTATTGAATAATCGCTATTGTTAGGATGCAAAATTAAATGTGAGCCAGCATCAATTTATCAATAAAATACCAATAGTGATTCAAAGTTAATTTTTACATTTATTTGTGTAACACGATGAAAAATAAAGGTTAAACTGGCTTGTTTTAAACGGCTTATACCTAATTTGAATGCCCTATGCGCTATATCAATTTCTGGCGATAAATTTCCACTGTTAGTATCAAATGTATGTTAACAGGAGGTAAACGGTTGTGAATATTATAAAGTCATTAGTCATAGCGCTTTCGCTAGCAACTGCAGGCACAGTGAGTGCAAAAACAATCAACATCACCATTGGTCACGTCGATGCCCAAGAGTGGACAACATCCAAAAAGGGGGCGGCCACTCAGGTGTTCAAAAACTTGGTTGAGGCGGAATCCGGCGGCAGGATGAAGGTCAACATCTATCCTGCGGGTCAGCTGGGCTCGGAAACCGAGTTGGTGCAGTCTACCCAGGAAGGTATGGTCACAATGAGCTTGGTATCGGGGGCTTTTGCCAAAGTGTGTAAGGAAGCATCGGTACTAGAAATCCCATATCTATTCCCTTCATCACCAGTAGCGTGGAAAGTACTGGATGGCGAGTTTGGTCAGAGCTTGAGTGAGCACTGCCTACAGCAAACAGGTCTACGTACCCTTTCTTACGGCGAGACAGGCTTCCGCCATTTCACCAACTCTAAACGTCCAATCCATTCTCCGGATGATTTGAAAGGGCTGAAAATTCGTGTCATGACGCTGCCTCTGTACATCGAGATGATGAAATCCTTGGGTGCTGAAGCGACGCCTATCGCCTTCCCTGAGGTGCCTACTGCACTGACAACTGGTGTGATTGATGGTCAGGAAAACCCAGTTAGCGTTATTACCCTGAGTAAATTCTACGAATTTCAGAAATACATCACCCTAGATGGCCATGTGTACAGTACGGACTTCCTGCTGATCAATGAAGACTTCTACTCGTCGTTGAGCGCTGCGGACAAGGAAATCATTGACCGTGCGGGTAAAGTGGCCGGAACCGTCGGTCGTGCTATCCAGCAGGTCAACTCGGCGCAAGGTCTGGAAATTCTGGCTAAGAACGGTATGGAAATCACCTCCCTATCACAGGAAGAGCTGGAAAAATTTCGCTCAGCCGCGCAGCCACAGATTGTTGAGTGGCTGAAGAAACAGGTTGATCCTAAGTGGGTAGTGAAAGTGCAGGACTCTGTAAACGCAGCGAGTCAGGTTCAGTAAGTGGTTTTAGCCGGTATGGGAAACCATGCCGGCTTTTCCGCCTTAAGCAATATCAAGGATGTGTATGATGGTCTTCTATAAAAAACTACTGTCAGTGCTAGCGGCCTTGTCGTTATTTGTTCTTTTTAGTGTCATGCTGGCTGCCAGTATTAGCCGTTACTTTTTGGATAGCCCAATTTTATGGAGTGAGGAAGTGGCCAAATACTCCATGATATACGGTGTTATGTTTGGCATGATCCTCTGCTATTTAGAGGGCCTTCATATTAAGTTTTCGGTTCTTGACAGCTTTTTATCGAAAAAAAATCTGGCTAGATTAAATATCCTGACGGACATAGCCGTATTGGCAAGTGGTGTATTAATTACTTGGTCGGGTTATTTATTTGTAATGCGTCGCGGTTCAATTACCTCTCCAGGCACAGGCTTGAGTATGTATTTCTTCCAATCAGCCATTGTTATTGGTGGAGCAGGATTAACCATCGCCGCAATCATGAAATTAGCTAGCTATATTCAACTGCGCCGCTATGAGTTAAGTACGCTTACCAGCAAATAAAAGATAAAAAATATAAGGAAGTAACATGTTATCTTTAGCATTTCTATCCAGTATGCTAATACTGGGTATACCGCTCGTGTTCGGTATTATTCTGTCAATAACGTTATTTATTTCTGATACCCCTATTTCTTTAAGCCTGATTGGGCAACGTATTTTTGGCGGGTTGGACTCATTTTCAATCCTTGCGATCCCACTTTTCGTTTTAGCTGGCGAGCTAATGAATAAAAGTGGCATCACCAAGCGAATTATTACTTTTGCTAATGCACTGGTTGGTACGTTCAAAGGCGGTCTGGCTCAGGTCAATATTTGGTCTTCGGTTATGTTTGCAGGGCTATCTGGCTCGGCAGTAGCAGATACTTCTGCACTGGGTCGAGTATTTATTCCTGAAATGGAGAAGGAAGGCTATTCCAAGTCATTCTCATCGGCGTTGACAGCGGCTTCTTCGGTGATTGGGCCGATGATCCCACCGAGTATTCCGGTGATTATCTATGCCCTTATTGCCAGTGGTGTATCGGTACCGGGTCTGTTTCTGGCAGGTATTGTTCCTGGCATTCTCTCAGCAATTTGCTTGTCGGCCTATGTGTATTACTACGCGACGAAGCACAATATCAAAAATACTGCAGTTGTGACGGGGCGCTTTAAAGCCTTTATCAATGCGATCATACCGCTGACTATGCCGGTGTTGATCCTGGGTTCTATCTTGATGGGGATTGTGACACCGACTGAAGCGGCAGCCTTCGCAGCTTTCTACGCCCTGACGATTGGTATGTTCGTCTTCAAGACGCTGAAGATTAAAGACTTGCCTGAGATCTTCATTACCTCCATGCGCGACTCATCAATTGTATTGATCTTGATTGCGGTGGTGTCGGTGGCTAACTGGCTGCTGACATTCTCGCAAGTGCCGCAAATGATCAGCCAGCAGGTACTGGATAACATCACCAATCCTATTGTATTCCTGCTGTTGGTTAACTTGATCTTGCTATGTATCGGCCTGTTCCTTGAAGGCATTGCAGCCATGCTGATCCTTATCCCGATCTTGCACCCGATTGCGATGAGTTTCGGTATCGACCCAATCCACTTTGGTGTCATCGTGATCTTCAACTTGATGATTGGCTTGATCACGCCGCCAATGGGGATGTGTTTGTTCGTGGCGAACTCCATCTCGAAAGTAGGGATTGCCGCTATTTCACGTCAGGTTATGCCGCTGTTCATCATCGAAGTGATTGTCCTGATGTTTATTACGTTCGTACCAAGCTCAGTGACGATGTTGCCAAGGCTCTTTGGGTATTAATTTGTTCGGCTATTAGGTTGATTGAGGATAATAACAATGTCGGTGGCTGAAATACTTGCTCCTATCGTTGTGATGATATCGGTTGGCTACTTCGCGGTATCAATAGGTGCGTTTTCAAAAAGCTTTGTGGCTGAATGTGGCAAGTTCGTCATGTACATTGCGTTGCCGGCATTGATTATCTTGAATGTCAGTACTATCGAGTTATCAGAAGCGATCAGCTTTAACTATTTATTGGTTTACGGAGTGACAGGGCTTGCCGCAATGACCATCGGTTTTATCGCGAGCCGAGCTCTGCTGAAGAATAATAGCAAATCATCAGCAATGAATAGTTTGGGCTGCGCACTATCAAACAGTGCGTTTGTCGGTATACCGATTGTTATACAAGTTTTCGAAGACACGACAGCACAAGCGTTTGTGATGTGCTTTCTAATTGAGAATATCATTCTTATCCCATTGGCATTCATGATCTTAGAAATCACACATAACCAATCAGGAAAAAGTAAGAAAGCCATCTACCTGGCCTCATTGACGAAATTAACCAGAAACCCAATGATCATCGCTGTAACCATTGGCTTTGCGATTAACATCTTTGATGTTTCTCTGCCGAGTGTCGTCGGTGGTGTTTTGGAAATGGCTGCCAAGGTTTCTACCGGGCTCGCTTTATTTGTCATTGGTGGGTCGTTAGTAGGAGCAACCATAAAAGCTAATATTAGTCGGTCATTATTGGTATGCAGTACAAAACTAATAATCTGTCCCGTTATTGCTTTATTGTTGACGTTTATTTTTCCACTTGATGGAGAGTTACAACTAGCGGTTATTTTATTTTCGGCTATGCCAATGCTGAGTATATACCCGGTAATAGGCGGGCAATATGGTGATAGCGTTTTTTGCTCAAGTACACTTTTAATTACAACGCTATTATCTGGAGTGACACTTTCCGTCATTCTCTATGTAAATCAACTATCAATAAATATCTAGAAAATGGATAAGCCACTGGGTGTTTGGTGGCTTTGTATTACCATAATAAATGTGAAATAAGAGGCAAGAAATGGAAAAAATAAAAATTGCAGTGGCTGGGGCGGGGCTAATTGGTAAAACGCACCTAAAGTTAATTAATGCGAGTGATGAATGTGAACTCTCGGCTATCGTAGATCCCTCTCCGCAAGCAAAAGAATTAGCTGAGCAATATAATGTCCCGTTATTTCCAAGCTTGAATGCGCTCTTCGATGACGCCAAACCTGATGGCATCATCTTGGCTACACCTAATAAACTTCATGCCGAGCAGGCGATGCAGTGTGTCAATGAAGGGGTAGCGGCCATTGTTGAAAAACCGGTGACACAAACTATTGAAGAGGGCTTTGCGCTTTTCAAAGAAGCCGAAAAGTACAACAGCAAGATCTTGGTCGGCCATCACCGCGCGTATAGCCCGATTCTGGAAACTGCCAAGCAGGTGATTGAAAGCGAGCGGTTTGGCAGCTCGGTAGCGGTGATTGGCAGTGCGATTTTCTACAAACCTGACTTTTATTTTGACGAAGGTCCTTGGCGCACGCAAAAAGGCGGCGGGCCAATCTTGATCAATATGATCCACGAGATTGGCAACTTGCGGTATTTGTTGGGTGAGATCGTCGGTGTCCAGGCGATGAGTTCGAATGTGAACCGTCAGTTTGAGGTGGAAGACACGGCGGTCATGACCCTACATTTCGCTAGTGGAGCGCTGGGTACCTTTGTTCTTTCGGATACAGCCTGTAGCGGCCGAAGTTGGGAGCAGACTTCGCTGGAGAATAAATCCTACGCTAGCTATGGCGACGAAGACTGCTACCACATTGCGGGTACCAACGGATCGCTATCCATTCCTACCATGCGTATGAAATTCCATACTGGCAGTGAAGAAAAATCATGGTGGAAGCCGTTGGCGGTCGATACGGTTGAGCTAGAGCGCCAAGACCCTCTTGCGCTACAACTCACGCATTTCTGCGCATTGATCCGGGGCGAAACTGAGCCAAGAGTCAGTATTAAGGACGGCTTGCAGAACCTGTTGGTGATCGACGCTATTGTCGAAGCCAGCGAGAGCAAAAGCTATGTTGAGGTGCGCCAGGTCGGCTAACACAGCATCGGGCAGATTATCACGTATTCATTGAAAGGAAGTCATGATGAAATATTCTATCGCAACGGTGAGTCTCTCTGGAACCTTGCCGCAGAAGTTTGAAGCTGCCGCCAATGCGGGCTTTGATGGTGTTGAAATCTTCGAAAATGACCTGACGCAGTGCCGCTACAGCCCTGCACAGGTCAAGCGTATGGCTGATGATTTCGGGTTAAGCATTGTTGCCCTCCAGCCAATGCGTGATATGGAAGGGATGCCCGAGCTTCTGCGCCAACAGAAAATCAACATGCTGCAGAAGAAGTTCGAGGTTGCCCATGAACTGGGTACGAGTCGGATCTTGATGTGCAGTAATGTACAGCCTTATGCATCGGCAGATCGAAGCCAATGTGCCAGTGATCTGCATACCTTGGCAGAGCTTGCCCAGCGTGAAGACATCAAGCTAGGCTATGAAGCCTTGGCGTGGGGACGGCACATTGCGGACTACCATGATGCTTGGGATCTGGTAAAACGTGCGGATCACCCCAACATGGGGATTATTCTCGATACCTTCCACATGTTCGCGCGTGGCAATACCTTGGAGGTGCTCAAGAACGAGATCACTACCGATAAAATCGCCATGGTTCAGGTGGCTGATGCGCCGAAGATCCATATGGATATCCTGCAATATAGCCGTCACTTCCGTTGCTTCCCGGGCCAAGGTGATCTGCCGGTTATCGAGTTCCTGCAAGTGCTCAAGGATAAGGGTTTTGACGACTACTTGTCGCATGAAATTTTCAATGATGAGTTCCGAGCCTCTTCGCCGCTAGAGAAATCCATCGATGGTATCCGCTCATTGAAGTGGCTGGAGGATCAGGTTGGCACCCAACAAGCACCTGCCACCCCTGCGCCGGACATCCAAGGTATTGGCTTTATTGAGTTTTCTATTGCCGATGAGTCTGACAATTCTTTCTACAACCTGCTGACATCGCTCGGGTTCAGGAAAACGCACGTGCATAAATCAAAGAATGTGGTGCTGATGAATAAAGGCGAGATCAATATCGTGCTCAATGGCGAGAAGAACAGCAGTGCTCACGAATACCTCAAGCGCCATGGTGAGTCGGTTTGTGCGATTGGCCTGATTTCAGAAGATAGCCAGCGTAGTTTGGCGTTAGCCAGCCGCTATCATTGCGATATCATCCACAATCAAAGGCTCAATGACGAGCTGAGCATTCCTGCGGTGGTGGGGGCCGGTGATAGCCTGGTGTATTTCTTGGATGAAAAAGCCCAGCGTAATTTCTATGACCATGACTTCGAGCCGGTACTCACCCAGGCAACCGAGGATGATGGTAACCTGCTGCGAATTGATCACATTGGTCAGACGGTGCCCAATACCGATATGCTGTCGATGGCCTTCTTCTACCGCTCTATCTTTGGTTTCAAGCCGGAACAAAGTTTTGACCTGCCTGATATCAATGGCTTGATCACCAGCAAGACTGTCACCAGCAGCAACAACAATGTGAAGATTGTACTCAATACGACCAAAGCCTCAGAAACGGCCACACAGCAGTTCCTAAACCAATCAAATGGTGCGGCAGTGAATCAAATTGCCCTTGAGTGTCGGGACATTTTCAAAGCGGCAGAGTCGCTGGAGGCGGAGTTCCAATTACCGATCCCGGATAACTACTACCGTGATATTGAAGCCAAGTATGGCTTGGATGAGTTGTTAATCCAAAGAATGAAGCAAGACAACATTATGTATGACCGCAGCGAGGATGGGGAGTTTTTCCATTTTTATACCAAGGAAGTCAATGGTATTTTCTTCGAGGTACTACAACGTATTGGCGAATATAAGAAATACGGCGAAGATAATGCTTTCATTCGCCTGTCTGCTCAGGCGGCAACGCGGGAAACAGATTAAGTAATCAAATTTAACTATTAATAATGAGGCCACCATGAATATCATGGTGGCCTTTTGTTTTGAGCCGATAAATAAAAAACCATCGCTCGGAGCGATGGTCTTATTCAGCCATACCGCTATCTAGTCGCAAGCTTCGGCGAGGGCCTGGATAGCCAGTTCATATCCTTTCAACCCCATACCGATAATCGTGCCTTTGGCTACAGGGGAAATATAAGAATGATGGCGGAATGATTCCCGGGCATGCACGTTGGAAATGTGAACCTCGATCACCGGGACATCGACCCCCTTGATGGCATCATGCAGGGCAATGGAGGTGTGGGTGTAAGCACCGGGGTTAAAGGCAATCCCCAGGATCTCCCCTTGCTTGTAGCGCTCTCCTGCTTCATGGATCGTATCAATCAAAACGCCTTCATGGTTGGATTGGCGAAAGTCAACGCTATGGTCAAATTTGCTGGCAGCGGAAATACAGCGCTCTTTCAAGTCACTGAGCGTTTCGCAGCCGTATTGTGTTGGCTCTCGCGTACCCAATAAATTTAAGTTAGGTCCATTTAATACCAAGATAGCAGACATATATCCCTCTATTGTTCTGATGCAATTTGTAAGATGATTATTATGAAAAACGCTTTGAGTAAAATCGTCCTTGTTAGTCACAAAAACAGTTGCAATGAATATTGCTTTTTGAGAAGGCATATAAGTAAATGAGAGAGTCTGAAAGGCATCAACTACATTGGTATTAATGATTATTGTTGTGTGACTTATTAATATTGCCTATAGGCTTCTTGTTTTTATTATGATTAATTTATTAATTGTATGTTTATTCTTGTTAATTTGAATGGGGATCACGTCTTGAACCATGACAGCAAACATCTGCATTGATAATTTTCATAGCATTCATTAAGTATCAAAAGTAAGGTTTAGTCTTCATATGGAAATAATAAATTATGACAAGGTAACCCGTTATCTGCATTGGATAATGGCAGTGATTATTATTTATGCTACCGCCGCAGGATATGTGATGCATCTGGTTATCGATTCCCATCCGCCGGTGTTTAACTTTCTTTCTGTCATGAACATGTCGTTAGCAACCGTGGGAAGTGGGGTATTTGTGGTACGTTGGGCTTGGAAATACTTTCGACCCACCAGAGCGTTTTCAAATGATAAGCTCCCTCACTGGCAACTCAGTGCGGCCCATATGATCCATGGGATTATCTATCAGCTGATGTTTGTCGTTTTTATCAGTGGTTTTTTGATGTTAGAGACAAGTTATCCATTATTTTGGCTGGTGGAAATCCCAAATCTAATCAATTCCAGAGAAATAAATAGTTTTTTCTTTATGGTGCACCGCTATGCTTGCGCGTCGCTGGCTGTCGTTATCGCACTCCATGCTTGTGCGGCGTTGAAGCATCACTTTGTTGCCAAGAATCAAGTTTTGTTGCGGATGATGGGGCGGGCTAAACAGCGGATATGAACCTTATTCCGACTCTGCCCTAACGCTGTATGCGCTATGGCAATCTTAGCTTACATGCATGTTAGGTTTTGATCCTATCTCCTATCGAAATAGGTTTGAAAATTGTGTATCCTCCGTTTTTGAACGTTGTTTTATTTGGTGTAGGTTGGTTACATGTTAAAGATTGTGTTGGTCGAAGATGATGAGAAGCTGTGTGAGCTATTGGCAAATTACCTTCGGCAACAGCAGTTTGAAGTGATCACCGTACATGATGGGCTAGAAGCACCAGACGTGATCATTAGTCATCAACCAGATTTAGTGGTACTGGACTTGATGCTGCCGGGCATGGATGGGCTGAGTATTTGCCGCAAGATCCGTGGCAAAGTTAAGAGTAAGATCATGATCCTGACCGCCAGCGATGATGACATTGATCATGTGGCTGGTTTGGAAGTGGGTGGGGATGATTTCGTCAATAAACCGATCAAGCCCCGTGTTTTGCTAGCAAGGATCAGAATGCTGCTGCGCCGTGAGCTCAATAGCGCCAATCCGGAGAGTGAGGATGAAAGTGCCGCTGCGCCGTCTGATGGGCTGGAATATCGATACGGTACATTGACTATCAACCACCGCAGCCGCAGTTGTGAAATGGATGGTGAGGCCGTAAGCCTGACGGACAGTGAGTTCAACTTATTGTGGTTGCTGGCTTGTCATCCGGACGAGGTACTCACACGGGAATTCTTGGTGATGGAGACCCGCGGCATCAAATATGATGGATTGGATCGCACCATCGACAACAAGATTGTTACCCTGCGCAAGAAGTTGGGGGACAACCCTTCTCTGCCAAGGAAGATTATTACGGTGCGCGGAAAAGGCTATTTGTTTGTACCAGACCGCTGGTAAGGCGTTGCCATGAAGCGTCTCTACTTAGAGTTTTTTGTTGGCTTGTCCGGGCTTTTCTTCTTGTGCATTTTTGCTTTCTCTTTTGTGACCCAGGAGCTGACAACCGATTACGAGGCAGAGCTGGAGATCAGCTACGTTTCCAGCGTGATGCAGATATTGGATGATGTGGCCGCGCAGCGGGGCCAAGAGAAAGCGGATACTTTGCTGGCAGGCTATGCCGAGCGCAGCCATTTGACCTATCAGCGGTTTAGCTGGGATGAAATTGGGCTGAGCCAAGCCCAGCACGATAAACTGAGCCGGCGCGGTGCCTTGTTCGAGGGCGAAAACCAATACTGGGTGGTGTACGGTGACCAGAAGTGGGTCTATTTCCTCCAGCCAGATCCCGAGCAAGACCTTTGGCAGATGCTTGATTTAGAGTTCAAATTACTTTGGGTCTCTTTTTTCGCCACGTTCGCCCTCTACAGCGCAATAATGCTGAAATTGTTATCTAACCGGTTCCGTAAACTGGAAAATGCCACAATGGCCTTTTCCAATGGAGAGTTTACGGTGCGAGCGTCGGAAAAAGCCGGCGATCGGGTTGGCCGGCTCAATGCCCGGTTTAACCAGATGGCAGACAAGATCTCTGAGTTGATCCAGAGCCATAAACACCTGACCAACGCCATTGCCCATGAACTCAGGACGCCGCTTTTCCGGATGCAGTGCCAACTTGACTTACTCGAAGAGTCGGCGCTAGACGCCGAGCAGAAAAAGCACCTGGGCGGTATTTATGAGGATGTCGATGAGTTGGAGGCGCTAATCGAAGAGTTGTTGTACTTTGCCAAAATGGAGCGCTCGGGCGTCACATTGCAGTTGCAACAGCAGGATGTCGCTGAAGTATTGCAGCGCACCATCGTTCATTGCCAGAAGGACACCTCGAAGCAACTGGTTTTAGACTGCCCGGAGCACTGTTACTTTGATGTTGATGCTCATCATTTAGAGCGGGCAGTCTCTAACATTATCCGTAATGCTTTTCGCTATGCCGAGCAATGCATTGTTGTTAGCGCATTCTGCCAGCAGGGAGCTTTGACGATCCAGGTCGACGACGACGGCTGCGGCATTCCGCCCAAAGAGAGGGAGAATGTGCTCAAGCCCTTTTACCGGGTTGGTACTTCCCGAGACCGGCAGTCCGGCGGTCATGGCTTGGGGTTGGCGATTGTTGCCCAGGTTGTCTCTTTGCATAAAGGGGAATTGCTGATTGGAGAAAGTGATAGCGGCGGGGCAAGGTTTACTATTTATTTGCCCGAGGCACGGTGCCAGATCGATTGACTTGTGTAAGAGGAAGCCTTGGCTTCCTCTTTTTTATCGACTGAACGGCTTAGCTTGCCAAAGCGACAAGATGAAAGAAGGCGACAATGCCGGTGAGTTTGTTGCGCATGGGCTGGTAATCGGCAGGGCTGTTTTCTTTTTCGACTTCGCGGATTTTTTTCTCGGCAAACCAGATGGCAACGAAGCCAAATAGCAGCACCAGTACCGACCAGGTATAACTGTCCGGTGAATGCAGCAACACCCCCCAGGCAATCAGGGCGAAGAGGTTACTGAGCAGTAGGGCGTTGCGGCTTAGGCTGGTTTTCATGTGGTCGATTGCATTTCCCCACAGAATACCTGACAGAAAGCTGAGGATAATTGCGCTGTAGGCGATAAATACTTTATGAGCACTGAGTCCGAATAGGGTCTTGTCCGCCCAGATACAGATTAGGCTAAGTGCAAATGGGACTAACCCCAGATAGGCAAGGCGGGTCATTATTTGATTGGGGGTTGAAGTCATTGCGCGCTCCCTAATTATTTGCTTTTAAAAAGCATAGCTTAAGAAAGCGCGGCTAAGTCTGATTGGTTTGCTTATCCTGATTGCTCTGGTTTAGGTGCCCTATGAGTCATGATGGTGGGGGGCTTGATTTAGGCGGCTTCTTAACAGCTTGCTCCAAAGCGGGACATAAAAATGGCAAACTCGGTAAAACAGATACGCTGCTGCCAAAAGCCCGGATAAGGATGCGCAAAGATGGATGCTGAGTCCGACGGCAATACCAATAAGCATCATGAGTAACGAAAGCAGAATGGAACGCCAGACGTTTTCTAGCAGGTAGGCTGCCCATTGCCTGAAATTGGTGTCCCTGAGTTTATAGCGCAAAATGAGCAATGCAATTAGGTATAAGGCTGGGATCAAGCTAACCAGCGGCACCGGCCAGCCATGGTAGAGGGTAAAACCAACCAGTAATTTTCCTGATACGGCGTAAGTCAGGGCAAGCGAGTGGATGAAATCAAACGGCAGAATGCTGGCCGCAGTGAATAAGCACAGGCCGACGGTGTACACCACCGAACCGGAGAACAAGATAAAGTAGACTGGCAAGCCGATGGCGAGATGGGCCAGAGGTGCCAGTGTCATGGTATGCATGAGCCACTTAAGCCAAGAGGCATGATTGTCCATAGCTACCTTCGTATTCCTTAAGGATATGGGTAGGTTTGCTTATCATCTAATGAATGGGTGACCAATGCAATGGTGTGTATATTCTTGTTTGATGGAAGTCATGGTTTAAGGGCGGTTGTGAAGATTATGTTGTTAAGGCATGACAATAAGGCCATTGAAGCATTAATATAGCCCTGTTCAGATTATTGTTGAGATTAAAAATGAGAAAGCTTTCTCTTGTTGCCTGCGCGTTTGCATTATTGTCCTCCTGGCCTGCTTTTTCGTCGACGCCACCTATGCCTGTTTCTTTCCAGGCGGTACCAGAAATTATGGTGAAGTTCGAAGAGGCGACGGAGTATCGCAAGAAAGCGGTTACCTTGGGGCGACTTCCTCACAAGCTGGAGTTGGGTAAGGCATTTCCTACCTATGTGGCTGTTGATGGCAAGCCTGTTCTCGAGACTGAAAACACGGTAACGCAAGAGGTGGTTATTGCCCGTAACCCTTCCCCTGTGGTTGGTGCCGTTTACAACGAGTGGTTAGTACCGAAAGCAACATGGTTGGACACCTATGGCGAATTACCCCTGTTCGATACTTTCATGCCGTTTAAACGTGCAAAGAGTATTAAGGCCATCCCCATCACGGAAGAGGTTTTGAGCCTGTTAGGTAGTCTTGATGGTGAAACAGCGGTTATCGCTGTCGATTGGAACGATGCGGGCATGAAAGTGTATAGGGATGGTTATTTAACCGACGGTGGCTACGGCATCGCGCCAGAGGAAATGCAAAGTACCTATGAGCAAATAGAATAGTTTTTATTTTATTATTCCTTTATAGCTAAGTTATAAATAAAAAGTCTCGCTATGAAAATAGCGAGACTTTTTTTATAAATATCTGTTTTCTCCAGCACATGTCACACAATAAAGTATTTGAGATGATTGTAAGTGAGTTCGTTGTGGTAATAGCGCCGAACAAAATAACTAAATGATATTTTCCACTGTTGTTTTGATTGTTTTTAATTATCTTGTGTTGTAGTTTTTCACTCGTTTTGACGCTTCGTCAAAAAGTAACTGATATTTAAAAGTGGGAATTTTATGGATAAGTTATTTAAAGATAAAGTCATTGAGATTATTGCTGAAGTATTAGAGTTAGAGAATGATGAAGTTGGTTTGGATGATGCGCTTGTTGATGATTTAGGTGCAGATTCCCTAGATATCGTTGACCTTTCTTTTTCCTTAGGGAAAACTTTCAAAATTCAAATGCCACAGAAAAGCGTTATAGCTCATGCATTGGAAGTTGCGGATGAAGACAGTGTTTTCGTGGTAAATGAGCGCCTGACTGCAAAAGGCGCTGAACTGTTGCAATTGAGTCCTTTTAAATACTCTGCAGACAAAGTATCTGAAGGGATAAGCCTAACAGAAGTCTATCTTTCAACATCAGTCTCTAATTGGGCAAATGTCTGTTTGGCTATTAAAGAAAGCGGGTTGTCTGGTGAAGATGTTATCCATCACTATGTTTCGACTTTCTGTGAACAATTGAGAGCTGTTGCCTAACCAGGCCTGAAGGGGTGTCATGGAAACTGTTGCTGTAACAGGGATAGGGCTTATAACTGGCGATCACCTTAGTGCTGAAGGTCAATTCTCAGCACTTTTCAATGGGGAGTCGACCATAAAGAAAGATGTAAGACTCCTTGATTTAGGTATTGATAATATCGTGAGCTCGCCTATTTCTTCATCTGTTATTTCTAAACTAAAAAATAAACACATACGATGTGATGATAATAACTATGAAGGAACCTATGTGGCTTTTGATGCGGTCGTGCAGGCTGTACATTTTGCTGGTCTTAAAAAAGAAATGCTAAAGAATGCAGGTCTTTTTTTAGGTGTAAATAAAATTTTCCCAGACAATAAAGATTTGAATTTCCTATGGGATTACTACAAAGGGGTTAATATAGCAGATGATGATAGATCGAAGGTGTTGCAGCGATTAAAACATTTAAAGCCAGATCTGATATCAGAATATATTTCATCTCGTTTGTCTATTAGTGGTCCAAGTTTAGTCTTCGGTGATGCTTGCGCGGCTGGAGCTGCTGCAATCATGTCTGGTTTCCGTCGTATTCAACAAGGACAACTCGACGTTGCTATTTGTGGTGCCTCTGAGTTTGGTACACAACCGATTATGCAATTGTTATTTACTAAGCTGGGTGCGACCTGTAGTCAAACATTTCCAACGCCTGAACAAACATCGCGGCCATTTGATAAGGATCGTTCTGGTTGCGTACTTGCTGATGCGGCGGCATTTTTGGTGTTGGAAAATGCGGATCTTGCTAAACGCCAAGGGAAAAAAGTATTGGCTTATATTAGTGGCGCTTCGAGGCAAATTGAATCCTACAAACTAACGGCAACCAACCCGGATGGCAGCTTATATCGTGAATGCATTGAAAAGGCTCTGGAAGATGCGCAATTGTCACCTGATGCCATCAGCCATGTAAATGCACATGGCACATCAACAGTGAGCAATGACCAAGCCGAGTCTCGTGCGCTAGCTAGTTTGTTTTCTAACTCAACTACAGTGACTTCGACAAAATCTGCGTTAGGGCATTCGCTGGCCGCCAGTGGTGCAATTGAGGCGGTGTTGTCGGTAATGTCCATTGAAAAGCAGCAGGTGCTACCAACGCTTAATTTTACTGAGCCAAAGCCGGAGGAGCCACGGCTTAATATTGTTAAGCGAGGAGCTTCTCAGGCTATCAATCACGTTCTCAGTAATTCCTTTGGGTTTGGCGGGGAAAATTGTTGCTTAATTTTTTCCAAGGAGTACCCGTAAGATGCCTGCATATTTAAAACAAGGGCAACAACAGTTACCTGAAGGTATGGGGTGGGAGGTGTTTTTTTCGCAAGCCTCTTTCCCAGTTACTGCCCTCGATAACAATACCAGCCTAGGCCTTGCGGATCAGGCTGCCTATTTGAGAGATACCGATTTAAAACAAATAGAAGTGTCGCGCATCGTTCGTAAGACATCGGAAAAACAGTCTCGCTGGGTGATAGAGAACAGCGTTAACAGTTGGCGGCAGTATTTTGGAGACCAAGCAGGAGGGGGAAGAGCAGGGTTATTTCTTGGTTTGGGCACTGTTGATTGTGATGATGACGGGGAGCAAATTTCATTCCATGGCGATTACAATCAGCTGGCCCGTGAGGGGCTTTGCCAAATAAAACCTTTGTCTGGCTTGACCCTGCTAAATTCGACGACGGCGAGCCATATTGCCGAGCGGCTGCAAATAACAGGTGTGAATGGTGTCTACTCACCCCACGCCGATGCCGGGGGTAATGCGTTTGCCGAGGCGTACTTTAACCTGACGGAAAACCAGTGTGATGTTGCCTTGGTTTCCGGCGGAAGCCAAAAAATTACCCCCTGGTATTTCTTGGCCTACCAGTCGGTTTTGTCTGGCGTCAGTGCTCAATCCTGGTGTCCTGCCGAAGCTGTGGCCTCGGTACTGCTTAGCCAATCCCCACAATCAGCTGAAGGGGCTCTGTTAAGTGTTCACCGTGGATTCAGTGCCAACTTCCAAGCCAGCCAATATTTGCTTGATCAGATTGCGCTGCAATTAGCGCAAAGCCATGCCGGTACATCATTTGAAAATCCGTTGCAGATTATCCATGTGGGACTGCCAGAGCCAGCACAAAAGATGGTTGCGCCGATGAGCCGCTTCTTTCCCGGAGCACACCAGTTGTTACTCGATACCGTGATAGGAACCACAGGTCCTGCCGGAGCTGCGATTGGAGTTAATTTGGCGTTAGAAATCCTCAAGCGGCAAGAGATGTTGAGCAGTAACCAAGCGTTGTCAAACCCGAAGCCCGCAAAGGTGGATGAGTCAGTACTCAAAGCGCCAGACTGTGTGCCGCTTAACTGCCAGCATGTGCTGGTAGCTTGTTACGGCTTGCAGGGGCAACAGGTGTTTCTATTGATTGGGGATACATCAACTGATAACGCGCTGGTTGGTGAAGGAAAAGGAGCCCTGCATGGTTAATCAAAAGGTAGTGATTACGGGGATGGGCGTGATCAGCAGCTATGGCTACCAGCTAGCCGACTTCTGGCAGGCTATTTCTCACGGCAAGAATGGGATCGAGCAGTGGCCAGAGGTAGAGGGTACGGAATTTCCCGTTCAATATGCATCAGTCATTGATACTTGTGATTTACTGCAGGCCTTCCCGATTTGGCCGGGCGAAACAAAGCCTCTAGAAAGGCGTGTGTTGTTCGGGGCTTTGGCTGCGCAGCAAGCTCTTTCTGATGCTGATATTCGGTGCGGCGAAGGTATCGGTGTTTTCAGCTGTAGCGGTGTGCCCGAAATTAATGATGTCGAGCTCAGCCAAGTTAACCGAGATGGCATTCATGCTTTTTCGAAACAGACGATGGCGGCAGGTGCCAATCAGTTTTCCGCGCTGCAAAGTGGCAATGACAATATCAGTGTTCAAATCGCCCACCAAAGTGGTGCGACAGGGCCCGTAGTGAATATTAACGGTGCCTGTGCTGGTGCCGCGCAGGCAATAGGGGCTGCGTTCCAAGCAATTAGGCGCGGGGAGTTGCAACAGGCGCTCGCCGGTGGGGCTGACTCGGTGTTGAATGCAAGGACGATGTCTGGATTGTTTTTGCTAGGGGCAACGGCAACAGCCAACCACCGAAAAAATAAACTCTGTTGTCCTTTTGATGCAGAGCGTGGCGGGCTCGTGGCTGGAGAAGGAGGCGCTTATTTGGTGCTGGAAAGTGAATCTTCCGCCAGGACCCGTGGTGCAAGGATATACGCCGAGGTACAAGGCTATGGAAGCTCAATGGATGCCTTTAAAGTCACTGCACCTCGGCCCGATGGGAAAGGGGCACAAGCAGCGATGGTGAACGCCTTGGCTGATGCGGGAATCAAGCCTGATGCGATTGACTACATTAACGCCCATGGCACATCGACTCCGTTAAATGACAAGATCGAAACGGCCGCAATTAAAACGATTTTTGGCGATGGCGGTGTAAGCCCTGAGGGGGGAGACAGCTCTCAATTGCCAATGGTTTCATCAACTAAGTCTATGATTGGTCACTGGATATCAGCTGCGGCCGCGCCAGAGGCTATCGCAACAGTCCTGGCGATATACCATGGTCTTGTTCCTCCGACTATCAACCTACAGAACTCAGATCCCCTTTGCGATCTTGACTATGTTCCGGATGTAGCAAGGCCATACAGCCTGACTCACTGCCTGTCTAATTCATTTGGTTTTGGTGGCATAAATTCCAGCTTGGTATTTGGTAAGTACAATGAATAAATCAGCAATAGCAATTACCGGCTTTGGTCTGGTTTTACCTAAGTCGTCTTCAAACCATGATGCGCAAAACCAAACCGTTCCGGAACTGATCCCTAGAAAATTAAGGCGGTTCTCGACCCGCTCAATACCTACCGCCGTCGCGGCTTGCCATCAGGCCGTTGAAAGCTGCGGATTGGATGAAAAAACGTTATGCGAAAAAGTGGCCTTATATACCGCACAAAGTGGATACCAGCACCCTGATTTTGACGATTTCGCCGATGCATTGAAAGGATGGGATCGCCACGTTGAACCGTCTTTGCTTGCGACGTTATGGCAGTCCCGTCAAGTCAATCCATTTCTAATTACCAAAGCCCTGAGCAACAACCTGATTGGCATCATCAGTCAAATATGGCGGCTGAAAAATGATGGTGTGGCCTTTATTCGTGATCAAGCCGGCTCTGCAGCGGCTTTGGATGAGGCTTACTTTCAGCTGAGCTCTGGTTATGCGGAAGTGGCGATGGTTGTCATGTCGGGCTGTGACGAAGATTGCTATACCGCGGTCGCCGAGCAAAGACCCTTGCCCATCAATACGGAACATACGGGGGCGGCGGTCTTGATTCTTGAGTCCGAAGCCCATGCTAAACGGCGTGGTGCCAATGTACAGGCATGGATAAATAGCTTTAGCTCAAATTCGCAGGAAAACACACCTTGGCTTGACGGTGCAATGTTTCGTGAACGGGAAGGATTGGAATGGGGCGGTATTGTCATGGCTATTACACAAAGCTTGCAGCATGTGCACTCTGAACAGTATCAGGGGCATTGGTCTGTCGAAGCGGATTATGGCAACAAACGCACAGCGCGAGCAATACTGAGAAGGGATACCGAATGAATCACTATCTGCAATACTGTAAACCCTCTTTATCGGCAGCCCTTACCAGTATCGGGCTAGATAAAGT
This sequence comes from Photobacterium sp. DA100, assembly GCF_029223585.1. Taxonomy (NCBI): domain Bacteria; kingdom Pseudomonadati; phylum Pseudomonadota; class Gammaproteobacteria; order Vibrionales; family Vibrionaceae; genus Photobacterium; species Photobacterium sp. DA100. The sequence goes on along the minus strand of NZ_CP119424.1, from coordinate 1,774,509 downwards.
TTATCATCGTGCCGAAGGACAATATTTATATTATTCAAATAGCCAAGGTGTTGAACAGCAGGTACTCGACCTTTTAGGCGGATATGGCGCTGTGTTGTTTGGTCATAACGACCCTGAATTCAGACAGCAGGCTGTAGGTTTGTTACAAGCCAATACCCCTTTTCACCATCAGTTTTCCATTCGCAGTGGTGCCGGGGCCTTGGCTGAAAAATTACAGCCTTTGTTGAGAAAAGAAACAGGCTGGTCGGAACCATTCCGTTGTGCTTTTACTTCGACCGGAGCGGAAAGTGTTGAGATAGCTATCAAACACAGTGAAATGAGTCGGGGGCAAAAGCTAGAACTTTTATCGAATCAGTCCGATCGCGCCTTGGAGCAATTAGGGCTGGCCTTTGAAGAAAATGCCATGCTGTCCCTGTCGCTTACTGAGGCCCAGGCAATGTTGTACCCTGAGCTTGCTACTGCTTCCTGCGATAAAGTGTTGGCCTATGTTAGGAAGCACAATGCCTCGGTATTACAGCAGCCTCCTGTGTTTATAGCGCTGGAGCATGCCTTCCACGGCAAGCTCACCACATCTATCCAGCTTACGCACGGTCTTATGTACCGCCAGCCATTTCGCCGGTTGGGTCTACGGACTGAGTTTGTGTCTATTGCCCAGCTTGACACATTAACTCACGGAGATACGTCCTGGTTAGATCAACCATCATTGTTGCTGCCCAAGAAAACAAAAAAGGGTCTAGTACTCGAAGACGTTGCTATTCCAACTGTTGCCGCGGTATTGGTTGAGCCCGTCCAGGGTGAAGGGGGCGTGCATGCCCTAACCGAAGCTGATGCAAAAGTATTACACCGGGTGAGGGATACACTCGGCTGCCCGCTCATTGCTGATGAAGTGCAGTCCGGTAGTGGTCGTTGTGGCTCATTTCTTGCCGGTAGCCTAATTGGTTTAAAACCTGACTATGTCGTGCTGTCTAAAGCTCTGGGCGCAGGCTTATCCAAACTAGGGGTGGTGGCTATTCGCTCGGGCCAATATGCGGATGGTTTTGATATTTTACAAAGTTCGACTTTTGCCGAAGACGAAATGTCCTGCCAGTTGGCTGCTGCATACCTCGACCGTTTAATGGAAGATGATGGGCGGGCACTATCCACGGTCCGTGATCTGGGGGAAGTTCTGTTTGAGGCATTGAAGGGGCTGCACCAGAGCTATCCTGATGTGATTAAGGATATTCGTGGCAAGGGGCTGTTATTGGGTATTGAATTCCAGTCCCAGGATAATGCGCCAGCACACTTGATCCGGACATCCGCCTACCAAGGGGCCTTAGGCTACTTGTTAACCGGGTATTTGCTCAATGAACACGGGATCAGGGTTGCTCCGCCAGCCAGCGCAGGCAATGTGATCCGGATAGAGCCGACTATTTTGTTGACCCAGCAACAAATTGACGAACTCATCAATGCCCTCGAGCGGATGTGCCTGGCCCTGAGGTACCAAGATACAGGGTACTTGATGCATTTTCTGGTTCATGATGAGCCCCATCCGACTAAAGAGCCAAAAGACTTCCGGCCATGGTACGGCTCTTTGGGGATCGAACAGCAGTATTCACAGCCGGCAGATAGTAAGGTGGCCTTTGTTAACCATTTGATCTCCAGTGACTGGCTCCGCCAAGTGGATGCCTCTTTGCAACATTGGACAGATGGCCAATGTGATGAATTAGTCAGGCGCTTTGCCTTTGATAAGCGGGTTGCCCCGTTTGCTCCCGTCAGGATGAAGTCCAGCCAAGGCCAGACGGTAGATTTTATCCTATATCCCATTAATTCAACCTCCCAACAAATTAGCGAGCAGCTTGAAAATAATCAATTGGAGCCACTTCGCGCCGCAATTGATGAAAGGTTGGCCGCAGCGAAAGCCGATGGCTGTAGGCACGCCGGACTCGGGATGTTTACCTCGATTGTGATGAATAACGGAAAAGCAGCACAGACTGCTGGTATTTCTCTGACCACCGGAAATGCACTGACCATAGCGATGGCCCACGAAGCGCTGCTGAATGCCGCGCAAGACAGGGGGCACCCTATCGTTTCTGCTGCCGTCATTGGCGCGGCTGGCAACATTGGGTCGGTATACAGTTTGCTCGTTGCAGAGCACTGCCAGCAACTCACGCTGGTGGGAAGTGGCCGACAGGGTTCAGTGAAACGACTACAGAAGGTCGCATATCAGATCTACCAAGCGGAATGGGAAAGTTTGCAAAATCCAAGTCAGCCTGCCGCAGGTATCGCCTCGGCCTTGCAGCCACATCAAGAAATCATAGCCAATTGGCTTAACCAAATGCCGGATAAGACGGCAGGAGAGGCGATTTTTGATTGGTGCCAGCAGCATTTATCCGTTGCTCCGGTGTTGATCTCAACGGATGTCGGTGCAATTGACCAGGCTGATACTGTTATCTGTGCTTCGAATGCGTCTGATGCTTTTATTGATATCGGCATGATCCAGCAAAGCGCCATTGTTTGTGATATTGCGGTTCCCCATAACCTTTCGGACAGCGTATTGGGTGCTCGGCCAGATATCCGGTGTATCCGGGGAGGGATTGTGCAAACCCCACACAATGAGAGCCTAGATCCCAGGGTAAGGGCCTATCTCAGTGAGGGGCAGGTTTATGCCTGTATGGCTGAAACCATAGTGCTTGGCATGGAGCAATATCCTACTCATTACTCATACGGCAATCTAACCAAAGAACAGGTGAAGTGGATAGCACTGCGAGCGCGTGAGCACGGCATGAAGTTAGGCAAAGTTAAGGTATCGGAGTCGATGTAATGGAACGGAACGAAAGTACTTCAAGACCGGTAGCCTTGGTTACTGGGGCAACGCGGGGAATTGGACGCAGTATTGCATTGGCATTTGCCCAAAAAGGCTATGACCTTGCTTTTTGCTATCGCAGCAACCAAGCAGAGGCGGTTTCGCTGATGACAGATATTGAGAGATGCGGTGCCCGGGCTCTTTCCCTCCAGTTGGATGTCAGTGATGAGGCGGCTGTGACCGAACTGTTTGCAAGGATAGAGCAACAGTATGGAAGGCTTGACGTGTTGGTCAACAACGCAGGCCAAACCCGCGACGGCCTTTTGGTCACCATGGAAAAGAACGACATGGAAGTGGTTTTAGCGACGAATGTCGTGGGCACTATGCTGTTTTGCCGCGAGGCGGTGAAACTGATGCTGCCCGTAAGAAGCGGGAGCATCGTAAATTTATCGTCAGTTTCTGCGGCTAGGGCTAATAAGGGGCAGACAAACTATGCCGCTTCGAAAGGGGCTGTCGAAGCCCTTACACGGGCATTGGCAGTAGAAGTAGGGAAAAAGGGAATTCGGGTCAATGCAGTCGCGCCTGGGGTTATCAAAACAGAAATGACGGGAGAGCTGTTGGATAACTTTGAAAAGCAATTGAAGCAACGCCTGTTGGCTAGAAAATTTGGTGAACCGAGTGATATTGCTGAGGCCGTTCTGTTTTTGGCCCACCCCGCTAACCATTACATCACAGGGCAGGTGCTGACTGTTGATGGTGGTCTTGTCTTGGGCTAGGTAGGGAAAAAACATGAAAGGGATAGTTGTCATTACAGGGGCGGCCAGTGGGATCGGAGCTGCCGTGCTCCAATCGGAGCTGATGCAGGCCAAGCGCCATATTGTGGCGATTGATATTGATGAAGCCAGATTGGATCTTATAAAACAATCGCTTACCGTTGATGAGATAAAACGCATTACTTTCTGCTGCATTGATCTCACTGATATTCATGCAATGCGGGCTGCGGTATCCGGTTTCTGTTGTGGAGGAGATGGCGTCGATAAGATCGTCATTAGCCATGCCTTGAGTAATGAAAATCAGATTGACCAACAGTCGGTGTGGGATCGGGTGCTGGATGTAAATCTCCATTCGACCCAGCGCTTTCTGGCAGCTTTAGAGCCCCATATTAATATTTACGGCCGGGTCGTGATTTTATCTTCGGTGCTTGGCAAGGCGGGAAAAGTCTCCAACTCTGCCTATTGCGTCTCTAAACATGGCTTATTGGGGCTGGTTAAGAGCCTGGCACTGGATTGGGCTCCGAGAAAAATCACGGTTAATGCCGTGATGCCCTGTTGGGTGGACACGCCGATGTTGCGCCGTGAACTGGCCCCCCAAGCGGATGCGTTAGGGATCTCGGTCGATCGTATGATCCGTCAAATAAAGAAAAGGATCCCCCTCAAACAGTTAGTCAAAGATAGCGATGTGGCCGATACCGTTGCGTTTTTGACATCATCGTCTGCCGCAATGATTACCGCGCAAGGGATTGTAATTGATGGAGGTTTCGGATGTGGCGTATAGCGGCTTTGTCCGGCCTGCTCATTGGGGCAATAACGGTGCCCCAAGTGCAAGCCAGTGACTGGTACCTTGAACCAAGGTTATCCGTTGCAGCATCTTCACGTTTGCATGGCAGTGAAACGCTGACTTCCCAAGTCAATGCCGCGGGGTTGAAGTTCGAATATTTCGGAGAAGCTCTGACATTTAACTTTGATGGCGAGATGCAATACGACGCGGTATTTGATTGGACTAATCAGTATAGCCGCAAGGCGAGGGACGAATATGCAACCCGACTGTGGCTCGATGAAGCTTTTTTGTCGTGGGGTTGGGCAGATTGGTTCATATATTTGGGGTTCCAAAAAGTTGTTTGGGGAGAAGCCGATGATCTCAGGGTCACGGATGTTGTCAATCCGTTAGATCTCAAAGACTTTGTATTGTTTGATATTGATGATTACCGGATTGCCCAGCCTATGTTGCGGACCGAGTCCACCCTTGGCGACTGGGACGTGGAGTTGCTCTGGTTATTTGATTTCGAACCGAACCAGTTCGCCGCCAGTGGTAGCGAGTTTGCCATGCCGGCTTTGGAGGGGGGGCCGCTTGACGAGCCTCACGGCAGTGAGTTTGGCTTTCGTCTCTCTACTATCCTGTTTGATGCCGATACGAGCTTTTATGCTTTTGCGGGATATCAGGACGATCCGGTTTTTATTGCCGAGCGGCAACAGGTGGTAGGTAAGTACTATGACCAACGAATGCTGGGCAATAGCCTGTCATTTTCGCTAGGCGACTTTGTTATGCGTACAGAGTTAGCGTGGTTTTACCAGCAAAGTTATGGCACGGCGTCTTTTGCCAGGGAGAAGCATAATACGACGCAAGGATTGCTCGGTATTGATTACCTTTACCGCGACTGGCTGATCACCGGCCAAGTATCAGACCGGTATATCAGTGGCTGGTCAGATGAACTGGCAGCCCCAGAGTCTGATGAGATATATACACTTTCTGCGGAGGGCAGCTTGATGGCCAGCAAATTAACGGCGAGAGTTGCCGCAAGTTATGCCGATGCCAACGGTGGCGGTGGATTGTACCAAGTGAAACTGGCCTATATACCCACTAGTACTTGGAAGTTGCAATTGAATGTTGACCTGTTGAATGGCAATGAAAATAACTTCTTTGGCCAATATAAAAACAACGACAGGATCTGGGTGTCGACAACGTATTATTTGTAAGGTGGAAAAATGAAAAAGGGAATTATTGCAGCGCTATTGTTTAGTTCATTCCTGTCTCATGCAGCCCCTGATGCTGACAGTATATTAACTTCTGTTCGTGACCGTGATGATGGTTATTCATATATATCAGATGTTGAACTGAATTTAATTAATTTAGATGGTAATGTCAGAGCTAGAAATATGTATATGTTGCAGAAAGATAGTGACGATAAGGAAATGACATATATTTACTTCTATGACTCAGTCGATGTCCGCGGGGTCAGCTTTCTGATGTATACCTATCCAGAGCAGACGGGCAGTGCGGATGACCAATGGCTGTATTTACCAGCTTTTCGCAAGATCCGTCGGATAGGCTCTAACGATAAGCGAGGGTCATTTATGGGCAGTACCTTCTCATACTATGATCTGGATAAAATTCGGATCGGTGACTATCAATCGACTGTTGTTGGGGAAGAAATTATCGATGGCAGAGAGACTTGGGTTATCGAGCAAATTCCCTCCTCACAGGAGGTGATTAACAAAACCGGCTATCACAAGGTGAAGCGGTGGGTCGACAAAGAGAGGGAGATTTTTGTACGTAGTGATTATTTCGATGCCAAGGAAGTGCTATTCAAACGGCAAGAGGCCATTGAAGTCGAGGCTATTCAGGGGATCTGGACAATTACTAACGCGAGAACAATAAACTTAGTCAATGATACATCATCAGAGATGATTTTTAATAATTTAGAATATAACGTCGGTTTGGATAATAACAAGTTCAGTAAGCGGGCTTTGAAAAATGGACTGAAAATATCTTCGATTAAAGAGCTTATTCAGGGAGATGAAGGTTAAGTCATGAATTCATATATCAATTTTGTGTCCAAGTATGCAAAATCAATAATCTTGTTGTTAGTTTTGATTACTGGTTTTTTTACCTATCAGATTAGCTATCTGACGGAAGACAGTAACCCTTACTTATTGCCAGAGAGCCATCCGGCGAGAAGCAGTTTGCTTGAAATGCGGGAAGAGTTTACGGGAACCTATGACTCTATTTTAATTGCGCTTTATAACCATGACACTATTTTCAACCAGGAAAGCTTGAATGCCATCTTTAGCCTTACCCAATCGGCTCGAAAGATAATGTTGGCTGATCAATCGGATATTGATAGGTTAGCGTTGCTGAAAAAACAATATCCACAACATGCAGAGCTAGCAGCATTAGTGGCGGGTGTTCTGGCCGGAGAACTTGGCCAGGATGATGCCGCGCCCGTCAGGCAGTTCGTCGCCGACGGCCATGGCCAGTCATTGTCAGCGGCTGATGCGAAATACCTCCGGGTGTTGGCTGAACGTCTTGATCCTGTCCGAGAAATGGCTGGAATGGCAGCTACTGAGAATGTATTCCTTGAGCCTGATGGAACACTCCGCGCGAGTATCACGCTAAACCACAATGACAGCAATTCGGCTGATATTCAAAAAGCGATCATGAAAAATGAGCTGATGGAAATGGGAGTGGTGGATAAACTGGGTCACGTTGGGCTGGTGGTTATTGAAGTTAGCGTGCTCCAGGATGATGCCGAGGGACAGCTGAGGGCATACGATGCCATCCGCCTTCTGGTTGATGAATACCAAGCCGCGAACCCTCAACTGAAAGATGAAGTCTACATTGGTGGTGTTCCTGTTTTCTTTGCCGAGCAAAAGAAAATTATGGATCGCGACCTTGGGACGCTGTTACCTGCAGTGATGGTGCTCATAGCGCTGATCCTGATTGCTTTTTTTCGGTCGGGGCTTGGCGTTGCCATCCCAATGGTGAATGTTGTGATGTGCACAATATGGACCATGGGTGCGATGGCGATGGTCGGTATTCCCGTTGACTTGATAACCAGTGTGCTACCGGTATTTTTAATTACGATTTGTTCCTCCGACGCAATTCATGTCATGGCTGAGTATTACCATCAGCGCCGCCAGGAGCAATCAAACAAGCAGGCGGTTGTTGTCACCATGCGGTTGATGACAGCGCCGGTTGTTCTGACGACAATCACAACGTGCCTGACGTTCATTATCTCAACCACCACCAGCATCAGTAACCTGCAAAATTTCGGCCTGAGTATGTCATTTGGAATGTTTGTTGCGATGGTTATTTCGTTGCTGCTGATCCCTGCATGGCTCTCTTTGCTGAAGCCGAAGAGTAAAGCTAAAAAACAGGATAACAAACCCGGTGAGTCATACCTCATCAGCCGTTGTCTGATAATCCTTTTTAAACCGGTTATTGCCTACCGTGCGCGCTTTATGGTGCTGACTTCAGCGGTACTGGCGGGGTTAGTGGTAATGGCACTGCAGGTCAGTGTGGATGATATGGGGAGTGGCTATTTTGCCCCGGACAATGAATTTCGTATTGCGGATGACTTTATCAATAGCAATGTGGCGGGAACCAGCCCGGGCTGGATAGAAATCGATGCGGGTGAGCCCGGTGCCGCCCTTGACTATGACACCATTATGTTTGTCGACAAACTGGAGAAGTTCATCCACCAGCAGGCAAATATTACGTTCAGTTACTCTGCTGCCAGGTACGTGAGGCGGATGAACCTGGTGCTCAACGACATGGCCCCCGAGTACGACCGCCTGCCATATCGTGAGGAGACATTTACCGATATCGATGAAGAAACCGGCTTGGTTGAGGAAGTAGCCATCTCTGGCCAGGATATTATTCGCCAGTCAATCTTGATGTACGAGAACGGGGGCGGCAGCGACCTGACTAATGTTCTCAATGGGGATTTCTCCAAAACAGTGATGCTCTATACCATGAACACCACGGTTGCCAGTGAGTTCCAAGCTTTTCTCGATGTATTGATCCCTTGGCTGGAAGAAAATACGCCGGCTGGTATCAGCTATAAGCTGGCGGGCGCTCCGATTATTTGGACAGCAGTACTTGATGAGCTGATCTCCGGTCAGGTACTCAGTATTGGCTTGGCTTTCTTAACCGTCGTACTCACCATGAGTCTGTGGTTGAAGTCCTGGAAGATGGGATTAGTCGGTACCCTGCCTCTGGCGGCAACAGTGGTGATCTATTACGCAACCATGGCTTTCTTTGGTATCGAGTTGAATATTGGTACGGCGATTATTTCTTTCCTAATTCTAGGTATTGTTGATTACTCCGTTCATTATCTGCTTAGAACTAAGCATGGTGTTGAACAGGGGCTATCCATTGATGATGCGTTATTACAGGCGCTATCACAGTCGGGCCGTTCGATAATTGCCAATGTTTTTGTGTTCAGTATCGGCTTTATTGCCCTGCTGTTCTCAGAATTTAAACCTATCGTTGATTTGGGAACTTTGGTTGGCTTATCTTTGTTTATCAGTGGCATCATGTCGATCTACGTAATCACTCTGCTGGCGCCTTGGTTGATTCCATCAGATAACGTCGTTACGGTAAAAGATCCACTAACCGTATGATGAGAAAAGCTGCATCTTTGAAGGAGGAAGGTGCAGCTTGGCTCTATTTATCTTGGCAATTGTTTTACGCAGAGTTATGGAAGGGAATGAGTAAATTAACGAGGAAGGAAAGGGAGAGGCGGCAGCGCGAATCATTATTTCTGGATATTGCCTATGACATCTTGCTCAAGGAAGGCATTCAGGCGCTGACAATGGAAAAGGTGGCAAACATTTCAGAATACTCGAAAGGGACCGTGTATGGCCATTTCAGTTGCAAAGAGGACATTATCTCTGCATTGAGTGTCAAAACGCTGAAGCTGCAAAAGGCGATGATGCAAAAGGTTCTGGAAGGCGAGTGTTCAACTCGAGAAAGAATACTGAGCTGTGCCTTGGTGTATGTGCTTATCCAGGAAAAATACCCGAGGCTGCATTACTGCGTCCTGTCGCTGAATGACCCTCAGGTCAGCACTAAACTCTCCAACACTATGCAGGAGTTATATGCAGAAGTGGAGGAGCAAGTTAATGATCTGCTCGTCGAAACGATCTGTACCGCCCAGCAGTGCGGTGACCTACCCACTGATAAAACAGCAGACTCTATCGCTTATGCGGTGCGAGCAATGGTCTTCGGCATGTCTCTTATTGGCCATGATTCGCTGGAAAGCGCCACCCGGTGCCACTTGAGCACGTTGTTGGATGGATTGGGTTGGCAGCCGCTAACTCGAGATGCTGACTATCAGCATTTTTGGCAGCAAACACGCCAAACCCTTCTTGCTGTGACGATCCCAGATATTCACTCACTTTGAGTGCTATCGACGATAACCTGACGGGTAAGAAATTTTAGTTTGATCACATTTTTTCGAACTGAGGATTATTTTTATTGTTTAGCTAAATCGGTTTAGCAATAATTATCCCAGTTAAATGTTGTGGAGACTAGCGAATGGCAAAAGTATGGGTCACAGGTGATGCAGTGGTTGATCTTATCCCCGAAGGCGAAGGGACATACCTCAAATGTCCTGGCGGCGCGCCGGCAAATGTTGCCGTGGGTATTGCCCGACTTGGGGGAGAGACGGCATTTTTTGGTCGTGTCGGCCAAGATCCGCTGGGCCGTTTTATGAAGCAGGTGCTTTTTGACGAAGGCGTTGGCACCGATTTGATCAAGCTGGATCCGGAGCACCGGACCTCGACCGTCATTGTTGACCTGGACGATGAGGGCGAGCGCAGCTTTACTTTTATGGTTAAGCCAAGTGCCGACCAATTCACATCAAAGGACGATGTACCGGCTTTTGCTCGGGGCGAGTGGCTCCACGCCTGTTCGATTGCCTTGGCCAACGAACCCTCACGCGGTACCACTTTGGAGGCGATGAAAGCGATTAAAGCCGCTGGCGGCTTTGTGTCCTTTGATCCTAACTTGCGCGAAGAAGTGTGGGCCGAACCCTCTGAGCTCAAGCCCGTAGTGATGCAAGCGGTCGCGCTTTCGGATGTGGTGAAGTTTTCTGATGATGAGCTATTGTTCCTGACAGCACAAACGGATTTGCAAGCTGCGCTGGCTTACCTTGAGCAGCACTACCAACTGCCGTTGGTTATTGTGACGCAAGGTAAGAAAGGGGCATTGGTGGTGCAGGGTGAGCGACAGGTGCTGGTCACCGGTAAGCCGGTCAACCCCGTTGATACCACCGGTGCCGGTGATGCCTTCGTCGGTGGTTTGCTGGCTGGCTTGGTGACCGTTGATAATTGGCAAGATGAATCCACCTTGCTGGGTATTATCAAGCAGGCTAATGCCTGCGGTGCGCTTGCGACCACAGCTAAAGGGGCTATGACGGCGTTGCCGACGGCCAAGCAGCTGGTTGACTATTTGGCTGAGTAAACCCTGTTTGGGCCGGGGCGGCAAAGCAAAGGACGGCTGAACAGCTGCAAGGATCTCGCTAAGGCAAGATCCTTGCTTGGTGGTAATAACCAATGCTAATTGAAACAAACGGCTTGTGGCTGGAGCGTGCGGCAAGGCTAGCTCGGTGGTTTGGAAAAATATCGAAACGGCAAGCTATGCTTTGCCAATACCTGATTTGATCTCGTTATCCATATCATCCAAGACATCATCCAGATACGACTCAACTTTTTCCTCGACGAAACTGTCAGGCTCTTCAAAATAAGCCAGATGGTAAATGGCATCACCTTCGTTGACTAAGGGCAGAGTTTGCTGGCCGATAATGATTCCCCCCTGCAGGGCTTTTATTGCCACTTCGTCACTACCTAGTGGATCGCTAATAATGGCTAAGGTTTGATCTTTCTCTACTCTCTGGCCCAAAGTGACGTGCGAGCGGAGGATACCGTCAAAGTCAGCCCGTATCCAGCGGGTGGCTCTGGCGACAACGGGTGGTTTGGCCCTTGTCAGTTTGCCCTGTGCGGTCATACCAAGATGGCGCATTACCCTTTGTATGCCTCTAATTCCGGCCGTGATGGCAAATGGCTCGAAGCGCAGTGCCTCCCCGGCTTCATAGGTGATAACAGCGATGCCTGCCTTTTCGGCTTCCGAGCGCAGCGAACCATCACGCAGTGAGGCGTCAATCACTACCGGTGTACCAAAGGCCATCGCCATATTGGCAGAAACAGGATGGCTGAGGTTGGCACGTATTTGTGGCAGGTTTGTCCGGTGGATCGCTGCCGTATGGAGGTCAATCACATGGGTGCACAGCATCACGATATTGTTGAAAAAATAATGGGCGATACGCCCGGCGATAGACCCTCGGGCCGATCCGGGAAAGCAGCGGTTTAGATCCCGCCGGTCCGGCAGGTATCTTGATTTATGGATGAAACCAAACACGTTGACCACGGGGACAGCGATTAAGGTCCCTCTCAGTTTCATGGGATCGATTTTTGTCAGCAACTGACGCACAATCTCGACGCCATTTAATTCATCACCATGAATAGCGGCATCGACCAAAAGTACCGGCCCGGCGAGGCGGCCGTTTACGACTTCTAATGTGACAGATAGGTTGGCATGGGTATATAGCCTGGCAACCTCCAGCTCGACACTCATTCTCTTGCCCGGAGGCACCAGTGTATCCCCGCATTGAAAAGCTTTATTCCGGCTAGCCTTTGCCACGGGTGCGGGTCCTCTGGGGTTTGGCATTTTTTTCGATGTAGTCAATGATCATGCCGGCAACATCTTTGCCGGTTGCCAATTCTATCCCCTCAAGCCCGGGGGACGAATTCACCTCCATGACCAACGGCCCGCGCTCGGAGCGCAACAAATCCACACCAGCAACATTCAGCCCCATGACTTTGGCGGCATCGACCGCCGTTTTGCGTTCCGTGGGGGTAATGCGTACCAGGGAGGCTTCCCCCCCGCGGTGCAGGTTGGAGCGAAATTCCCCTGGCTGCGCCTGGCGCTTCATGGCGGCAATGACTTTATCGCCAATGACAAAGCAGCGGATATCGGCCCCTCCTGCCTCTTTGATGTATTCCTGAACCATGATGTTGGCTCTCAGCCCCATAAAGGCTTCAAGCACACTCTCTGCGGCCTTCTGGGTTTCGGCAAGAACAACGCCAATGCCCTGAGTCCCCTCCAACAGCTTTATGACGACCGGAGCGCCACCAACCATGTGAATTAAGTCTTTGATATCGCCGGGTTTGCTGGCAAAGCCCGTGATCGGCATGCCGATATTTTTACGGGAAAGTAATTGTAGCGAACGTAATTTATCCCGAGATCGGGTGATGGCGACGGATTCATTGACCGGAAACACCCCCATCATTTCGAACTGCCGTAAAACCGCACAACCATAAAAGGTCACCGATGCGCCAATACGAGGGATAATGGCATCAAAACCTGCAAGTTCATCACCCTTGAGGTGAATGGAAGGCAAAGTGGAGTTGATGTTCATATAGCAGCGCAGTACATCGATTATTTTGTATTCATGCCCGCGCGCTTGGCACGATTCGATAAGCCGACGTGTTGAGTAAAGCTCTTTATTGCGGGATAAAATACCTATTTTCACAATAAGTTACTCCTTTGATAATAAGAAAGACTTGCCAGGATCGACGATCATGCGTGAATGAAGGGCGGTTCGGCCGAGCAACATCCGAAATCTCATGTTATCCCTGGGAGTAAGCGTCATCTCTATGGGAAAAGAGGAGTCACCGGCAACCAATTCCGTTTGGATAATATAGCGCTGCGTTTCATGCCCGCCGGAATCCCGGACGACTCGCTGGTCGATCACGCGAGACTCGCACCGAACAACAACCTTGTTGTTTGCTTGAATTGGGTGCACCCAAAACCGCAACCATTGCTGGTCGTTGTGGCGAAATTCCTCGATGGCAAAGGTATGTAGACAGGATGTTCTCGCCCCGGTATCCACTTTTGCCTTGATTCGCTCGATACCAAGTTGGGGCAAGCTAACCCACTCTCGCCATCCAACGATGACTTTGTTGTCTGTTTTCAAAACGTCTCCCCGCAGAGGCTGGTGGAGTCTTTAGCAGTAAGGGAACTGACAACAGTATAGTTGATGCAGAGTCGTTGTTTTTCTATCTCATAGCCTCGGTCGAAAGCCAGCTTTGATATCGTCTTTCGTATTTGCTGCTGGCCAACCTGAGAAGAACTAATTTATTTAATGCCCTAAAGTCATTCAGGCATCCGGGCGTTTTATTATCCTCAGCATTTATGAATTGCAGAGTGGCTGCTAAGTGTCATTGTCTACGTACTGGAAGTGCGAGTAATCTGCAATCAACATACTGAACGTTGATGTGATATACCAGCAGGGCAATGATCACAAAATATTATTAATCAGTGATATTACTTCAAAGTGTGAATATTAAAATTACCAATGAGCTTCCCTCTGAAACTTCTATTTATCATGTGGTGCAATCGCGTGAGCATGCATCAAAGAGAAATGAGCCTTTGTTCATTCCTGTGGCCGACTTTACGGTCCTCAACAATGGATTAGGTCTTAATTTTAAGCTCCGCTGTTATTAAACCAAATCACTTATGAGGGGTAAAACATGCTACTAAAACGGTGGATGCCAAAAGCCAGAGCTTTAATAATAATGGGGGCCGTGGCTATTGTGGGGTGTAATAGTAGTAACGAGGAGGGGGGACGTGAAGATGAAATTACCACTACAGGTAAGCATGCCTATTTCCTGAACCAAGAGCGAGATACCAATGAGCTGATTGTCTATGATCCTGACTTTGGTGAGACGACAGAAACGAATCAATTTGGTTATGAAGTCACTGTTGAGGATGGGATTATCACTCGCCTTGGTGGGGCTGATTCAGCGATCCCCGATAACGGGTTCGTGTTGAGTGGTCACGGTACGGCTTCTTCTTTCCTAACGGAGTATTCCATTGTTGGGACGCATGTGGAGCTGGATGAAGATAGCATGCAGGTAATCCTACATACGGATTTGAATAGTTACCGATTCCAAGCTGAAATGGCTATCAGTGATGCCGCAGATAGCATAGCCAGTGCGTACCAAGGTTACTATGATTTCCCTAAGGAGCTTGCTGAACGGTATTTGGGGCAGGCCAAGGATGATTTAGCCGCTGGTGATGAAGCACGTATTCACAGTGCATCATCTGCCTACGAATTATACCTGAGCGCCTCTCGAAATGCCGATAGCGCCTATTACCACACGATCGAATCCGAAGTGGTTGAGCAGCGTGGTATTTGGCATCGTCCTGAGGAGAAAAACCTTGGTGAGGTGATAGAGACCGTGCAAGGAATGCACAAGACCGGATTCAACAGTATCTATCTGGAAGTCACTTTCTGGGGGTATACCATTTATCCGAGCCAGGTAATGGCCGATTACGGCATGACAATACAACATCCGCATTTTAGCGATAAGAACTACGGTCCCTATGGCAATGATATTCTTGCCGCTTATATCGGGGAAGCCGCAAAGTTGGGTATGACCGTGCAGGGCTGGACGAATGGTTTTATGATTGGTTCTCCTAATTTGGTTGAACCTATTCCACCTCAAATAGCTGTAAATCCCCATTGGTTAGCGATTCAGAATAGCAATGTCGACGAAGAGATTATTCCTGATAACAGGTATGGATACTTTTGGTTAGATATTGTCCAAGATGACGTCCAAGATTACATGCTCGAAATTTTCCATGAGATGCAGGAAAAATATGCGATTACCGGGCTCAATATTGACTACATGCGCTATCCGCATTATGAGCATGCTGATTCGTTTTCGTTCAATTCCCGTGCGCTAGCACAGTATCAGGAAGAATCTGGTATTGAGGACACTGAAATTCTTCGAACGGATGCCGAGGCATTTGCCGAGTACCAAGAATGGATCCGTGACAGGGAGAACATTTTTATTAAGAAACTGGCTGATCAGGCTAAAGGTGTGAATCCTGATTTCATGTTTACGGCAACACCGGAGCCAGGTCCTGAAGAAGTGTTGATCGCCGACTGGCAGGATGACATAGACGGTGTGATCCCTCAGGCATATGGGCATGATTTTGACAGTATTCATAACCATGTTAACGCCAGCAAGAAGCTAATGCCTGAGGGGACTATCTACTATACCGGTATCTATTCTTTCTATCATATGCTTGATGCAATGGGGACTGTACAGGACGTGCTAGCTGGCCGTTATCAAACTTCTGGAGTCAACATGTTTGCTTACGGGCAAGGAAAGCAATTGCCTGGAGCTCGCGAGGCCCTGAGCCAGGGGCCGTGGCGAGAGCCGGCCTTTAATCCGGGAGAACACCTAATGGATGGAGTAGCGTTGCTGCTCAATGACGTGGAAGATAAATTTACCACAATTTATATCCCTCGCGGTGCCATTAGTGAGTCGGCAGGTAATGCTATTGTCGCTGAAGTGCAGCATCTTGCGATGTTGATTGAGAGCGGACAATTTGTGTTGAACTCGGAATTTGAGCAGTTGATTTCGGCAATAGCCATATTGGCGGAGAACCAAGAGCTCGATTCTGGTCTGGCACACCGCTTGGAGAATCGATTGTTGAATGCAGCGTATTGGAACAACCATGCGCGCAGGAATCAGCAGCGAGTAATTGTTTCAAGAGACTAACAAGAGTGCTCTTTTAGTACTATGCCCTTTTGTAGCTTGATAACCCATGAAAGCCAGCAGATCCCCTCTGCTGGTTTTCCTGTTTTACTTGTTACTAAAATAAAATGGTTTCCAGCCATGATAGATTGCTATCGGTTCTTATCCACTCTCATTCATTCCTGCCATACATACTGCCAAAATTGGGGATCTGTTTTTCCCAGACAGGTACATCATCACCGATAATATCTTTAAGTGTATCGATAAAAAGTTTGGTTTTGATTGGAGCATCACGGTGAGGGTATACCGCGTAGAAAGTCCCAAAATCATTGAGGTTTAGCTGTGTCAAAATCGGTATTAGCTTGCCCTCCAGTATTTCATTTTCGATCATCTGCGCAGTGACAACGGCCAACGTATTTCCGGCCACGGCACTTTGGGTGATCATCTCTACGTCATTGACTCTGTAAGCCACCTTTAGCTGAAAAGACCGACTCTCGTTGTTTTCATTGAGATAACCGAATTTATCGATGACTAACCCCGGTGCCGAATACACAGTGGCAGGCAAAGACTCCAATTGTTCAACTGTATTGATTTCACCGTACCTGTCGATGAATTTAGGCGAGGCAACAATGAGCAGCCTGCTACGTGCGACCTTTCTGATGATCAGGCTTGAGTCTTTGGGTTTACCTATACGAAAACCGATATCGAATCCTTCTTTGACCATATCTACCACGCGGTCTTCCAGGCGCAGTTCTATATCTACTCCCGGGTATTGATGCTGAAATGCTAATACGGCTTGTTGTACATACTGGCGGCCAAACAAGGTGGTACTGGTGATGCGCAATACGCCTCTGGGTTCGGCATGGTAATTCTGTGCTAAGCGGTGAGTGTTGCTCAGTAGGTCCCGCAGTGATTTTGCTTGGTTGACCATTTCATTGCCTGCGGCAGTCAAAGAGAGCGAACGTGTGGTGCGATTTAGCAAGCGAACGCCAAGTTCATCTTCCAACCGGCTGATATGTTTTGAGATCACCGATCTATCAACATTTCTCTGTTCGGCAACCTTGGTAAATGAGCCAAGTTCCACGACTTCTAGAAGTAGCAGTAATCGGGTTGGAAGATCCATACATCCTCTTTGTTTCTTTTTGTACACCAATTAGATGCCAATTGGAGCATTTTTCTTCGCCTATGACAAACCTATAGTTATTACCCATCGAGAGGGCATCAACGAATAGGGCCCATTACGTAGAGTGAGGAAAATTCCATGAACAAGTTATCGGTTAGCCATGAAAACGGCATTGCGACAGTCATTATCAATAATCCTCCTGTAAACGTGTTGACGATTGATTTGATTAACGAAGTCAATGAGTTTGTGTTGTCTCTCAAGGATAGCCGCGAGACCAAGGTGGTGGTGTTTAAGTCACTGCACGAGCAGTTCTTTCTGGCTCATTTGGATTTGAATGTCATCAACGGCACGCAGGGAGGCCAAGCTGCATCTATTGAATTCAATCACATGATTGCCAATATCAAAGCAATGAAGCAAGTCTCGGTCGCTGTGGTTGATGGTGTCGCGCGAGGCGGGGGGAATGAATTTGTTATGGCATGTGATTTAGCCTATGGCACGGAAAGCGCTGTATTTGCCCAGCCAGAAATTCACGTCAATATCCCAACTGGCGGTATGGGGGCAGTGCACTTTGCCAGAAAAATGGGTAAAAACAAGGCGCTGCAAGCATTGCTAGTTGGCAATGATTTTACTGCCCAGCAAGCAGAGGGATTGAATATTATTACCCAGTATGTGCCAACGACGCAGATGGAAGGCTATCTCGCTCTGGTACTCGGTGCCATCAGTCAACTAGAGATCCGTGACATAGTGATGTACAAGGAAATCATCACAACATCGATTGAAGATGAAAATGCAGGGACGGAACTGGAGCTACGCTATTTCCTTGAGCGGGCCAAAGAAGAGAAGACCCAAGCGATTATTGCTGCCTTTCTAAAATATGGCGGCCAGACCGAGCGCGAAGCCAAAGATATCCAAGGTATTTTCGTCGATACCGCAGCTGAGTTGGTAAAAATTGAACTAGGTTAATAACGAAGGCAGCCAAAGTGGGGAGCCAGACTGCCTTTTGATTTTTAGCCCAACAGCCAAGCTTCAATGTCAATGCTAACGGGAGTGCCGCCAATCAGCCGAACAGCTGTGGCATCTTGAGCGGTAAATACACGGGCTGTCATGGCAAACTCGCCTTGATTGATAAAGAGCTCCAGCGATGAGTTGTCAGCCAGAAGCTGCAGTTCAACGTCTTGCCGGTGTGGCCAAGGCAATTCACGGATGGTTTCCCCGTCGGTTGGCTGGGCATGGGTGCGATCCAGGCGGATCCGCTGTTGGTCGGCATCAAGGATGATGTCGCAGTACTCGCTGCCGTTGTCCATCACCCGCAGGGTGGTTTGCCCCGATGCCGGCCAAGGTAAGGTCGTTTGCAATTCGAAGCTCTTGCTCCCTAGATCCAACGAAGATTTTTCATTGTTAGCCTCGAGGTTAAAGCTCTGCGTTTCGCCCCGAAGTTGCTGCAACTCACGGGCAGGCTGCTGATACAGCTTACCGTTTTGCCAAGATAGCTCTCGCAGGCAGGTGAGCTGGTGGAGCCATTTGTCTTTAACACTTGGCTGGTTGATTTCATCCGGCAATCCCATCCAGCCTATCATCAGGCGGCGGCCGTCTGGTGCCTGTGTCGACTGCGGGGCATAGAAGTCGAAGCCGTGATCCAGCGTGCGGAACTCTGATAATTCAAGCCGATCGTTCTCATCCAAGCTGGCTTGCAGGTAGCCGTTATGGTGCGGGACGTTGTGGTGCTTACTATCCGCCTCAATGCCTTGAGGGCAGATAATGGCAACCAGCTGCCCGCCGATTTCAAATAGGTCCGGGCACTCCCACATATAGCCGAAGTCATTGAGCTCGCTACCAGTCAGTGAGACAAACTCCCACTGGCGTAAATCAAAAGAGCGGTAAATTGCCAGGCGGCCAAGCAGTTGGCCTTCATCAGTTTCTTGCTGGGCACCCAATAGCATCAGCCAGTGATCGCCGTTTTTTACCAGTTTCGGATCGCGGCAATGGGGAGTAACTGAAGGCGGTAGGCTGTCAATCACCGGTCCGTGTTTGGTGAAATTTACACCATCACTCGAGGTGGCCAGGCACTGGGTGGTAATGCGCTGGCGCTGCTCGCCAATCCGGACATTGCCGGTGTAGAACAGCATCAGTTCATCGTCGGTACTGACAGCATGGCCAGAGAACACCCCATGGCTGTCGAACCAATCCGATGGGTATAGCGCCATCGGCTGGCTTTGCCAATTAACCAGATCGGAACTGGTGACATGGGCCCAGTACTTGTCTTTGTGCACACAACCAAAAGGGTAGAGCTGGTAGAAAAGATGGTATTCGCCATTGTGGTAGGTGAAGCCGTTAGGATCGTTGAGCAGGCCCTGCGGTGGGGCAATATGCCATAGCGGCCGGTGCGGTGATTGAGTGATCTCGCACACTGCCGCAAGTTGAGTGCGCTGGTTTTGCTCGATAATACGTCCGAGCTGCTCCCAGTTAGCCTGACATAAAGGCATTTCCGGCGTCCATGCTACCTGATTGAGGCTGCTGTGGAATGGCAACACACGTGCAAGATCGGAGCGAAGCTCAGGATCCTTAAGTTCCAGAATCACCTGTTGCTCGACGCGCAGCGCACGCAAGAGATTGTTGGGGCCGCCGCAGGCAGCAAGGATATCTGTCAGTGTCATGGGGTTGAGGCCTTAACCAGTTTGTTTGATAATTTCGGGAACGTTCCAAAAATACAAAAAATGCAGCTATCAGTGCAAGGGGAGCGCTGTATTTGCTCCCCTTTATGACGAAAACTGTGCGTTGGATCCCTTTTTGGTGCTGGCGGTGGGTAGGGAATGAAGGCTGGTTATCAAGCGCTTTCGCGCGGGACCCAGTCAAAGCCCAGTACCAGTTTGGACACCTGGCTGCGGCCTTGCTCAATGATTTCCAGCAGCATTTTGGCGGCATTGTTGCCTGCAGGCTCGAAGCCATAGGCAAAAGTAGACAGGCCTGGTGTTACGACAGAGGCCATTTCATCGTTACCGACACCGATCACTTTGATGTCTTCACCGGGCACTAGTCCGGCTGCGGCAATGGCTTGCATCGCACCGATTGCGATACGGTCGGTTGCGCAAAATACTCCGTCAACCTTATGATTTTTAGACAAAATATTTGCCATTTCCTGGCGCCCTGAGGCTATTGAGAATTGCCCTTGGCAATGGAACTTAGGTGGCTCGGCTGCCATATGGCTCAAGGCGCGGCTAAAACCGTCGAAGCGTTGCTGGTCGACAGCGATATCATCGCTTTGTACCCCGAGAAAGCCGACATGCTTGCAGCCTGCTTGGTTCAAGACCTCACCAGCACAATATCCCACCCGATAGTCATCGTGGATGACACTTGGGATGTTGAAGTTTGAACCGTCCTGACCGATCAGCACCACTGGCGCCTTGGAGCGCTTGATGGCTGTGACCAGCGGCTCATCGATGTGGGTAGCAAACATCACGATACCCTCAACCCGTTTCTGGTTGAACAGTTCAATGTATTGCAACTCCTTGCCTGCCTCCAGACGGCTGTTAGCCAGCAATACCTGCTTGCCTGCCCGTTCAAACACTTCGCTTAATCCGTCAACGCCCTGTGAGGTAGCATTGGAGGCGACGCGGGGAACAATGATTCCTATCAGGTTGGTTTTATTGGACTTTAAATCTTTTGCTACTTGGTTGACTACGTAGCCGCACTCTTCAATCGCACGTTTTACTTTGATTTTTGTGGCTTCTTTAACGCCATATTCGTCGTTGATCACCCGGGAGACCGTTGATTTCGATACCCCGGCAAGTCGGGCTACATCGTGTAGGCTTGCCATACATAACTCCTTGGTTACCCTCGATGATCCTGCAAACTAGGGATGCATTGCAATCATTGGGCTACGGATTAGCCTGTTAAGGTGATCCAGGTCACATTTGATTGTGCGAGATAGCCATAATCATCGATCCCCCTCACACTGATTAAACCATAGCTTGACGGCACCTGACTCTATCGTAAAAACTATTTCGGTAACGTTCCCGAAATAAACTAGAACTACTTAGGTTCAAGGTAACTGGACTTGGTTCGATTGGAGTTGGCAATGTGAGCAGTCCCAACACCTGCTAAGCCGAATGGCACACCTTGTTACTTTCCGGGAGCCGAAATGATTTTAATAACATGTACCCATACCAGCAGGCATGCTGAGGGTGGAATTTAAATGTCTGAGCGTGAAGAGCATTCGCGACGGGGGTAGAAAGATGGACTTTCCGATGATTGCCAAGCAACTTATTGAAAAGCTTGGTGGAAAAGAAAACATTGCAGCTGCGGCACACTGTGCGACGCGCTTGCGTTTGGCTTTGCATGACGAGAGCAAGGCGGACTTGCAAGCAATCGATGACATCGAAGGGGTAAAAGGCCAATTCCAGGTGGCCGGGCAAATCCAGGTGATCTTTGGCTCAGGGATCGTCAACCAGGTGTATGCGGCGATGACAGCAGAGACAGGTCAGACAGAGATGTCGACAAAAGAGGTTGCTTCTGCTAGCGCACAAAAGCAGAACGTTGTTCAGCGTGCAGTGAAGGGCCTGTCCGATATTTTCGTGCCGATCATCCCGGCCATTGTCGCGGGTGGTCTGTTGATGGGGATCTTTAACCTGCTGACCGCACAGGGCCTGTTTATTGATGGACAGTCACTAATTGAAGCCTATCCGGGAATGGCCGATCTGGCATCGATGATCAATACGTTTGCCAACGCCCCATTTGTTTATCTCCCTGTTTTACTAGCATTCTCGGCATCGAAGAAATTTGGCGGTAACCCCTTCCTTGGCGCTGCGCTGGGTATGTTGATGGTTCACCCAGACCTGTTGAACGGCTGGGGCTTCGGTGGTGCCAGTGTTAGCGGCAATATCCCGGTATGGAACATCTTCGGTTTTGAGATCGAAAAAGTTGGCTACCAAGGCTCAGTACTGCCGGTATTGGTGTCGGCTTTCATTCTTGCTAAGGTTGAGAATGGTCTGCGCAAATTTATCCCATCGGTATTGGATAACCTGTTGACTCCGATGCTGGCCATTTTCATCACCGGTTTTCTCACCTTAACGCTTGTCGGCCCGATCACCCGTGATGCCGGTTTCTTGTTGGGTGATGGCCTTAACTGGCTTTACGAGTCCGCAGGCTTTATCGGCGGTGCTTTATTTGGGCTGGTTTACGCGCCGTTTGTGATCACCGGTATGCACCACAGCTTCATTGCATTTGAGACCCAGCTTCTGGCAGATATTGCGGTGACTGGCGGTACGTTTATCTTCCCAATTGCAGCGATGTCCAACGTTGCGCAAGGCGCGGCTTGCCTGGCTTATGGCCTGACGACCAAAGATAAAAAAGCCAAGGGGATCGCGATGCCATCGGGTGTCACGGCCTTGCTGGGGATTACTGAGCCGGCGATGTTCGGTGTTAACCTGAAATACCGCTACCCGTTCATTGCCGCTATTATCGGTGCGGCAACTGCGAGTGCGTTCATTACCTTGTTCAAGGTAAAAGCCACAGCGCTGGGGGCGGCAGGTCTGCCGGGCATCATCTCCATTGCGCCGACCTCGGTCGTATCCTATGTGTTGGGTATGGTGATTGCCTTTGCCGTTGCGTTTAGCTTGACGATTGCTCTTGGCTATAAAAAAAAGCAAGCTGCGGGGAGTAAAGCGCTAACGGTTTAACCTGTTTAGATAATGTGATGGCGCAGATGCCATAATTGTGAGAAAAGGTGAGCTGAAAAGCTCACCTTTTTTATTTAATAGCCTAATTAATTTTAATTTAATTTTGATAATTGCCTTAACCATGAGAATAATAAATTATTTTTATTAAATGATTTCGTATTGTTTGAAAAAAATAGCGAGAAAAAAAAGTGTGCTCTAGCTCAAGTATTTTAAGGTGAATGTCTGTTTTTATAATTGTCAGAAAAGGGAATATGCCGGGGATGATTGTTAGTCGTTTAATAACGGTTAACCCTTTAAATGAATTTGGCAATTAAATCAGGTAACTTTAATTATGCGAGAACTAATAGTAGAGCCTCTCACCAAAGAGGCATTTGCCCCTTTTGGTGATGTGTTGGAGACGGATAACTCCGATTTCTTCTATATCAATAATCGCTCTGGGCAGCGCTTTCATGGGCTTGGAGCCATTGATGTATCAGATGAATCGTCACCATTGATCAGTATTGTGCGAGCCGCTGGGTTTGAGAATGGTATCTCATTTGATTTATTGGAAAAACACCCTAAAGGCAGTCAGGCATTCTTCCCACTAAAGGGTGAGCGCTTTATTGTCATAGTGGCAAAGGGGGATGAGAATATTGATGAGTCGACTTTACGCGCCTTTGTTACTAATGGAAATCAAGGAATTAATTATCACCGCAATGTTTGGCATTATTTGCTGTTTGCTAAGAACCAAGAAACAGACTTTTTAACCATTGACCGTGCCGGTGAAGATAATTGTATTGTTAAGCATTTATCGACTAATTATACCATTAGTTTTTAATAACATTTAAAAATCAATTCATCCTGTTTGAATAGGAAAAATTTCATCCTGGATTAGGAGAATACATATTATGGCAAAAATGCGAGCAATAGAGGCGGCGGTATTAATTTTAAAGAAAGAAGGCGTCGATACGGCATTTGGTGTTCCCGGGGCTGCCATCAACCCGATGTATGCCGCACTGAAAAAAATTGGCGGTATTGAGCATGTGCTGGCAAGGCATGTCGAAGGGGCATCACATATGGCAGAGGGTTATACCCGAACCGCTCCGGGGAATATCGGTCTGTGTATCGGCACATCGGGCCCTGCGGGCACCGATATGATCACCGGCCTGTACTCGGCCTCTGCAGACTCGATCCCGATCCTTTGTATCACAGGCCAAGCACCGGTTGCCAAGCTTCACAAAGAGGACTTCCAGGCCGTTGATATCGAAGCGATAGCCAAGCCGGTTACCAAGATGGCGGTGACGATCCGCGAAGCTGGCCAGGTACCAGGGACGTTCCAGAAGGCCTTCTATGAAATGCGCTCGGGCCGTCCTGGCCCTGTCCTGCTGGATTTGCCGATTGATGTGCAGATGACCGAAATTGAGTTTGATATTGATCTCTATCAACCAATGGCGCCAGCCAAGACATCGGCGACCAAAGCGCAGGCCCAGGCTGCGCTGGCCATGCTGAACGAGGCGGAAAAACCTGTTTTGGTCGCCGGTGGCGGGATCATCAATGCTGATGCTTCAGCCTTGCTGCGCGAATTCGCAGAGTTGGTCAACGTTCCGGTGATCCAGACACTGCGTGGCTGGGGATCACTGTCGGACGAACACCCGCTAATGGCAGGGCGAATGGGGTGTCAGGCCAACCATCGCTACGGCAACGCCACCTACCTTGAGTCGGATTTTGTGTTTGGTATCGGCAACCGTTGGGCCAATCGCCATACGGGCGATCTGAAAACCTACACCGAAGGGCGTAAGTTCATTCATGTCGATATCGAACCGACCCAGATTGGGCGTGTTTTCTCGCCGGATCTGGGTATCGCCTCCGATGCCCATGACGCGCTTTCGGCATTTATCGAAGCTGCGCAGGAGATGAAGGCAAAGGGCGATCTGAAAGACCGTACTGAGTGGGTGGCGAGTTGTGCCGAACGCAAGCGCACCATGCTCCGCCGTGAAGACTTTGACTGTACGCCGGTCAAGCCCCAGCGCATTTACCACGAAATGAATAAGGCGTTTGGTCCAGAGACACGCTATGTGTCGACTATTGGCCTGGCGCAGATCGCAGCGAACCAGTTCTTGCATATTCACCAGCCGAGACACTGGATCAATGCCTGCCAGGCCGGTCCGCTTGGTTGGACGATGCCTGCTGCTCTTGGGGTTGTGAAAGCCGATCCGACCAAGCCGGTTGTTGCCATCTCGGGAGATTACGATTTCCAGTTTTTGATCGAGGAGCTGGCGGTGGGGGCGCAGTTCAATCTGCCGTATATCCATGTGCTGATCAACAACGCCTATTTGGGGCTGATCCGCCAGGCCCAGCGCGCCTTCGATATTGATTACTGCGTTCAGCTTTCGTTTGAAAACCAGAATGCGCCGGAAGTGAAAGAGTACGGCGTGGATCACAAGCGCGTGGTTGAGGGGCTGGGCTGTAAAGCCATCCGTGTTGATGAGCCGCAAGATATCGGCCCGGCGCTGGAGCAGGCGAAAGAGTGGGTTCAGAAGTACAAGGTGCCTGTTGTTGTCGAGGTGCTGACCGAGCGTGTGACCAATATCGCGATGGGGCCGGATATCGATAAGGTGATGGAATTTGAAGAAACCATAGACCTATAACCCCGCCGTTGAGTGACAGATCATTTATTTCAACTTTGCTGCGGCTGAGGCAGCCGCAGCACGAAGGAGCATCGAATATGCCAAAACTAGCAGCAAACCTCTCAATGCTATTTACCGAACTCGACTTTATGGAGCGCTTCAAGGCGGCTTCAGAGGCCGGATTCCGTGGCGTGGAATACTTGTTCCCGTACGACTTTCCGGCGGCCGATATTGCCGCCCAGCTAGAAGCCCACGGCCTACAGCAGGTGCTATTCAATTTACCCGCAGGCAACTGGGCCGCCGGGGAGCGGGGCATTGCCTGTCATCCTGATCGGGTTGAGGAGTTTCGTCAGGGGGTGACTAAAGCAATCGAGTACGCCCAGGTATTGGGCTGCCGCCAGGTTAACTGTCTGGTCGGGATCAAACCAGACCATGTTTCCGATGACGAGGCCTACCGGGTACTGGTCGACAACTTGCGCTTTGCCAACGGGTTGTTGGAGGCGGCTGGCATCGCTTTTGTCGTCGAGGCAATTAATACCCGCGATATCCCCGGTTTCTTTGTCTCCAACACCCGTATGGCGCTCGGGCTGCTGGAAGATGTTGGCTCTGACAACATCCGTTACCAGTATGACATTTACCACATGCAGATTATGGAAGGCGATATTGCGCGGACACTGGAAACTCACCTGGCGCAGATTGGCCATGTCCAGTTAGCTGATAATCCGGGGCGCCATGAGCCGGGTTCCGGTGAGCTTAACTACCCATTTTTACTGGCTCACCTAGACAATATTGGTTACAGCGGCTGGGTTGGTTGTGAATACGTACCGGCAAATGGCACTCAGGCCGGTCTGGGTTGGCTTAAAGCATTTAATTTAGTTTAAGGAAGGGAGAAAGTAGGATGAAAAATATCGGATTTATCGGAACGGGGATCATGGGTAAGCCAATGGCGAAGAATCTGCAGGATGCAGGTTATACCTTGTATTTCTCCGAACACTTCGAGCCTGCGCCAGCGGAATTGCTGGGCGAAAAAGGGTTTGCCTGCCCCACCCCGGCCGCCGTTGCGGAAGCGGCCGAAGTGATCATTACCATGGTGCCGGACACCCCTCAGGTTGAAGAGGTCCTGTTCTCTGATATTGGTGTGGCCAAAGGGTTGGCCCCGGGTAAAGTCGTGGTTGATATGAGCTCTATCTCACCGATGGCCACCAAGGGTTTTGCCGAGAAAGTGGAAGCGCTGGGAGCCTGGTATGTCGATGCTCCTGTTTCCGGGGGCGAGGTGGGTGCCAAGGCCGGAACGCTATCGATCATGGCCGGTGGCCGTGAAGACATTTTTGAGCAGGTTAAGCCGCTGTTTGAGGTGATGGGGCAGAACATTACGCTCGTGGGCGGCAATGGTGACGGCCAAACCTGCAAGGTCGCTAACCAGATCATTGTGGCACTCAATATTGAAGCGGTTGGTGAAGCGCTATTGTTTGCCTCAAAGGCAGGTGCCAATCCGGCCAAAATCCGTGAAGCATTGATGGGTGGTTTTGCCTCTTCGAAAATTCTTGAAGTGCATGGCGAACGCATGGTGAAAGGCACCTTTGAGCCGGGCTTCCGTATCCAGCTGCACCAAAAAGATCTCAATCTTGCCCTCAGTGGCGCCCGTGAATTGCAGTTGAACTTGCCCAATACCGCAACGGCACAAGAGTTGTTCAACACTTGTGCGGCACTTGACGGCAGTGGCTGGGATCACTCTGCGATGATCAAAGCGCTTGAGCATATGAGTAACCACTCTATTCGGGGCTAACCAACACGGCGGGCACGGTAGTGCCCGCTGTGGTTTTTGGCTAATGTGTTTTGCAAAGGAGATGGTGGATGAAAATAGTCATTGCCCCGGATTCATTCAAAGAGAGCTTAAGTGCTGCCGAGGTGTGTCGGTCGATAAAAAAAGGCATCCTGCAGCGCCTGCCTGCCTGTGAGGTAGTCTGCGTGCCGATGGCGGATGGCGGGGAGGGCACCCTGGACGCGCTGGTAGATGCCACCCAAGGTCATCGCCAAACGGTATCGGTGATGGGGCCGTTGCCGGATATGCAGGTCGACGCCGAGTTTGGCATGCTGGGTGATGGTGAAACCGCAGTGATTGAAATGGCACGGGCATCGGGAATAGAGCTGCTAAGCAACGAGCAGCGGGATCCTCGCCTGACAACCAGTTTCGGGACTGGGCAGTTGATTTCTGCCGCGCTGGATGCCGGCGCCAAACGGTTGATTGTCGCGATTGGGGGCAGCGCAACCAATGACGGCGGGGTAGGGATGATGCAAGCACTGGGTGTCAGGTTCCTTGATAAGTACCGCTATCCCATTGGTCATGGTGGTGCCCAGTTATCCCGAATCGCAGATATTGACATGGCGGGATTGGATCCAAGGCTGGCCAAAGTGGACGTCGTCGCGGCATGTGACGTTGATAATCCATTGGTCGGCGTACGGGGAGCCTCCGCCATTTTTGGTCCGCAGAAAGGAGCCACCCCCGAGATTGTCGAGCAGCTAGACAGTGCCCTGACCTGCTATGCCAGCTGTATCGCCGAAAAACTGGGGTGTCAGGTTGTCAATGTGCCGGGCTCCGGTGCGGCTGGCGGCATGGGGGCGGCCCTGCTTGCTTTCATGCAGGCGGAGTTGAAGCCAGGGATAACCATAGTGTCCGAAACGGTCTCACTGCCAGAACAGCTTCAGGGGGCCGACTGGGTGATAACCGGTGAAGGAAGAGTGGACGGTCAAACCCTTGGTGGCAAGACCCCGGCCGGTGTCGCCAAATTAGCCCAGTCAATGGGGATCCCCACCGTCGCATTGGCCGGCTCGCTTGGCGATGGCTGTGATGCATTGCGGCAAGTGGGCATCGTCGCATGCTTTTCGGTGCTGTCCAAGCCGTGCTCGTTGGCCCAGGCGCTGGCTAGCGGGGCAGAAAACCTGACGGCAACAGCTTTTCAGGTGGCGGGGATGATGGTTAACCTTCCACACCGTGAATAGGGTTACAGTTGCCTGCTTTTTTATTGCTATGTTGTCGAGCTCGTGTTTTGCCAGAGGTATCCCTCTGGCTTTTTTGTCGTTTGTAGCGTCAAGAGGCCACCGCCGAGGCGGCATCTTCATCGTTCTTTCCCGTGTCCAGCCGAGCACCGACAGTTGCCCCGGCTAAGGCAATCACGGTAGAGCCGACCATCGCGATGATCATCGGCCACAGTGACGTCCCGCCCAGCATCGCCGCCATTGCACTCACACCGGCACCAACACCATATTGCACCGCGCCCAGTAGGGCAGAGGCAACTCCTGCGTTTGGGCCGTAATAACGCATGAAACAAGCGCTGGAGTTGGCCATGATCCCGCCGTTGGCGGCGATGGAGATCACGAAGCCCGGAACGATGTACCACAATTTTTCCGGTGCCGCCACGTGACTGGTGATAAGGACGATACCGCCGATCAGCTGCAGGCTCAGAAATACTTTCAGCAAGGTAGATGGCTCAAAGGTACGCAACAGAAAGGTGTTGGTACGGTTGATGATCACAATACCGATCACATTGGCGATAAAGAGCCCGGAAAATAGCTCGGCTGAAACCCCGAAGTGATCGATATACGCCAAGGGGGCATTGGTAATAAACGTCATTAATACCGCATAGCCAAAAGCCTGTGCCAGTAGGTAGCCCAACGCGCGGCGCTCCTTGATGACGGACAGGTATCCGCCGGAAGCCTTGCCTTTCTTGGCCGGTTTTGCCTTGGGCATAACCACTAACGCGTTCAGCGCAATCAGGGTCGACAGGAAGCAAAGTAGGTAGAAAATCCAGTGCCAGCTCTGGGTGCGTAGAATCAGTGTCCCCACCGTTGGGGCAATGGAAGGAGCCAGCATCATGATCAGGGCAATGAGCGAAAACAATCGGGCCGCTTCTTTGCCGACCGCATTGTCGCGGATGGTTGCCGGTACACCGACCACGGCGATCCCCCCGCCGAGGGCCTGGACGATACGCCATGCCCATAGCATTTCCAGTGATTCGACACCGGCCATCATGAAACTTCCGGCAGCAAACAGCAGCAGGCCAGCCACCATGGTGGGTTTGCGGCCAAGCCTGTCAGACAACGGACCTCCAATTAACTGGCCGACGGCCATACCGAGGACATAAATACTCACAGTCACGGCGACCAGCGACGTATTGACGCCGAGATCCCCCGCAATGGTGGGGATCGCAGGCAGGTAGCTATCAATCGCGAAAGGGGAAAGGGCAAATACGGCTGCGAGTAATAACAATAAAGATGTAGGAATGTGTTTGTTCATATAGCTCTCTTATTTATCTTTCCAGAAAGATACTATATGGTATTTATCTTTCCAGCAAGATATATTTGGAGGGTTAGGAAGGAGTAGAACGATGGCAAAGCAAGAAACTGTTGCTAATATTCTGAAAAATATCGAACAAAATTGGCCCGAATCGTTTGAGCAACATTCCCCGCCGATTTTGCGCATCCACCGTCTTCATGACTATTTGCAGCAAGATTTGGCGCAGGTGATTGAGCAATACGCATTGCAAAGTGCCGATTTCGGGGTGTTGGCAACCCTTCGCAGAGGGGGCGAGCCTTTCTGTCTGTCGCCCACCGAGCTCTACAGTTCGATGCTGCTGAGCTCTGGCGGACTGACCAAGGTACTGACACGGGTAACCAAGGCGGGGTGGGTTGAGCGGGTGGATAATCCCGAAGACAAACGTAGCAAACTGGTGCAGCTGACAGTGGCAGGCCGGGTGTTGATAGATGAAATTATTCAGGAGCTGCACCGAAACAATCAACGCAAGCTTACAGCGTTGTCAAAGGAGGAGCAGCAACAGCTTGATGCGTTACTGGCGAAAATGCTGACTGCCTGGGAATAGGTATGGTGTTTGCGGTATCCGCTAAGCTTTGTATACTGCCAGCCACTCATACTTAGCAAAGTTATTTTTATGATTATTTTCACGACGAACTTCGGTGATATCGAAATCGAACTGGATTTCGACAAGGCTCCGGTCAGCTCGAAGAACTTTCTGCAATACTGCAAAGACGGCTTTTACGAAGGAACGATTTTCCACCGTGTGATTGACGGTTTTATGATCCAAGGCGGTGGCCACGAGCCGGGAATGAAGGAAAAGCCGACCCGTGACCCAATTGTCAACGAAGCCAACCGCGGCCTGAAAAACAAAGCGGGCACGATTGCAATGGCTCGTACCGATGCGCCACATTCGGCGACATCGCAGTTTTTCATCAACCTGGAAGACAACGACTTTCTTGATTTCACTGCTACCACCAACCAAGGCTGGGGTTATGCGGTGTTCGGTAAAGTCACAGGCGGCATGATGGTGGTGAACAACATTGGTAAAGCGCTGACCATGACCCGTTTCGGCCATGAAGATGTGCCGCTCGATGACATTATCATCGAGAAAGTGACGATCAAAGAGTAAAACAATGCGTGCCACCCTCGGGTGGCACCTTGTGATCAGCGCCCCGGTGTACCGCCAATAATCAGTAATACTCCATCGCTGCCGCGACAGCTGTGCCGAGCTGTATTTGGGCCCGGTGTTTAAACAATACTGCTTCTAGCGCGGCCAGGGTATGGAGGACAGTCTCTTGGCGGGCGTTATAGCCCATTGCCCCGATACGCCATATCCTGCCTTTGAGCGGGCCAAACGATGTCCCGATTTCAATCCCAAACCGGGTCAGCAATTCTTGGCGTACTTTTTCGCCATCGACCAAATCTGGGATGTATACGCCCACCACATTATTCATCTTGTAGTCTTGGTCGCCAAACAGCCTCAGGCCCATAGCCTGCAGGCCGGCCGCCATGGCATCGCCCGCTTGCTTGTGGCGGGCAATGACTTTTGCCGGCCCTTCCTCAAGAAACAGTCGCGCACATTCGCGGGCGGCGTACAGCATCGATGTTGCTTCGGTATGGTGGTTGAGTCTTTCCTCTCCCCAGTAGTCGAGGATCATTGGCAAGTCGAAGTAGTTCGATTGGATCATCGCTTCGATACCATCGGTATGGTGCGGGTCGCGGATGCCCTTCTCGATGTGCTTGCGACGATTGATCTGCTCGACAAATTTTGGACTGAGCGTCAGAGGTGCACTGCCGGAAGGGCCTCCCAAGCACTTTTGAAGACCCACCGACACGGCGTCAAGGTGCCAATCGTCGACCAGCAGTTCGTTACCGGCCACAGAGGCGGTGGCGTCGCAGTAGAAAAGGACATCGTGACGCTGGCAGATTTCCCCGATTTCGGCCAGTGGCTGGTTCATTGTGGTTGATGTGTCTCCCTGAACCGTCGCCAGCAACTTCGGCTTGACCTGTTTGATGGCGTCCTCGATCTGCTGCGGATCACAGACCTTGCCCCATTCCACATCAATGGTGGTGATCTCGGCACCGGTGCGCTGGGCAATTTCACACAACAGGTGGCCAAAGCGGCCAATGACAGGGATTAATACCTTGTCGCCAGGCTGAAGAATCGACACCAAGACGGCTTCTATTCCCGCTCTTGCGGTACCGTCAATTAGCAGGGTTTCCGGGTTTTGGGTATGAAATACCTGGCGGTAAAGTACCTGGGTTTGGCGCATATACTCGGTCATCACCGGGTCATACTGACCTATGAGCTGGTTTGACAAAGCCTGATGGACGCGAGGGTACGCATTGATCGGGCCTGGCCCCATCAGCAGGCGCTGGGGGGGATTGAGGGTTTCAAACAGTGCATTGTTAATCGTCATTGATTGTGGGCTCCTTGATCTTATTTTGTCGGCTTTCTGCTGTGACCTATTGAATGTTTTGATTTCCTGGGCACGGAATGGCGGCACTTAGCATGAGGATATCGGGATTGGGGCTAGGATTTCATTGATATAGGTGGAAGTCTGGTTTTTTTATAAAAACTTTTGAAAATCAAATTCCGATTAAAAAAAGGAAGCGAAAGATTAAACTGACGCTTCCAAAGGCGATATGACTAAATTGGCATTAGTGAAAATTACAATGGAATATCTCGGTTGCAGTCTTTGGAATAAATGTAGCTGAGAGGTTCTCCGCGGCCTGTAGCGTAGCAGGCTTGGGGAACGTATGCTGCCATGAACAGGTAATCCCCCTTCTTAACCGGGATCCAGTTGTTGTCTAGGTTGTAGACACCTTCACCGCTCAGGATATACGCGCCGTGCTCCTGGACATGGGTTTCGATATAGCCATGACAGGCACCGGGTGCAAAGGTCAGAACATGGAAGTTCATGTCGAAGCCGAGATCTTTCGGCAGCAGATCTTCAACAATGACATCCTCCATCCCCTCGTAGTGGACCTTCTCTAGGTTATCGCGGTGGTTGACCAGCAAATGGGGCTGGTAGCCGGTGATAGCTTGATACTTGCGCTTGTAGAGGAATGCCTGGCTATCCTCGCCCTGGTTGGCATTTTCCATAAACAGCAGTGTGCCTGGCGGGCAATAGATATACCCCCCCGTTGTGAGGGTATGGCGTTGGCCATCGGCCTCGACACAAACTTGACCCGAGATGACATAGAAGAAAGTTTCGACTTCCTCGCCGCCAAACCCACAGCGGTTGTTACCGCCGTCATGAAGGGTAACCAGATAATCGACAAAGCTGGCGCCTAGTTGTGGAGATGACAGGATAGTCAGGTCGCAATTTTCAAACCCCGGCAGGACATTTTTTACCAGACCATCTGGTGGAAGAATGGCAAAGTTGTTTTTTTTAATTACGGCCCGGGTTGCCAGCAGATCATTAATGTATCCTGTATTGTTGTTTAAGTATCCCATCTTATACCTCGAATATGTCACCTAAAAAAACGGGCCCGGAAGGAAGTTTTATGGGCCCTATTACCAGAAGCTGTGTTGGTGAATAAATATTATCTAATTGAAATAATAAAAGTGTGATCTGAGTATCTCAATTTTTACTTAAAGGTTTAATTTTATGTTGGCAGCAACATTAAATAAAAATGTTTGATAAACAGATAAATCCCGTTGCTGATCTAGACATAAAAACGAGTCGTTAATATTTTAAAAATACGCAAAATAATAAATTTTTTTATTTTGCATAACAAAGATCAAATATAAAAAAGGTGTGTGATGAACAAGAAGAGAATTGTTATTGCCCTGGGTGGCAACGCTATGCTCAAACGGGGTGAAGTCTTATCTGCTGCCAATCAGCAACGGAATATCAACAAGGCGGCAGAGCTGATCAAGCAGTTGGATCAAGATTATGACGTGACCATAGTGCACGGCAACGGTCCGCAGGTGGGGTTGCTGGCGTTGCAAAACTCGGCCTACAGTGAAGTGCCGGCCTATCCGCTTGATAACTTAGTGGCGCAGACCCAGGGGATGCTGGGCTATATGCTGGTGCAGGCCCTGACAGAGCAGGGGATGAACGAGGTGTCTTGCTTGCTGACTCGGGTTGAAGTGTCGGCTTCCGATCCCGCTTTCGCCCTGCCGACAAAGTACATTGGCCCGGTCTATTCGCCGCAGGACAAGGCTGAGCTCGAAGCGCAATATGGTTGGCAGATGAAACCAGACGGCCAATATATCCGCCGCGTCGTTGCGTCACCAAAACCCGTACAAGTGCTTGAAGCAAGTACTATTGTCAGTTTATTGGACCAAGGAAAAACCGTGGTGTGCTGCGGCGGTGGTGGGATGCCAGTGGTTCAGCAGCAAGTGGGTTATAAAGGTGTGGAAGCCGTGATTGATAAAGATTCGGTGGCCGCAATGCTGGCAGAACAAATCGGTGCGGATTACCTGATGATCCTGACGGATGCCGATGCGGTTTATCAAGACTGGGGAACGCCTAACCAACGGGCACTCCGGGATGTGACGGTTAGTCAGATGCGTCCTTTTGCCGCTCCTGACGGTGCTATGGGGCCAAAGGCTGAGGCGGTGATTCAGTTCGTAGAGCGGACGGGCCAGATTGCATTCATTGGTGCCCTTCAGGATGTGGAACAAATTCTGGTAGGTGAAAAGGGGACCTGTGTAAGACCGGCTTGTACCGTTGTCCCCGATGCGTCTTTAGTGGTGTAACTGGTCGATATTCTTTAAAAAACCTTGGATTATAGGATCGTTTTTTTTGAATAATTCTATAATCCACTGGGTCACTTCCCCGGTAGAGTCCTGGCGCCAGCCAATAGAAAGTGGAGACGGAGCACGGCTCCACTGCACTTCTTTTTCAATCAGTAACCCCTCATTAATCAGTGGATTAGCTAGGTTTTTGGGTAGGAAACCTATACCCGCTCCATTGATATGGCAGGCGACTTTGGTCGACAGGTCAGGCACTTTAATCTCTTTTTGATCCCGCAACAGCCAGGCCGTGCGTTTGTTGATGTGTTGGGAGGTATCTTCAATGTTAATCGCAGGGTGGTGCCTGAGCTGGGACTCTTTGAGCGGAGCGTTGAGGGTTGCAAGCGGGTGCTTGGGGGTCAGTGTAAAGGTCCAGCTCATTTTACCCAAAGGGCTTAACTTTACCGTGTTATCGATAGTATCGAGCCCTGGTACGCCAATAGCCAAGTGGTAATCGTTGTTTAATAAGTCATCCCATACCCCCATGTATACCGCGCTGGAGATATTGATTTGGGTAAACGGAAAGGCCTCATGCAATGCCAGAATGAGCTGGGAGACGGCATGTTGGTCGAATAGTAAATTATTGATGACTATATTAATATTTCGCTCAATACCGTCGGCTATCTGGCGTAGCTCATCCGGCATGCTTTCCATCCAGTCGAGCCACTTCTGACATTGGCTAAGTAGGTGCTCACCCGCTTCGGTAAGGTGCACGCTGCGTGTGGTACGGATAAAAAGCTGGGTATCTACAGCATCTTCTAACACCTTTATTCGATAGCTGATAGCGGCAGGTGTCTTATGCAGTACTTCTGCCGCTTTGGAGAAATTAGCATATTCAGCTACTTTCATAAAAGATCGGATTGTTTCCCTGTCTAGCATGTGCGTCCTTGAAAATGAATGAGACTCACAACATCTTATAAAAGAATATTACTTAAAAAAAATGATCTACGTCGATATTTTAATATGCGTTACAAATATAAATGTAAAAAAAGATTTTTTAAAATGATTGCTTGATTTGATAAAAGATTTTAATAGTCGAGGTTCTTATATCCAGTGTCATAAATAATGATTGAACGATAGTCAGTCTATTTTTGAAAATATTATAACAATATATTGTGTGTGATATTGCTCAATATTTTAATTCCATGACTGCCTTAACCTCTAGCTAAATACAGGGAATCACGCTGAAGAAAAATAAAATTTTCAACGTTATTTATTTTGGGATGAGAAAGGTGGCCATACATGATCCAGGCATTTTTAAAAAAAGGTTGTTTTCAGGACTCGGTGAGCCTGATGCTGATATCAAGGCAATTGAGTAATGGTGATAATGTTGAGGAGGTGTCTGTCATGATGGGCACTCCGGCAAACAAATCTCTGCTGGAGTCCACAGGCCTATGGCATCCACTGTTCGACGAAGCCACACCCAATGATATTTGTGTGGCGATTCGCCCCAATGCTGAAAGCGGCGATGTGTCCGATGAGATTGCGGCTCAGCTCGATAGCGCACTGGCATCCATCGCACAGGCATCCGCCGGCGGGCAGAGGTTGGATGTCGTCCGCCGCTGGCAAACGGCATTGGCAAAGCAGCCCGAGGCCAATTTGGCATTAATTTCTGTGGCGGGTGATTATGCCGCCGACTTGGCTGATGAGGCTCTGGACAATGATCTGAATGTGATGATGTTTTCAGACAATGTCCCGCTTGAGTCAGAGGTCGCGCTAAAGAGAAAAGCTGCTGCAAAGGGGTTGTTGGTGATGGGGCCTGACTGCGGTACCGCTATGGTTGCGGGGGCGCCGCTGGCTTTTGCCAACGTGTTGCCGAAAGGGCCGATCAGTATTGTCGGGGCTTCCGGTACCGGGATTCAGGAACTGGCGTCCCAGGTTTGCCTGGCAGGCCAAGGTATTACCCATGCGCTCGGCTTGGGGGGCCGTGATTTATCGGCAGACGTCGGTGGTGCCAGTGCCTTGAGTGCGCTTGCGATGATGGATAACGATCAGGAAACCGAGGTTGTCGCTTTTGTCTCCAAACCGCCAGCTCCAGAAGTTGAACAAGCGGTCATCCAAGCCATGAAAGCGATGAGCAAGCCGGTGGTGGCGCTGTTCCTCGGTACCCGCCGTGAAAAGGCGCGTGATGGCAATGTCTTTTTTGCCAACAGCCTTGCCGAAGCCGGCAGGCTTGCCGCGATGCTGGCCAATGTCCGCCAGTATGTGCCAGGTTGTAATAAAACGGCTGGGAAGAAAATCCTCGGCCTATACACGGGCGGGACTCTGGCTGCCGAGGCCGCGATGCTTACCGCGGAGCAACTTGGCTTGGCTGTCGATGATGCCCATGACCAGGGCGTTATGCTCAATGATGGCGGCCACCTCATTATCGACCTCGGTGATGATCACTATACCGTCGGTCGCCCTCACCCGATGATTGATCCAACCACACGTACCCTCGAAATTGAAAAACGCGCAGTCGATGAGCAGGTTGGGGTGCTATTGCTCGATGTCGTTATCGGCTATGGCGCAACAGCGGATCCGGCGGCAGCGCTGGTGGAGGCAGTTGAAAGCGCAAAATCGAAGCGCCAAAGCCCGCTGCACGCCATCGCGACGGTAACAGGAACAGAGGCGGATCCGCAGCAGCGCTCGCAGCAAATCGAAACCTTGGTTGAGGCCGGTGTGGCTGTGGTGAATACCTTGGAAGAAGCGGTGCTGCTGTCAGAGGCTCTGATTGAACAACAAGGAACAAAGGCGGTTGAAGAGCGACCCGCTTTGCTCGATGGGATCAGGGTAGTGAATGTAGGACTGCGCAGTTTTGCCGACGATTTGCAGTCTGCCGCGACGCCAGTCGTGCATTACCAGTGGGCCCCCATCGCAGGCGGGAACGCAAAATTGGCCAGTCTATTAAAGCAAATGCAATAGGGAATTAAAGATATGTATTCATCAATTAGTGAAGCCAACGCAGCCGTTTTGGAAAAAGTAAAATCTGCGCGTCCATTTTGGGTGGATGTTACCTCTGCCGGCGAAGTTATCCCATGGTTGGCAGAAGGTAAGCACCTGCTCCATGCCGGCCCGCAGATCAAATGGGAAGAGATGACCGGGCCGATGCAGGGGGCCTGTGTCAGTGCTTGCCTATACGAGGGATGGGCGACATCCGACACCGATGCAATGGCGATGCTTGCCGGGGGGGAGGTGCAATTCAGTCCGTGTCATCACCATAACGCCGTAGGGCCAATGGGCGGGATCACCTCGGCCAACATGCCGGTCATTGTGGTTGAAAACAAAGCCGATGGTAACTTTGCCTACTGCAACCTGAATGAAGGGATCGGCAAAGTAATGCGCTTTGGCGCTTACGGTGACGAAGTCCAGCAGCGTCTGCACTGGATGCGTGAAGAGCTGATGCCTGTGCTCAAGGATGCGCTGGCAAATACCGAGGGCGGTGTTGATCTAGGAGCCATTATGGCACAGGGGATCACCATGGGGGATGAATTCCACCAGCGTAACATTGCGACCTCTTCATTGTTACTCCGTACGCTAGCGCCGAGCATAGCGGCAGTGGATGCCAGCAAGGATGTGTTGAAAAGAGTGTTTGATTTCCTGAGCATTACCGATCAGTTTTTCCTCAACTTGGCGATGGCATTTTGTAAGTGTGCGATGGACGCCGGGGCCACTATCAAAGCGGGCACCATTGTGACTGCGATGACCCGAAACGGTAAGGACTTTGGTATTCGTGTCAGCGGCATGGGGGACCAGTGGTTTACTGCGCCAGTGAATACCCCTGAAGGATTGTATTTTACCGGCTATTCCCAAGAGCAGGCGAATACGGATGTTGGCGACAGTGCCATTACCGAAACGTATGGTGTCGGCGGGGCTGCGATGGTCGCCGCGCCTGGCGTAACACGATTTGTCGGTGTTGGCGGTGTGGATGCGGCGCTGGATTTCTCTGAAGAGATGGCCGAGATTTTCGTGGAGCAAAACTCACTGCTGCAGATCCCGTCATGGAATTTCCAAGGCGCATGCCTCGGCCTGGATGTCCGCCATGTTGTCGAAACCGGTATCACGCCGATCATTAACACTGGTATTGCCCACAAGGAAGCGGGCATCGGTCAAATTGGCGCCGGAACGGTACGGGCCCCACTGGCCTGTTTCGAAAAAGCCCTGGAGGCCCTTGCCCAAGACATGGGTCTGCAGGCTGAGTAATGTCATGGGGCGGCCCATGGGCTGCCTCGATTTTTCAGAGGGAGAATTGGATGGTACATGAAGCGCTAGCCTACAGTCTGTCGGCACCGTCGAGGCCAGGCTCGTTGCGTTTTGCCGGCGGTGGCAGCAAGGCGATTAATTTCCTGACCGAAGATCATAAGGTGCTGACACTCCATCGCAGCGATGCAGGAATGAGCCCCTCGGGGTGGGCCGTTTCACCGCAGATGTTCAGTCATCTGAGCCAGCTTGTACCGGACGCACGTACGATCCGCTTGGTAAGCAATGGCATGATTGTTAACCATTTTCACCTGCGCAAAGGGGAAAATGGCGTGTGGCTCAAAGCGCGGGATGTATCATCAATTTCCCTGGAACAACTTACCGATTATCTGAGTAAGCAAACAAAGGAAACCGGTTTATATGGCTCATTGTCGACAATTGCAAAGGCTGGGGACAAGAAGCCTTTTGAGTCGATACTGAGTCAAGTTTACCGGTGGTTCGATGGGCAACCACCATGCTGGGAGGGAGTTATTGGTGCCGGGCCGGGTTTAACACCCAGTCACGATGATATGCTGGTTGGCATGCTCGCCTGCGCTTATAGTTCCCCCAACCTCAGGGAAAAGGCCCATAGCCTGTTGCCTTCGACATTAGATTTAGATTATTGGACAACGTCAGTTAGTGCTGGATATTTAGAGCAAGCCAGAAATGGTTATTTTTCGATTTCCCTGTTAGACCTAATACATTCAAGCCCAGAAGATTTTAACTTTTACGCTTCGCGGCTGTTATGTCATGGCCACTATTCCGGTGCCGATACATTATTAGGTATGTGGCTGTTCTTAAATGTTAAAAATAAAATTATAAACACTATATAAATCCTTTTAATGATAGTTTGAATATAAGAAGAAAATATCATGAAGTTAATTGAGGTGTTTATAGATCACAAAACAAAATATTTCTTTAGCTAGTATAGATTTATAGATAAATGACATAAACCTATTAGCCCGCGAAATAGTGAATTTATCATGGAGTAAATTATGAATCTTTCAAGTGTTCAGCTTCATCAGTTAATTAAAGCAAAAATTATGCAAGCCGGTTTATCTGATGAACATGCTGATACTGTTGCTGATGTCCTGGTGTTTGCCGATGAGCGCGGCGTTCATTCGCATGGTGCAGTTAGGGTTGAGTACTATTCGGAGCGTATCTCGAAAGGAGGTATTAACTCGGCCCCCCAATTTAGCTATGAAGAAACGGGCCCATGCAGTGCTGTGTTTGATGGTGACAATGGGGCTGGCCATGTTGTGGCAAAGCAGTCCATGGAAAAAGCCATTGAGATGGCACAGGCCAAAGGGGTGGCCGTGGTTGGGGTTAAGCGTATGAGCCATAGCGGCGCGCTGGGTTACTTTACCAAACTGGCGGCAGAGCGTGGCCTGGTGGCGATCTCCATGTGTCAATCAGACCCGATGGTCGTCCCGTTTGGTGGCAGCGAAGTGTATTACGGGACCAACCCCATCGCATTTTCTGCGCCGGGCCCAGAGGGCAAGACCATCAATTTCGATATGGCGACGACCGTACAGGCATGGGGCAAGATCCTTGATGCCCGATCCCGAAATCAGACTATACCTGATACTTGGGCCGTTGATGAAGCCGGGAACCCGACTTCCGACCCACATGCCGTTAGGGCTCTGTTGCCGATCGCCGGCCCCAAAGGCTATGGCTTGATGATGATGGTGGACATTTTATCCGGTGTCATGCTGGGACTGCCGTTTGGCCGCAGTGTCAGCTCGATGTATGAGGACTTAAGCGAAGGGCGTAATCTTGGTCAATTGCACATTGTGCTTAATCCGGAGTTCTTCACGACAAGAGATTACTTTATTGAATCTATTGCCCAAACCATGAAAGAGTTAGGCGAGATTCGACCAGCACCGGGTTTTAATAAAGTGCTTTATCCAGGTCAAAATAGCGATTTAATTGAAGCTAAGTCAAAAGAAAATGGAATAGAGATTGTGGATGATGTCTATGAGTATTTAATATCAGAGCACACATTCATCAACTCCTACGATCATAAATCTGCGTTTAATGGATAAGCAGAAATAATAAATATTATTAAAGCGAATTATTAAGGGCCTGTTTGCCAGCAGCCTGTCGTTAATACATATTTTGAAACAAAATAAGGAATGAAAAGATGGAGCTATTAAAAAGTAAGGTAGAAGAAACCTCGAAGAAAATTACCCAGTTTGGCTATGAAGAAGGGGCGGGTATGACGCGCCTGCTTTACACCAAAGAGTGGCTGTCAGCCCAAAACACCTTCTTGGAGCTATTTGAAAAAAGTGGCTTCCAGGCCTATTCCGATGACGTCGGTAATATCTATGGTCGCCTTGAGGGTACGGAGTATCCCGATCAGGTCATTATGTCGGGCTCGCATGTGGATACCGTGGTCAACGGCGGTAATCTCGACGGCCAGTTCGGTATCGAGGCCGCGTTCATTGCGATGCAATACCTTAAAGACAAACATGGCTCGCCCAAGCGTACCCTGGAAGTGGTCTCGCTGGCCGAAGAAGAGGGCAGCCGCTTTCCTTATGTGTTCTGGGGCAGCAAGAACATCGTCGGTATTGCGGATAATGACGCCGTTAAAGGCTTGACCGATAACAAGGGCGTCAACTTCGTCGATGCCATGAAACAATGCGGCTTCGACTTTGCCACTGAGCGGACGGTCAGGAAGGATATCAAGGCCTTTGTAGAGCTGCATATCGAGCAGGGCAAGGTGCTGGAAACGGAAGGCAAGCAGCTGGGGGTTGTGACCAGTATTGCCGGCCAGCGTCGCTACAACATTACCCTCAAAGGTGAAGCGAACCATGCCGGTACCACGCCGATGGGCTACCGTAAAGATACCGTTTACGCCTTCAGCAAGATCTGCTGCCAGTCCATAGATAAAGCCAAAGCAGAAGGGGATCCACTGGTCCTGACCTTTGGCAAGGTGGTTCCGAAGCCGAATACGGTCAATGTTGTTCCTGGCGATATTTTGTTCACCATGGATTGCCGCCATACCGACAAGGAAAAGCTCATCGGCTTTAGCGATCAGATCATTGAAGACATGAAGCAGATCTGCGCGGAGATGGAGATTGAAATCGACGTAGACCTTTGGATGGACGAAGAGCCGATCCCAATGGATCCTGCCCTGGTTGATCTGATTGATTCTACCCTAGAAGCCAAAGGGGCCAACTACAAGCGTATGCACAGTGGCGCGGGACATGATGCCCAGATTTTTGCACCTCGCGTACCAACCGGAATGATCTTTATCCCAAGTATTGCGGGTATCAGCCACAACCCTGCAGAGCAAACCGATATCGATGATCTTACCGTGGGTGTTGAAGCACTTATCAACGTGCTTTATGAGCTGGCCTACAACTAATACACGGGAATGAAAATGGAAATTAAAAATCACTCCGGTGTTGAGTACTGGAAAAAGCTTGTCGTTATTCTCTGTTTGGGCTGGGTTGCTATTTGGATTTATCGAACTGTCCTTACGCCCATTTATCCAGAGATTCAATCGGCTCTTGGTGATATTAGCGATACCCAGATAGGCCTTATTGCGACCTTTTATTTTGCTGCATACTGCGGTGGGCAGATCCCCGCCTCGATAGTGGTCGAAAAAATGGGGCAGAAACTGACACTGCTCTGCGGTTTCAGCCTATTCACCATAGGTACCCTTGTGATCGCCAATGCTGCGTCAATTAACATGGTGTATGCAGGTTCATTGCTGTCTGGGCTGGGTTGTGCGACGTTCTTCTGCTCCGCCTACTCACTGTCGGGCGAGCATGTGCCCCAGGAGCGCCGGGCTTTTGCCTCTGCAATCGTTAACAGTGGGTCGGCCGTGGGTATGGGGATCGGGCTTGTTGGCTCCAGTGTACTGGTAAAGAACATGGACATGGCGTGGAATAACGTGCTGTACATTTCAGCCGCGATCATTTTTGCCATGGTCATTGTGTTTGCCTTGGTGATTAAACCCAACCAGGCAGCCAAGCATGCTACCGAAGCTAAAGCGGATACAAATACCGCGACAGCAGCTGCAGAGCCACAAGGTACGTCACTGCTCAAGCCGGAACTGGTTGCGGTCTATTTCCTGTACTTCTGTACCTGCTATGGCTACTACATGATTGTGACCTGGCTTCCGAGCTACTTGCAGACGGAGCGTGGATTCGAAGGAGCCGCAATTGGTGGGGCATCGGCCCTGGTGGCAATGATTGCCGTACCCGGCGCACTGTTCTTCAGCTCCTTGGCCGACAAGTTCAAGGCCAAAGCGGTGAAGATGGTAGTGACACTAGAGATCGCGGGTGCCCTTATGCTGGCCTTCACGGTGCTGTCTCCCAATACCACGGCGTTGATGATCAGCCTTCTGGTCTATGGCTTCCTAGGCAAGATGGCACTGGATCCAATTTTGATCTCGTACGTCACTGAGCGTGCTCCGAAAGTGAGAATGGCCAGGGCTCTTGCGGTCTTCAACCTCGCCGGCATGTCGTCATCAATCATTGCACCGCCACTGACAGGGCTAATATCCGATCTGACAGGCTCTAAAGCGATTGGGTTCTATTTATCAGCAGGTTTGCTGGTGGCAGGAGCGGTATTCTTTGTGCTGATTAACCTCAGGGCGAGTAAAAAACCAGAAGTGCAAACAGCGTAATGTTATTTCGCCTACTTGAGTAAAGACTAAAAAGCCAACGAGTCAATTAACTCGTTGGCTTTGTATTTTATTTAGATACCACAATCTTTTTCGCCCCGGTGCGATGATACCCTGCATTGTGTTTGCCGTCATATTAGGACTGGCGATGGGGTCATATTCCCGAACCACCGGCAATAAGGTGATCACTGAGTTTATCGTCAGCTTTAATGCAGTGATCATGAACATCATCAAAATGGTCATGAAACTGGCACCCATTGGTATTTTCTGCCTGCTGGCTAACGTATCTGGGGCCATCGGCTTTAAAGTCATTATCCCGATGCTGAAATTCCTCGGCGCACTGGCAATCGGAGATATCATCCTGCTGCTAATGTATGGTCCTCTCACCGCCATGCTGACCAAAGTGAACCCATTTAAAATGCCACAAAAGTTTGCAAAATTGTCGATTATGTCGATGACCACGACCTCTTCTGCAATTTGCCTGCCGACCAAAATGGAAGATTCAGTGACCAAGTTTGGCGTCAGCCGAAAAGTGGCCGACTTCACCGGCCCTATCACGATGTCAATGAATGCCAACGGTGCGGTGATGTGCTACGTCTTGGCGATTTTCTTCATGAGCCAAGCAACCGGTATTGTGCTTGAGCCCTTCCAGATGGGGATGGCTATCCTGCTGTTTGTGCTGTTTGTGCTGTTTG
This sequence comes from Photobacterium sp. DA100, assembly GCF_029223585.1. NCBI lineage: Bacteria > Pseudomonadati > Pseudomonadota > Gammaproteobacteria > Vibrionales > Vibrionaceae > Photobacterium > Photobacterium sp. DA100. The sequence goes on along the minus strand of NZ_CP119424.1, from coordinate 1,730,543 downwards.
TGCTGTTTGTGCTGTTTGTGCTGTTTGTGCTGTTTGTGCTGTTTGTGCTGATGTGCATGGGAACCATTGTCGTGCCCGGCGGGATGATTATCGTCTATACCTTCCTTGCCAGCTCAATGGGCCTACCGCTAGAAAGCGTGGCGATCCTTATCGGTATCGACTGGTTCTCAGGGATGTTCAGAACCCTGCTCAACAATGTGGTGGATGTGATGATAGCCATGCTTGTGCCCGACAAACTGGGTGAGTTTGACCGGGAAGTCTACAACGATAAGAAGACAGCAGAATATGTAACCGTATAAATTATTACTAACTTTTTACAAAAGAAATATTGACTTTAAGTGAGCAGGTAATATTAGTTACTTGCTCATTTTTTATTTTAAAAACGATTTGAAAAATCAGTCGAACAATAAATAAAAATAATATAATTTCTTATTTACGTGTGAGCGCTCATTAATATCAAATCCCCTTACAGATAAGATAAATAAAAACGTGAAATCTAAATGGGAAATTATATGAGCAAACAAAACAAGGCATTGATTGAAGAGTATCGTTCAAGGGGATATAAAGATGACATGCTTCCCAAACCTTCAGAAAAACGCACATGGAATACATTTAACTACTTTACTTTATGGCAAGGTTCCGTTCACAACATTCCTAGCTACATTGCTGTTGGTGGTTTTCTTACCTTGGGGTTAAGTTCTTTTGGCCTTATTACTGCCATTATTCTAAGTAGCTTAGTTATTGCTGCGGCGATGGTATTAAATGGATTTGCTGGCTCTAAATATGGTATTCCCTTTGCCATGCTTTTGCGTGGTTCGTACGGTGTGAAGGGTGCTCTGCTTCCCGGCACACTGCGAGGTGGTATAGCTTCAATTATGTGGTTTGGCATCATGAATACAGCCGGTACGGGTGCCATGCTGATCTTAATTAGCAAATTTTGGCCGTCGTTTTTAAATATCGGTGGCGGTGACACCATTCTAGGCCTTGGCATCCCTGCTATGATCGCTTTTTTGATCTTTTGGGCTGTTAATATGGTAATAGCCTTTTATGGAGGTGATGTCCTGAATAAATTTACAGCTATTTTAAACCCTCTTATCTGGCTTGTTTTTGGTGGACTGGCTATTTGGGCTGTTTACCAAGCAGGCATTAGCAATATTTTGACTTACGCGCCAGAGCAAGTGCAAACAGACGGGGGATCATTCTTTAAGTTTTTCATTGTAATGAATTCTCTGGTAGCGGTATGGGCTTGCCCTGCTGTGGGTAATTGTGACTTCACCCAATATGCCAAAAGTAATAAGGCGCAAGCAAAAGGTCAAACTCTGGGGTTTGTCGTCGCTTACACTTTGTTTGCGATGACCAGTGTGATGATTTTAGCCGGTGCCAGTATCCATTACGGTGTTGATACTTGGAATGTGTTAGATATCGTCAACAATTTCGATGGCTGGTTTGTCCCTACCTTTGCCAGTATTGTGATCCTTATGACAACAATCTCAACTAACGCCACTGCGAACATTATCCCAGCAGGCTATCAGGTTGTCGCACTGTTCCCCAAGCTGACTTACCGAAAAGGTGTCATGATTGCCGGGGTAGTGAGTGTTATCATCTGCCCATGGAAACTGATGGAAAGCCAGGATAGCTTATTTATGTTCTTAAATTTGATAGGGGCAATGCTAGGCCCTGTGCTGGGTGTAATGTTGGCGCATTACTTTGTGATTTTAAAAGGCAATGTTAATCTCGAAACACTCTATACCAAACCGGGCCAATACAACTATTTCAAAAATGGTTACAACACACTGGCTTTTGGTGTCACCATTGTTGCGGCGGTTGCCGCTATTATTGGTGAGTTCATAACTGTACTGAAACCTCTGTCACAAGTATCTTGGTTTACTGGCGTACTCCTTGCGTTCTGCCTATATGCCTACCTCACAAAACGAAAAATAGCTCGCGATCCAAGCTATATGCAGATTGACGATACTGACGATGAAAGTCCTGAACCTATCACTGCAAAATAACCTCTAACAGACTGGATAAAAATAGGAAAAGCAATGAATAAACAGCAACTTTGTTGGTTTGAGGATAAGGCTCAAATCGAAAGCACCACATTAGATGCGCTAACGACCGCTGTCACAAAGCATAATCAGACTTTCAAGCAGCAGCACCCCAATGAATATAGCTATGGCCTAACGATTCAAGAACTCATCGGCGGAATCATTAATACTGCAATCGTAACCGAAAACAGCGCAAATAAGCTAAATAATTGCTCACTCAATGCAATAGGCCTCGCGACTCGGCAACCAACACATTTAGTACAAGCAGAGGCCATGACCTTATTACGTAATCGTGATACTTTTTTTTGGAGTAAATATGTCCAGCCTGTTGTAGATCAAGTTGCGTATATTTCTTTATACCTAACATTAAAAGCAGAACAAGATAATTTGTGCCTAAGTAATCCAAAGGGAAGCCAATGGTATGAACTTGACCAAACGAATATCACTCTCTGTCAGGCTTATCAACAAATGAGTGAATATGAGGATGGTACACGCTTTATCGTCGGCGTAGGATTGATGGAAGACCTTATCCGAGATAACAGCCACTACCTATATTCTGAAAAGGTAAATGGAAAACTGATATTCATTGATGGACAAACCAATCTCTTCACCAGTATTGATGCAACTTTCTACAGTGACTATTTCGATTTTAGCCATATCCAAATTCCTAAGGTAACAGGAATGATATATTGGGCAATCAACAAGTAACATAATCGAAGAAGCCCCGAATGGGGCTTTCTTCATAATACAAACGTTGCTCTACCTTATAATTAAAGATACCACTTATTACCGCTATAAAGTCATCCAATAAAAAACTCCCAGACCGCAATAATCCCCCCGGTATCAGCAATGCTTTTACAACTACATCCGCCCCCGCCAAGCCATCTATCGAACGCCAAACTAGATAACAACCTCCAACCGCACTCGATGCTAAACATAAAAAAGGCAGCTAACCGCTCCCTCCTTGCATATTTGTCACGCCTCATCAAACCGTGACGAACTCTCCCTGGAACGGATTGATTACCCCAGTCTCAAGATCGTAGACAACCTGGCCTCTCAGCAGCGTCTTCGCCACCTGGGCACCAATAGTCCTGCCCTCATAGGCACTGAATTTATTGTGATACTCCAGATCGTCTGCAGTCAATACATAGGATGAATCCGGTTTAATCATGACAATGTCAGCATCTTTACCGACAGCAATGCGTCCTTTCTGCTCCAAACCGAAGAGATCGGCTGGGTTAGTCGCCATCAGCTTGGCGAATTGCGTCAGTGCCATACCGCGCTTTTGTACCGCTTCATCGAACATGATATCGACGCTGTTCTGTAACGAAGAAATACCGCCCCAAGCATCAAAAATCCCGCCTTCTTTGAGATCAGGCGTGCAGGGCGAATGGTCAGAGGTAATAAAGTCAATCTCGCCGTTCAGCAGCTTAGCCCACATGCGATCTTGGTTATCCTTATCACGGATCGGCGGTGAACACTTGGCCTTGGTACCAATTTCTTCAAACTGGTTGTCGTCAATGGCGAAGTAGTGACCGCAAGACTCGCAGGTCACGTCCTGACCGTTGTTACGGGCTTTGGTCACTTCCTCAATCGCTTCTGGGCTGCTCAAGTGGCAAAGGTGTAGCTTACAGCCGGTTTCCTTTGCCAGGTAAAGTGCACGGCGCACAGCCTCGACCTCCGTGAAGACCGGACGGGAGGCGATGTAATCCTTGGCGGTAAGGCGCCTTTCTGCCACTGCTTTTTTGCCCAAACCATCGCAAATCTCGGCATTTTCAGCATGCATCAGCAAAATCTTGCCCAAGCGTGCTAGCTCGGTCATGCCTTCATAAAGCTCGTAGTTGTTTACGTTACAAAAATCCCCGGACTCCGGATCGGGATTGCCGCATGTTGACACAAAACATTTATAGCCAACCACGCCTTCCTCTGCCAGCTCATGCAAGCGATCAATATTATGAGGTACCAAGCCCCCCAGCGAGGCAACATCAATCGTCAGTTTACCCTTTCCGGCTTCGTATTTGATATGCAGTGTTTCACGGTCAATCGTCGCCGGCACTTGGTTCAGCGGCATTTCGACACAGGTGGTAACGCCTCCTTTCGCCGCCGCTTTGGTTGCGGTTTCATACCCCTCCCACTCGCTACGCGGACCTCCTGGGTCGGTAATATGGACATGGCCGTCGACCATACCAGGCGAAACAATCAACCCAGTAGCAGCAATACCACCACGCAAAATACCAGGAAAAAGGGCACCTTTAACACCGTATGGGGCACGAAGTAGCATGGAAAAGGGAACACCATATTTAGACCCCGGGGCACCGTTTAGGATCATCGCCAGTGCGATAACGATGCCGCTTAGCAAAATAGCAGCCATGATCCCTGACGTGCTCAAACCGAGCATAAAGAAACCACCAACCGCAACGTAATTCGGCACGTTGTGTACCGACCCCTGCCAAAGGGTAAGTAATTCAGTGCTCGCCAGGTTCTTTTATTTGCCGGCTTGGGTCATAAATCATCGTTATATCCCCTAGAGCGATATTCGTCGATAATCTCCTTGGTTATTTCATTCATCGCATTTCCCTCTGTTATTTATATCAAATCTTCATGTTCAAAAACTATACAGTGACGTATTCTGTATGTATCATAAGAAAGACACACAAAAGGTAATGTTTTTGTTTTTTTGCTTATTAACAGAGCATTGTTCAATTCTTTTTTATAGTGAAAAGTTATTTCTTAAAAAAAATCCAACAAGTTTATTAAAATTTATTATTTATATTTTGGATGAGTGTAAGTATTGCTCGAGCTGGTCACATTGGCTTAGCCACGTAATCTGTGCAATGAGTACAGCCGTAATTTGACTAGTTAAATGCACCAGAAATAGGATACACAGGCACATGACCATCATGTTCAGTGGTATTAAGAAGACCAACGGTACCCCACCTAACAAATCACTTAGCCCTAAAGCTGCAAGGGAACAGGCTGCATTGAAGCAAGGCAACCATTGCTACTTATGTGGTAAGCGTAAAGAAAAGAAAGAGAACAATTGGCTTGATAAACTGGTTTTAAGGTTAAAGCCCATGTTGTCTGCGGTACTTGCAGTTCTGCTGCTAGGTCATGTTCAATGGATGAACTACAGATAATCCTTGCCCTGCAGGCTATGGATTTCCGAACGGTTAAGACTCAGCAGTACCGTGAGTTGAGAGAAAAAGGTGTTTAGATAGACGCTGTACGTGAATACAGATTCTACTTTGAAACTGTTGAGTGATTAGGGCGATGAGTTAGAGGTCAGCCAATAAACGATAACGAACTGCTGTCGTTATCGTGTTTGCGTAAGTGAAAGCCCCAATAATTGAGGCTTTGCACCAATTAAATCAGAAAATCATCGAGTGATTTTCCTTCATTTTCGATTGCTTCCCTAAGGGGAGCAGGCATGCGACCTTGGCCTGTCCAGGTGCGATCTTCACCATCAACGGTGAACTTATACTTAGCTGGGCGAGGTGTACGCTTAGATTTTTTTGGCGTGTCAGCTAGGGTTGCCAGTAACTCTTCTGGGTCGATACCATCTGCAATTAGCATTTGGCGGTATGCCTTCAGTTTTTCTTCTTTTTCTTTCTCTGCTTGTCGAGATTCTGCTTCAGCTTCTTTACGCTCAGCGACCACAGTTTGCAGCTTCTCAAGGGCTTCTTGAAGTTGTTCTAGCGTAAACTCTTCACGTGCAACCGCGCGCAAAGAACGTAAGTTTAATAATGTCTTAAAAACGTCGCTCATAATTATAACTTTATTAGAAGATAAAGTGTCACTTTACTCTAAATTAAGGGTTTAGACTACTCACAATTAATAAAAATTAATCTTGCACCGTTTTAGACGTTGCTGTGAAGAAAGCATAATACTGTATATTTACTCTTACATGAACTATGACTTCGTACTTTAGTGAGAATGCTCTTACAATTATGGTCAAACCGTCTCTGAAACATGCTATTCATATAGATATACTATGTAAATGCCTACTATCATTTCAACCTAATTTGAATATCATCGATATAAAGACATTAGAATTTTAGAACGAAGTTGCTCACTTTAGGGGCGTTAGGCTTAGCAAAAATCAATTACAGCTACTTCTGTGCATTGATGAAACGTTCGGCACTCGCGAAGAGGATATCACACTGTTTTTTCTTTTTCGCATACTCGGTAGTGCCTACTTCCAAGGAATCAAGAACTTCTTTTGCTCTCTGGTATTCCTCAACCATTTTTGTGAACTTTTCTTCGAAATCACTTTTTCGCATCTTTTTGCTGGCTTTTTTTACTGGTTTACGCATAATTTTATATTCCATTAAAGGTCTAATAATTTTTTCTGTTCACGCTCTAACAGAATGTCTTCAATTTTTCTTCTTACTTGATGAATGTTATTTGGCTTGTCATTTTTATTATTATCTTTATGCGACTTTTCACTAGGTACTTTCTTTTTCAAGGTTTTACTTCCCTTTTTGAGTGAATATGAAATGTTCCGAAACTCAACTCTTGTGAATCTTTAATTTCACCTGCGTTGATCGACTCACCAAATGAAAAGCTTAAATCAAAGCTATTTGTCTTTACACTGAATAAGATATTGCGTTTATACATATCTATTTATCAAGTGTATGGTGGCAGGCTAAGTGGCTTCACCATAAGAAAGGTGACTATTTATTATGGGAAAGATCTTTTCCCGTTTGATATTGTTATGTTCGCGTACTGTATAGTACCAATATATTTTTCTATTGGTTCTTCGCTTCAAATTAATACCTACTAAACGTTGGGTAGAGAGATCTCGTTATAACTAGGCAATAAACGAAACCTCCCTGAATATCGATTAAGCTAAAGTAACGTTCGCAGCTTGTGGGCCTTTGCCACCCTGCTCTACATTAAAAGCTACTTTTTGGCCTTCAGCCAACGTTTTGAAACCATCTGTAGCGATAGCTCTGAAGTGAACAAAAACATCAGCACTACCATTATCTGGAGTGATAAAACCAAAACCTTTCGTTTCGTCAAACCACTTTACTGAACCTGTTGTCTTATTTGACATATATACCTCGATATATTGAATTAATTTAAATAGCTATTAAATCGAGAATGAAGAAAAAGGTATCACAGGATAAATATGACGAACTGAATCGAAAGTAAACTGAGAAAATCTTGAACTAAATATTTCATTAATAGCCCAAGCCAATTGAGCTCCAGCTACTATACACGTTGTATACATAATAGATAGTTATTTCTTTTTTATTTTTAATTTTAATTGAAAACAACAGCTTAGCCTATTCGCTGTTAAGTTATCTAAATCGCGTGGCTCAACCAATGCATCATTTTTTCTCCTCCAGGCTAATCAAAACTCGTCCATTAAGCTGTCAATTATATTTTTAGGACCGAGAACCCCAAAAGCAGAAGCGACTTCTGACAGTTGAGGCCTGATCTCCTATTGATTAGAAAAGTAGTTCAATTCTCATACAGTAAACTGTGTTGGTTATGTTGCTTGAAGCAAAGGCTAGCGAAAAGACCACTCTGAAATGCTATTGGATAGAAGGGATGATGAGGGCTCCCTTGAGAGCTTGTTGAAAGATAGATACGGACCAGTTGATAGTATTCAGAATTGCAAAAAATAAAAGAAGCCAGCAGGTATGTATCTGCTGGCTTTTGTGTCAAATGCCTTTAATGGCAAGCAAGCATTAAGCTTGGACGTACTCGGCTGTCTTCTTATCGTTGTAGACTTCCCGGTCAAACTCACCCAGTTTGTCGGACACAAGCATGGCTATCATCACATCCACCACATTGTTGAGCAGGGTTCTGAACATCCCTGAGAACCAGTCGATACCGATAAGGATCGCCACGCTTTCTAGCGGTAGGCCCATTGAGCTGGCAAGGAAGGTATAGACGATAATCATCCCGCCGGGCACGACAATGGTTCCCATGCACATCAGCACAGACAGCAGGATAGCCATCCCCATCTGGAAGGGCTCAAGCACAATACCGGTTGCTTGGCTCATGAAGAAAATCGCCAAGACGTAGCACATCACCGCACCGTTGGCATTCATTGACATCGTGATAGGGCCGGTGAAGTCGGCCACTTTTCGGCTGACGCCAAACTTGGTCACTGAATCTTCCATTTTGGTCGGCAGGCAAATTGCAGAAGAGGTCGTGGTCATCGACATAATCGACAATTTTGCAAACTTTTGTGGCATTTTAAATGGGTTCACTTTGGTCAGCATGGCGGTGAGAGGACCATACATTAGCAGCAGGATGATATCTCCGATTGCCAGTGCGCCGAGGAATTTCAGCATCGGGATAATGACTTTAAAGCCGATGGCCCCAGATACGTTAGCCAGCAGGCAGAAAATACCAATGGGTGCCAGTTTCATGACCATTTTGATGATGTTCATGATCACTGCATTAAAGCTGACGATAAACTCAGTGATCACCTTATTGCCGGTGGTTCGGGAATATGACCCCATCGCCAGTCCAAATATGACGGCAAACACAATGCAGGGTATCATCGCACCGCTCGCCATCGAATCAACGATATTGGTCGAGAAGAACCCCAATATGGTCTCTTTGATGGAAGCATCTGGCGTGGCAACGGCTGCTGCTGCGCCTTCGATGATAATCCCCTCGCCGGGTTTTATCGTGAGGGCAAGAAATAACCCGACAAAGGCAGAGACGATGGTCATCGAAATGATCCACTTGAATGTGTGCAGGCTCATCTTCCCTGCACCTTTGCCGTCAACGTTGCCGATTGCAGCCGATACTGCGGTCATCACCAGCAGGACAACCGACATCTGAATTAAGCGGATAAAGATATCACCGATAAATTTAATGTTCTCGGCCCACGGGCCGACTAGAGCCCCGAAAGCAATACCGGCTGCAGTTGCAATAAGTATTTGATTAGTTAATGATATTGATAATTTTTGTTTGGGTTCAGCCATACTAAGCGACATATTCGTTCCCTCATTTCAGTCATATTCCTGATATTAAGGTCAGCAAAATGTTTTAGTTCACAAAGCGAGTGATAAACATTACAACTCTGCATTGACCTCTTCTATATCGATTCATAATTTCATATTTATTGTGTTTCTGAACGAGATATAGAATAGGTGGAAATAAGGAAAAAAATATTGAAGGTGGTTAAATAAAGAACAGATGTTAAATTGTTTTGTGAAATAGCAACAGATAATTAGAAAAGTTTAAATACTCTATTGGAACTGTTTAGTGATAAATATTAAAAATTCACCTTTCAATAGTTAGGTATATCGAAAGATGAATTTATTAATAGTCTTAATGGCAATATTAATATTCCGGTAACTCAAATTGTTCGGAAATCTTGAGAATCTCATTATCAGAGCAATGGGCGATATCTTCCATCACCTCGCGGGTGAGGTGTGGGCAGAACAGCTCGATGAAATCCAACATGTATTTTTGCAAGAACAGGTTACGACTGTAGCACAGCCAGGCATCACACGCCGGGATAATATCATTGAGCGGGATGCTGACCAGATTCTCGTCCACCACGTCTTGGGCGGCCACTTGGGCAATGATACCGATACCGTAGCCGAGGTTGACGTATTTTTTGATAACCTCGACATCCATTACCGTCATGAAGTAATACGGGGTGATGCCTTTTGCACTGAAGGCTTTGTCCTGTGCCGAACGCCCGGTTGAACCTGGCTCGTAGCTAATCAGAGGGTAGGCGCCAATCTTCTCGATGGAGATATCACGGTCTTTGGCCAAGGGGTGATCTTTGGGCACGATCAGGCTCAGGTTCCACTTGTAGGCCGGTAGCACGATGATGTCTTTTTCCCTTTCGACATTTTGCGCGAGGATCGAGAAGTCTGATTGGCCACGCTTTAGGATATGGCCATATTTGTCGAGCTGCGATGTACCGATATGGAATTTGATTTTCGGATAGCGTTTGACGAAGCGCTCTACCGCTTCAGGGATCAGGTAGCGTGCAATGGTATTGGTGGTGTAGATGTTCAAAAAGCCTTCTTCGGGCTTGATGTGATCACGGACAATCGTCTTGATACGGCTTTCTTTTTCCAGCATGTCGATGGCTTCATCGATGATCTGCTTGCCGATGGGGGTGACTGCGCTGATGGACTTGCCCTTGCGCTCAAAGATTTTAACCCCCAACTCAGACTCTAGCAGTCTGATTTGCTTGCTGACCCCCGGCTGGGTAGTGAACAGGGAATTGGCAGCAACCGAGATATTCAGGTTGTTGTCTATCACCGCCTTAAGGTAACGCAGTTGCTGTAGTTTCATTGCACACTCATTATTTTCACAATATTTTCATACCCTTGATTGTGCCTCAAGAAACCTGCTTTTCATATAACAAGTGGTAATAATATATTCCAATACCTTTGAGTCATAGTGTGGGTGTTTATGGGTATGACTTTGTCCGTTAATGTGTTTACGCGGGATTTCCAGTGCCTTCAAGCTTGGCTGGCACTTGGAAATCCCGTTTGGTGGCAAAGTGAAAGGCGAGTTTATAGCTTGCCGGGTAAAGCAGAGCGGGCGGCATAGAAGGAGTTCGCTGCCACCTTCATCTTGAGCTCACCGTCAGTGAGCATGGAAATATCTGCCTTGCACTGCCATCTCTACTAGATAGAGACTAACTACGCGAGATCACCCAAGTTGCCTGGCAGTCATTACAACAGACTTCGGCATCGCTGATACTTTTGTTAATGATCTGGGTGTTTTCTGAGTCGCATTCAGGACAATGGGTTCGGGTTGGCGGGCAATTAATATCAACACAATGATTCTGGTTGTCTTTAGTCTTAACCATTGGTTGTTTACAATCTGGGCACAACATGAATAACACTCCTTATATCTTTCGCTGACTTCATGTCAGCGTTGCTGTTATACGCTTTTATTTATCCCCAAAGCTGTGGCACAAAATTTGTCCCAACGTGGCGGAAATAAAAGACATGCACTGTAATAACACCGTTGTGGTGGTGTGACCAGCTTGTCGGCTTAATTGTTGGTGGTTTGTTGATCGGAATCATGAATAGGCAAAAACAGTGAATAATTTTGCGAACTATTTTTCAAGTTTGTAATTGAGATGCGATATATCTGTCACCATACTGTCTTTTCTCTGCCACTCTAGTGTCAAAGCTTTGAATTATTTTGCTTTCCTCTGAGGCAACGGTGAAATATGTTGCCACCACTACGAGTCTTAGTGGCATTCTTCATCGTTGGGGCTGATTGGTGCGGTCGCAAGAGAGCGCCCGAGGCTGGGCGCTCTTCTCCTTTCAGGTCATTTCGTTGTTTCCCTGGCCAAATCAGGCTCCCCACTGTTTTCCAATATGACTTTCCTGGCCGAATTGCGCAGCGCCAACGTGGCTTGCCAATCGTCCCCTTCAGGTTGGATCAGGGGGCTGATAATCACCTCTATTTCCCCCTTGCGGGGAAAGAGCGAGCGATCCCGCAAAATGGAGCGGGTGCCTTTGAGGGTAATGGGCAGTACGGGGAACTGCTGATCGATAGCGATTTGAAATGCGCCGAGATGGAAATCATGCAGGCCGGCCATGCGATATAAGGTGCCCTCGGGAAAAAGCGTCAGCGGCCTGGGGCTATCGGCAAAGCTGGTCAGTTGCTGGCTGTCGGAAATGCTTTGTTGGGTATCGAAACGTTCAACAAAATGGGTACCTAATTTGCCGAGGAAAGTATGGGCAAAAAAGTTGTCTTTGAGCTCGGACTTGGCGACAAACTGGTGTTCTTTGCCGGTTGCAGCCAGTAGTACTAGGCCATCTAAGTAACTGGCATGGTTGGCGATAACCAGATACGGCCTGTCATCGTCGGGGAGATGCTCAAGGCCGTTGATGGTGAGCTTGGTGCCGGTAAGCTTGATCAACGCCCGTGAGCCCCAGCGGGCAACCGACCAACAGGCTGAGGTTGAAGGCAAAATAGCAACCAGAATCCAAACGGGGGGGGCCAACAGGGCCATGACCAGCCACATATAGCAGGCGAACCCCCAGTCTGTTGCCAGGCGCCTGAATCGTATCAATGCCGGCTTGGCGCTGGACAAGAATAAGCGGGTCGCTTGCCACCATACGGCGCGCTGGGGAGCATCGAGTTTGTTTTCCTCAAACAGCGTTTTGCATGCCGAACGGCGGATTTTCCCGCTGGATGTTTTGGGTACGGTATGCGGGGGGCAGAGTGCAACGACATCGGTGGGGATCCCGAGCAGGTTGAAAGACAGACTCTGTATCTCATCGCGTAATTTATGCTTTTCCTGCTCATCCTCGAGTTTGGTTTCGGCCAGCACAACCAACTGTTCAGTGCCTGTTTGCGGGTTAGCGCTGGCAAAGACGGCGACGCAGCCTTTGCGAATGCCGTTCAGCTGGCTAACGGCCGATTCAAGCTCCTGTGGATAAATGTTACGGCCCGCCTTGATGATGATGTCCTTGACCCGCCCGGTGAGGAACAGTTCGCCTTCCATGGTCAGGCCGCGATCACCGGTTCTCAGCCAGTCGTCGTGGTAGAGCTCGGTGGTTTTGTCTGGGGAGTGATAATAGCCCGATGTTGATGAGGGGCCTTTAAATTCCAATTCGCCTTCCTGGCGCTCGGGCAATTCCCTTCCCTGGCTATCGACGATGCGGATCTGGTGGCCGGGTAAGGGGTGGCCCAGCCCGATCAGGGGAATGCTGTGTTCGAGCCGCGCGTTGATATTGTCTTGTTGCCCAGACTCAATGGGATCTGTTTCGATATTGACGGCTTTTCCGGAGTTCATCATGGTTTGCCGGTCGACCCATTCCACCCGGGGTTGGCGGGTACTTAGGGGGAAGGTCAATCCAACAGAGGATTCTGCCAGCCCATACACGGGGTTCATGGCTTCCGGGGCGAAACCATATTGTTGAAAGCGGCTGCTGAAAGCATCGATTGTTGTCGGACTGATGGGCTCGGCACCGTTCCAGCAATGCCTTACCGAAGAGAGATCGAGCCCTTCTAGATCGGCATCGGTGATTTTGTTGACACATAACTCATAGGCAAAGTTGGGGGCGGCGGTTAAGGTGCCCCGGTGGTGGTGAAGCGCCCACAGCCAGCGTTTGGGCTGGGTCAGGAAGTTAAGCGGCGACATAATAACCAAAGGGATAGCATGGTAAAGGCTACCAAACCAGGCTCCAATCAGCCCCATATCGTGGTAGACCGGCAACCAACTGACAAAGACATCGTCGGAAGTGGCGCCGACGGCTTTGCCCATGGCCCGGACATTGGCAAGCAAGTTGGCATGGGTAAGTTTTACCCCTTTGGGCACGCCGGTACTGCCAGATGTATATTGCAGGAAGGCTATCTCGTCGGGCTGGGCATGGCCTATCGGCTGGTGCTCGGAAGAGCGGGGCTCTACGCTGAGGGATTCGATCTCTTCTGTCGTGACAATATGCTCCAATGCCGGCACATGAAGTTTGAGCAGGGTCGATAGTCCTTTGGCTTGTTCAACGGTGATAAGCAATTTGGTCTCGGCATTTTGCAGTATCTTGCTGTGTCTGACCAAGTGGTCTTCAATTTGCGATGGTCTTGCTGGTGGGTAAATCGGCACCGGGATAGCCCGCGATAATAAAATGCCGTAGAAACAATAGAAATAGGCATTGCAGGTAGGCAGCATGATGGCCACCGTATCTCCGGGACCGATGCCGAGACTTTGCAACCGGTCGGCGATGACTATTGCTTGCTGGTAGAGGGTCCGGTAACTAATGGACTCGACATTGTCGGCATCTTGATACACATACAGGTGGGGGCGATCGCCATGCTGCTCGACGTGCCAGTGCAACAATTCTTGCAATGTTTCAACGTGATCGGGATAGATAGAGGCAGAAGGCAACTCAATTTTATCCGCCGAGGCCTTGATAGCCGCTGGGTGTTGCTCGGCATTGAAGATGGCATTGAGTAAGTCGCGCGGTGTTTCGATTTCGGCCAGTGTCTGTGTCGGTAGCGTGATGGTAAATTGCTGCTCGGTGCGTTGGATCAGCTCAGCACGGGCGAGGCTGTCGAGGCCGAGATCTTGGTCGAGCAGGCTATCAAGGGTGATGGTACTGCTATCGACATTGCCGGGATTGACTTCCTCTGCCAGCTCGGTAACCAGCTTGAGTAATGAATGGGCAGCCTGTTTGGGATCGGAATAGGGTGGTTTGGTTGGGTTTTCCATGGGCTACCCCTTTTGTTGTTATGATGGATAAAGTGTAGCCAAAATCAGCATTATTGCTGTTAAATGTATGAAAAGTGTGGGTATGTGCACATTAGGTCTCGATGCCCCTGCTTAACGGCAAAGCCCACCGGTTCTGTCTCGGTGGGCTGGGCGAATACTCAATGAATTATGCGTTCTTCGCAATTTGGCTCAGCATGTTCCTGTTGGCTTCGAGCCAATGAGAAAAGCTCTGTGGCTGGCGGCCTGTCAGCATCTCGAACTCTTGGCTGGTACCATCGGAAAATGCGCCGCGGGCATGCTGGTCCATTGTTGTGACCATGGCGACAATACCTTCTGGCAAGCCAAACGATGCCAGCTGTGCTTCCAGCTCTTCATCAGACTGGTGGATCACCTGAATATCGAGCCCCAGAGCGTGATTGATCTTTGCCGCCATTTCGTCGGTGGTCAGAGACTCAGGGCCGTTGAGGGTGAACGTTTGTTTGCCCTCCAGTGCCTTCACAACCGAAGCGGCAGCGGCGTAGGCAAGATCAAGGCGGCTGAGTTGTGCGGACTTGCCTTCTTTGGCTGCGGTCAGCCAGGCTTGGGTTTGCAAGGTACTGGCGAAGAACTCGGCCAGGTTTTCGAAATACCAGTTGTTGCGCAGTATCGTCCAGTTGCTGATTTGGCTATCAGCAATCGCTTTTTCTGTTGCTTCATGCTCAAAGGCGAAGACGACCGGGGAGGTGTCAGCCGCTGGCATTGAGGTGTAGCTCAGGTGCTTGATGCCGACACGTTCTGCCGCAACCACGGCATTGCGGTGAAGTTCGCTACGTTGGCCGATTGCATCAATGCTGATCAGTAGCATGTTGTCTGCGCCGGTAAAGGCGGCTTCCAACGATGCTGGATCTGCGAAGTCAGCCTTGCGCACATCGACCCCCATTTCTGCCAGTCCGGCGAGGCTGGCTACCTCGCGCGATGTCGCAATTAGCTGGCTAGCCGGAATATTGAAATCATTCAAAAGGTATTCAATCACTTGTTTGCCGAGTTTGCCTGATGCGCCTGTGATAAGTAGTTTGCGGTCTGACATGGTGTTTCTCCTGATAGTATCTTCTTGGGCGTGTATTGCCGTTGGTTGTCACTATATCGTTTACTCTTTGATTGATAATCAGGGCAAAGGTAAACTTACTGTTTATCTATATTAAACAGTGGGGCGTAATGAATATCTCGCTAGACGATATGATGGTGTTTGCGGCGGTTGTCGAGCAGCAATCATTTACCAAAGCCGCAGACATTCTCGGCCTTGGCAAGGCGCGGGTCTCTCAGGTGGTGTCCAGACTGGAGTCAAACCTGAATACACGGTTGCTCCATCGGACAACCCGGTCCCTGTCGCTGACCGAAGCGGGCACGCTGTATTATCAAAAATGCAGAGAAATACAGGAGATAGCCTATTGGGCCAATGCCGAGGTCCAGCTCGACAACTCCGAGCCAAGCGGTTTGATACGGATTTCGACTCCAGTCGGCAGTCATGAGCTGGTTCGGTTACTGAGCGAGTTTTTGCAGCAATACCCGAAGATCAGCTTGGATATTATTGAAAGCGATGGCTATCAGGATCTCACGGAAGAGCGCTGCGATATCGCTATCCGGGCCTCTTCTGCCTTGGCGGACTCTAGCTTGTATGCGGTCAAGATAGGCGAGTTTACCGACATGCTGTGCGCGTCGAAGCGCTACCTCGAGCGCTTTGCGCCCGTGACAGGCATTGGCGATCTTGCCGGCATGAAGTGGTTAAGCCATGCCATTGTCCATGGCCGCAAGCATTTGGTCTTGCGCAACGGCCAAGGGCAGACGACCGTGCTCAATAAAGAACCCGCGCTGTCGGTACGCACTACTTCGATGCTCAGGGATTTTGTGCTGACCGGGGAAGGGTTCGCGGTGATGCCAAGCTTTGTGATTGAAAATGAGCTGAAATCAGGGCAAATCATCAGAATACTACCCGAGTTGCATGGTGTTACAGTGTCGCTTTATGCGGTCTATCAACACAAAACGTTAATGCCGCGCAAAGTCAGGGCGCTTATCGATTTTTTCAAACTACACCCCTTATCGTCGCCGTTATAAAGTGACCTAGTTCGCCATCGGACTTGCTTATCGAAATTGGCTGTTTTGTGATTGTCCTCAAGTCTATGCGCCTTGCTGTGGTCTAGTTTTTAAGCAATCGTTGTCTACTTTATAAGTCAGGCGCGAGGTAAGTATTGTCCTCGCCGCCTCATTGACATCTCGCATTAGAAGGGTCTCGATAACATACTCAGAGGGACAAACACATGATTGTTATATTTGTGCATGGATGGAGCGTTACGGATACCAATACCTATGGCCTCTTACCAGAAGCTATTGCGAAGCAAGCGAGCAACTATGGGCTTGATGTTGATATAAAACATGTTTGGCTGGGACGGTACATCAGTTTTGATGATACGGTGAATATGACCGATATCATACGTGCATTCGATCAGGCCCTACATGACTTGATCCCGGCTGGTGACGACATTGCTGCGTTTTCCTGTATTACTCATTCGACAGGCGGGCCTGTCGTGCGCGAATGGCTCGATCGCTACTATGGCAGTGACAATCTGGACCAGAGCCCGCTGCGCCATCTGATCATGTTGGCACCGGCTAACCATGGCTCACCACTGGCAGCACTCGGCAAGCAGAGAGTGGGTAGAATAAAAGCCTGGTTTGATGGTATCGAGCCGGGGCAGTTGATACTCGACTGGTTATCTTTGGGTAGCCAGCAGCAAATCGATTTGTCCCGCGCCTATCTTCACTACAAGCCTGTAGAGAGTGGCTTTTACCCTTTTGTTTTGACAGGGCAGTCCATTGATAAGAAGTTCTACGACTTTGTGAATAGTTATCTGGCTGAGTCAGGCTCCGACGGGGTGGTAAGGGTTGCTGGGGCCAATATGAACTTCAGTATGGTGAGGTTTGTTGAATCCGGAGCTGCAGATACGGTCGCCCATATGTCAGATGAACTCAATGTTAGTTTACTGAAACTGGTTGAGGGGGTGATGCGTCCAGAAACCGTCCCGCTGGGGGTGATCCCAAATGCCAGCCACTCGGGTAAGCAAAAGGGGATCATGCGCAGTGTCGTAAGCGCAACGTCGACAAAACCACAACTCGCTGAAATCCTGAAGTGTCTGCAAGTGGATTCTGAGGCCGACTATCAGATATGCCAGCAGGCGCTAGCGACACTGACTCAACAAACACAACAGCGCAGTCATCGGTATATGAATTTGGTTTTTATCGTTAATGATGACCAAGGTGAGCCTGTGACTGATTACGATCTGGTTTTGTTGGGCGGCCAAGACCGCGATCCGAACAAACTGTCCAAAGGCTTTTTCGTCGACCGCCAGAAAAATGCGGCCAGCCCCAACCATCTGGTCTACTACATAGACTACGACGTGATAAGCAAGAGCCAGCTTACGGGCTTTAGGGTTATTGCCAGGCCAAACCAAGGTTTCACTTATTATCACGCTGTCGAGTACCGTGTTGAAACTGCTGATATAGATGCGTTCTTAAAGCCAAATGAGACGGTATATCTTGAGGTGGTGCTTCACCGTCGTGTTGACCAAGCGGTTTTCCTTTTTGACGAGGCGAGTGCGCCGCAAATGCACAAGGAAGGTAAGCTTTTCAAAACGGAAACACGGCATGACTTCAAAGGGCAGAAACCGATGAATAAGCCGGTTAAGTGAACCGGTGTCGCTAGGTTTTATCAACTAAAACAGACTTAAGACAAATAGGCTTTAAGTATGAAAAGGATTTTGAATGTTGCGCTGTTTGTTATTGTTCAGGGCTGTGCCAGCGATCCGGTAACAACGACCCAAGAGGCAGCGCAATTGTGTGTCGGGAGTACCGTGATCGGTGCTGATCTGAGTGACAAATTCGAACTGGTACAAGATCCGGCATTGCTATCCCAGGCTCTCGGTGAAGCACTTGCGGGTAAGTTATGTCAGGGAGCGGTTTATCAAAGTACTCAGGAAGTGACGATTTATCGGGCCTGGAATAGTACCAACCCCCATAGCCAGTTTGGTCAATGGTGGTCATTTACCCGTCCTTCTGGTCAGGTATCGGAATATAGGAAAGACTATGAAATTTGCTATCAATGGTCGCCGCTCGACAAGCTGGCAGAATGCACGTTGAAGCCCGGAACAAAGGTTGTGGTTGGTAATGGCCAGAGCGCCAGGTGTTCGGAATATTTGAGCTATCCAGTTTCTGAGAAGCAGCAGGTCTATATTACCGATGCGTCTGATTCGGCAATGGATTGTCAGAGCTATGACGGCGTAATCAGTTGGGAGCATGACGTAGCCCAATAGATTAAGTCACGCAGTGGCAGTGGCCAAACAAAGAATGTGATCTAACCCATAAGCTGTATGTTTTTCGACCGTTTTTTTTGACATAGAACAAATCAGCTTGGGATTCATTTGGCATTCTCGCATTAGCGATCACTTAATTAAGTAACCGCTAATGTAAGGAGGCGCTAAAATGGCTAGGAAACCATTCTCGATACGGTGTCGGGCTGTTATTGGCTCGGCTATTTTGCTTCTGCCTCTCTGGGTAGCTGCCTCGACTGCCGACCACAGCGCGTTCGAACAACTTTACGGGCCCTTCGAACGTGCTGAGCAAGTCACCAAAGCCTGCCTCGATTGCCATACTGAAGCCGGCGAACAGTTACAGCAATCTACACACTGGACGTGGCAACATGGTCAGGAGAGTACCGGCACTGTTTATGGTAAGACAGAAGTGATCAATAACTTCTGTATATCGACAGCCTCCAACGAACCGAGGTGCACCAGTTGCCATGCCGGCTATGGCTGGAAGGATGATAGCTTTGACTTCACCAAGCAGGAGAGCATCGACTGTCTTGTCTGTCATGAGCAGTCTGGGCAGTATCGCAAATTTCCCACCGATGCCGGTCATCCTAACTACGTAGCGAAGGAGTGGCCCAAAGGCTCAGGCAAGATGTTGCCTGCGGTTGACTTAGCGATGGCCGCCCAAAGTGTCGCTACCCCGGAAATCGAAAACTGCGGCGCTTGCCACTTTTTCGGCGGGGGCGGTGACTCGGTCAAACATGGCGATATGGACTCAACCCTTTTTAGCGCCTCACCAGAGCTGGATGTTCACTTATCCGAACAGGGCGCTAACCTGAAATGCCAGGACTGCCATACCACCAGCAATCACCAAACCATGGGCTCGCGCTACGCCATGCAGGCGAAAGATACCTCCGGTATCGATATTCCCGGCCACAGCGATTTCAGCCGGGCAAGCTGCGAGTCTTGTCATGGCATGGAGCCGCATAAAGGCTCTCGCAATGCCATTCGCCTCAACCAGCATGTCGATAACATCGCTTGTCAAACCTGCCATATCCCCGAGTTTGCCCGTGAGAAAGCCACCAAAACGGTTTGGGACTGGTCCAGCGCGGGTGACAAAAGCCGACCTGTCACCAAGGACCAATGGGGCAACGTGACCTACACCCCGAAAAAAGGCGACTTTGTGTGGGAAATGAATGTGGTGCCCGAGTATGTATGCTTCAACGGCGAGATGGACTATACCGTTGTCGGTGAAAAAATCACGGCCAATGAGCAAGGCATTATTGCATTAACCACCCCGCAGGGGCGCTGTGGCGATGACGATTCGCGGATCTGGCCGTTCAAGGTAATGAGAGGTAAACAACCCTACGATAGCGAAAACCAAATTATGGTTACGCCATATCTCTTTGGTAAAGACAAAGCCGCATACTGGAAGAGCTATGACTGGGACGCATCAGCACAAGCAGGTATGAAGGCCAGTGGAGAAGTGTTCAGTGGCAAGCTTGAGTTTATCAATACTGAATACCACTTCCCGATTACCCATATGGTTGCCCCTGCTGAAAAAGCGCTGGAGTGCCAGGCATGCCATAGCCAGGATGGCCGGCTGTTCAAACTGGCGGGCTTCTATCTTCCCGGTCAGTCCGATCCGTTCAAGGGCAGCCATTACCTCTGGTGGCTGGTGGCGTTGACGCTCGGAGCCGTGTGTATTCACGCTATTTTGCGAGTGATCGTTCCCAACAGACAAGACAAGGAGTGAGTTATGCGTCAGATGATTTATAAACGTTTTGAGCGCTTCTGGCATTGGTCACAAAGCTTGTTGATGCTCGCTATGCTGATCACGGGTTTCGAAATCCACGGCACTTTTAGCTGGCTTGGGTTCGAACAGGCCTTGCAGTGGCATGAGGTTGGGGCCGTGGCCTTGATCATTCTTTGGGTGTTTGCCATTTTCTGGCATTTCACCACGGGGGAGTGGAAGCAATATATTCCGACCACCGAGCAGCTAGTGGCGGTGATCCGTTACTACAGTAAGGATATCTTCTTTGGCAAGCCTCACCCCTATAAAGCGACACCGGATCGCAAGCACAACCCCTTACAGCGATTTTCCTACCTGGGGTTCAAACTGCTGTTGGCCCCTGTAATTTGGCTAACCGGCTTAATGTTGCTGGCCTATCCATTCGGCCTGCAGGTGCTCTCTCTGCCAACGCTGTCGGCCCTGCACCTGCTGTCGGCTTTTCTTATCCTGATCTTTTTTATCGTGCATGTGTACATGACCACCACAGGCGCTACGCCGTTGAGCCACATGAAAACCATGATCACCGGTTACGAAGAGCAGCAAGACCAAGCAGGGGAGGAGATAGCCCAACCAGCGAAAAAGACGGTTTAATCGTTTGATAAGCCTAGGTTTTCAGTGCCCATAATTTATGAATCCACCACGGCTGGCACGTTTTCCCCCAACGCGTGCCAGCTAACTCAGAGACGCCCATGCCTTGGTTATTTGATCTCCGGGAAGAATGCCGGTTCTGTAAATACCCAGTTGCGATCTTTGACCGGGGTATGACAGGCGATACAGGCTTGCGGCCCTTCATTAAAGGGAGTTTGTGACTGACCAAGCCAACGCCCCCAACCCCAACCGTATGTCTCCGCATATTTCTTCGAGTCTCTGAACATAAATTCGGCATGGACAAACTCCCCCGGAGCCGTAGCCGCTGGCCAGTGCTCCAGCGTCGTACTTTTCCAAACCACTTTTCCTAATATCGCCCCGTCCGGCCAGGGATTGGTCTTTCCCTCTCGCGCTGCGGCGACCGCAATAGGATTGCCGAGGATTGCTCGGACTGTATTGTTATCGGTACGATGGGAAACCGCTATTGTTGCCCACTCCTGCCATCCGACAGGATATGCAATACTGTTTGACGGCTCTGGTGTATCCGCATGGGCAACAGCGGGCAGAACAATCATCGCGAGTGAGGCAAGAAATGAATCTCTGAGCGTCATACTTTTCTCTCTTTATGCTTGTTTGAGCGATAGCCAGTGTCACGGGAGCGGTTCCCGCATATATTGGCGGCTTTTTCAAAAATATAGCCTGCTGGGCAAAATACAACGTGCCGATTGGGTGGCTCTATACCTAAGGCCCCTAATCTAAGCTGATCCTTGGTGTAAACCATTTTGCAATGTCGGCCATATTTCGGTGCACTTTTGCCGCTATGCGTATCTCGCTCGAATAAAAGCCTGCTCCTAAGAACTAAAGTTTGACTTACTTTTGGTAATCTGGAAGCCTTTTTAGGCTCAGAGCTTACGACATGGAGTTTATTGCAATGACACGTACCGCACGGCACATTCGTCAGAGTTATTGGACGAGTAAGCACACGCCATACTTAACGATTCGTTCGACACGTGACAGTACACAAAGTTATAAAAGTCACTATCACTCCGAGTTGTCCATTGGAATAATGGAATCAGGGGTAACATGCTTGTCTTTGCCAGAGAAACATATTGCCCTCAACAAAGGTGATATCGTCCTTATTGAGCCGAACATGGTTCACTCTTGCAATCCCGTTAATGGTAAGCCCCGCAGTTATCACATGCTGTATATAGATAACGATTGGTGTTGTGAGGTGCTATCAATGCTCTTCGGCCATGAGGTCACAATGTTCACAATTGACCAAAGCTCATTGCAAGACACATTAAGTACTACCGGCCTAGGGGAAATTATTTCGGCATTGTTGGTGGAAGAATCGTCCGAGCTTATTTCAAAAGTAGAATATGCTCTGTTCGACATATTAAGTCTATGTTGCTCTCCGAGAAATGAACTGGTGGAAGGGGATAAATTGGCTGTTAGGGTTAAAAATCTCCTTTTACGAGATATTGCCTGTTCGCCACCGCTTGAAACTCTTGCTCTCGAACTAGGACATACTAAAGAAACAGTAATTCGGCAGTTCAAAAGCCACTTTGGTATCACACCAAAGTCATTTCTAAATAACCACCGCGTTGAGAAAGCTAAGATTTTATTGCGAGGGGGGATGCCGATTGTTGATGTTGCGATTGAAGTTGGTTTCTCAGATCAAAGTCAGCTACATCGGGCTTTCGTTAACTACACTGCCTCTACACCAAGGCAGTACCAAAAGATAAAGTCAATTTTCGACAATATTTCTTAAAGGGGAAAATTCATAGTCGGCAGATGCGTTTACTATGGAGATCCTAATATGTCGCTCTCAACACTTTTCCCCGTAGCCTTTCCTGCCTTGGCTTTAGCACATTTTGTTGCACTGTTGAGTCCAGGACAAGACTTTTTCTTGATTGTTGCTCACTCCATTCGACACAAATTAAAAGGCAGCCGTTTTATTTGTCTTGGAGTCGCATTAGGCAATGCAATCTATATCGGCGTGGCCATCTTCGGTTGGACAAGTATAAGAGATAACAAAGTGGTTTTTTCGTCAGTAGAGATACTGGGAGCACTTTATCTCTTGTGGCTGGGAACAGCCTTACTGAGGAGTACAAGACGTGATGCACAATTACATGCCGATCATCAGAAAATACCATCTGCTATAAAGCAACTGATGTTGGGTTTTAATTCTGCACTGCTCAATCCCAAGAATGCCTTGTTCTATATGAGCCTGATGACCGTTATTCTCGGTAATGATGTCACATTAACTCAACAGGTATCATGTGGGGTATGGATGTTTCTCGCTGTCCTGCTCTGGGATTTATTTATTGCATCAGTAATAGGCCTGCCTCGTGTACAGGAGCGCCTCAGTAGTTATATTCATGTTGTGGAAAAAGCGGCTGGAATAGTTTTGATGTTCTTTGGCGTTACCTTGTTTTTTGGCTATTTACGTTAGAGTTGTCCAATTACGTTTTATCGCCTCACTAAAACCAGTCTCGCTTAAACCAGCCTACCTCCCACTTTGTTTCTCGAGAATTGAAGGGGGGCAGATGCTACAACAAAACAGGCCCAGCTTCGGCCTAGCGGGTGCTGGCGGGGAACGAAACTGGGCCCGAGGGTTGTGTTACTTTAGCAACTTAACGCTTGGTATTTACAGCCTGCTATTTCAGATCGAAGCGGTCGGCTTCCATCACTTTTACCCAAGCCTTGACGAAGTCGGTGACGAACTTTTCCTTGGCGTCATCCTGGCCATAGACCTCGGCAATGGCACGAAGCTGTGAATTCGAACCGAAGATCAGGTCTACCCGGGTGGCGGTCCATTTCACTTTGCCTGTCTGGCGGTCGCGGCCCTCGAAGGTCTCAGCCTCGGACGAGGTCGGTACCCATTGGGTGCTCATATCAAGCAGGTTGACGAAAAAGTCGTTGCTTAGTGTTCCCGGCTTGTCGGTGAACACACCATGCTGGCTGTTGCCAAAGTTGGCATTCAGGGCGCGCATCCCACCGACCAGTACCGTCATTTCCGGAGCGGTCAGGGTCAGAAGTTGCGCTTTATCTACCAGCATTTCTTCGGCCGATACCGAGTAGCTTTGCTTGAGGTAGTTGCGGAAGCCATCGGCGACCGGCTCCAGTACGCTGAACGAGTCGGCATCGGTCTGTTCATCGGTGGCATCTGTACGACCTGGGTTGAACGGCACGGTAATGTTGACGCCTGCATTCTTGGCGGCTTGCTCGATGGCCGCGCTACCGGCCAATACAATTAAATCGGCAAGGGAAACCGCCTTGTTGCTGGTTTGGCGGCTATTGAAGTCGTTTTGGATACCTTCAAACACACTTAGCACTTTGTGCAGTTGCTGAGGCTGGTTAACCTGCCAGCTGTTTTGTGGCACCAAGCGGATCCGTGCGCCGTTGGCGCCGCCGCGGTTGTCGGAGCCGCGGAACGTCGAGGCCGATGACCAAGCGGTGTAAACCAGTTCCGAAATATCTAGCCCAGAGTCGAGGATCGCTGCTTTTAGTTCGGCAATATCGCTGGTATCGATGAGCTGATGGTCAACGGCTGGCACAGGATCTTGCCAGATCAAATCCTCGGCAGGGACTTCAGGGCCAAGATAGCGGGATTTCGGCCCCATATCGCGGTGGGTCAGTTTGAACCAAGCGCGGGCGAAGGCATCGGCAAACTCATCAGGGTTGTTATTGAAACGTTCGGAAATTTTGCGGTATTCAGGGTCTTCGCGCAGTGACATGTCCGCGGTGGTCATCATGATGCCCACTTTTTTGGTCGGATCTTCCGCGTCCGGCGCATGGTTTTGCGGTGCCAAATTCTTTGCGGCCCACTGCCACGCGCCGGCAGGGCTTTTCACCAGCTCCCACTCGTAGCCAAGCAGCATGTCGAAGTAGCTGTTGTCCCACTGGGTTGGGGTTGGCGTCCATGAGCCTTCAAGGCCACTGGTAATGCTGTCGCTCCCCTTGCCGCTCTGGTAGCTGCTGATCCAGCCAAGGCCCATTTCCTCGATCGCGGCCGCTTCTGGCTCGGGGCCAACATGGGCGGCATCACCGGCGCCATGGCATTTGCCGAAGGTGTGGCCACCGGCAGTCAGTGCCACGGTTTCGTAGTCATCCATCGCCATGCGAGCAAAGGTTTCGCGTACATCTCTTCCCGAAGCCAGCGGATCCGGGTTACCGTCTGGCCCTTCAGGGTTGACGTAAATCAGGCCCATCTGCACCGCGGCCAATGGATTCTCCAGGTCTCGCTCGCCACTGTAGCGCTTATTATCAAGCCACTCTTTCTCGGCCCCCCAGTAGATATCTTCCTCTGGCTCCCAGATATCTTCGCGGCCACCGCCGAAACCAAAGGTTTTCAGTCCCATGGATTCAAGGGCAACGTTACCGGCAAGGATGTAGAGATCGGCCCAAGAGAGGTTGTTGCCGTATTTTTGCTTGATCGGCCACAGCAAGCGGCGTGCTTTATCGAGGTTACCGTTATCTGGCCAACTGTTGAGCGGGGCAAAGCGTTGGTTACCGGTCGAGGCGCCACCGCGGCCGTCGCCAGTGCGGTAGGTGCCGGCGGCATGCCAGGCCATACGGATCATCAGTGGGCCGTAGTGGCCGTAGTCGGCAGGCCACCAGTCTTGCGAGGTGGTCAGAATGTCTTCGATATCGTTTTTAACGGCACTGAGATCAAGCTGGTTGAAGGCATCCTTGTAGCTGAAGTCTTCACCCATCGGGTTGGTTTTTTTGTCGTTCTGGTGAAGGATGCGCAGGTTTAGTTGGTTCGGCCACCAGTCACGGTTCTTGGTGCCATTTCCCCCTTGGTGGGTTTGGCTGCCGTGCATGAATGGGCATTTGCCCGCGGTGCTTTTTTGACCATTACTCATAGTGAACTCCTTGTCTGCCAACAAATAGCGCGGCAGTCTTGATGTGTTTGGTAAATTCAGTATGAATATAGCGGGTTATTCATTTGGTCACAGATGGTAGTACCGATAGTTTTGATAGGCTTTTCCTATGTTCTTTGCAGGTACTTAATAAGGCTTAGATTCAGTGTTTCAGGGAGAAGAAACCCTGCCATGCACATAGCAGTAGCAGGGTTTGTAGTGATCAATATGGAGGGTAAGTTAGGCTTGCTTCAACTCAA
The DNA here is from genome assembly GCF_029223585.1 of Photobacterium sp. DA100. Classification (NCBI taxonomy): domain Bacteria; kingdom Pseudomonadati; phylum Pseudomonadota; class Gammaproteobacteria; order Vibrionales; family Vibrionaceae; genus Photobacterium; species Photobacterium sp. DA100. The sequence continues at coordinate 1,704,487 of NZ_CP119424.1, read as the reverse complement.
CCTCTTCGGCGATGAATCCACCGGTCTGGTGCTCCCAAAGTTGGGCATAGATACCGTTGTGATCCAGTAGCTCCTGATGGGTACCTTGTTCGACAATCTGGCCTTGGTCGAGCACGATCAGGCGATCCATGGCGGCGATAGTCGACAGGCGGTGGGCAATGGCGATAACGGTTTTGCCTTCCATCAACTGGTAGAGACTTTCTTGGATCGCTGCTTCCACTTCGGAGTCGAGCGCCGAGGTCGCCTCATCGAGGATCAGGATCGGTGCGTCTTTCAGCAACACGCGGGAGATGGCAATACGCTGGCGCTGGCCACCAGAGAGTTTGACACCGCGCTCACCGACCTGGGCATCATAGCCGACGTTGCCATGGGGATCGCTGAGGGTTTCGATAAATTCATGGGCATGGGCCTGCTTGGTGGCTCTGAGCAGCTCTTCTTCTGTCGCATCCGGACGGCCGTAAAGGATATTCTCGCGGATCGAGCGGTGCAGCAGCGACGTATCTTGCGTCACCATGCCGATTTGGCCGCGCAGCGAGTCCTGGGTTACCTCGGAAATGGTCTGGCCGTCAATTTTGATGGCGCCCGACTCGACGTCGTGGAAGCGCATCAGCAGGTTAACCAAGGTCGACTTGCCCGCACCGGATCGGCCAATCAAACCGATTTTCTCGCCCGGTTTGATATTGAGGTTCAGCTTGTCGATAACCCCTTTCTCTTCCCCGTAGTGGAAGCTGACATCGCTGAACTCGATCCCGCCTTGGTCAACATCAAGGTCTGGCGCGTCTGGCTTGTCTTCGATAGCAACAGGTTTTGACAGGGTTTTCATACCGTCAACCACGGTACCGATATTTTCAAACAGGCCGCCGACTTCCCACATGATCCACTTGGACATACCGTTGATACGCAGCGCGAGGCTGACTGCGATAGCGATACTGCCGATGGTAATTGCCGCGCTTGACCATAACCAGATAGACATACCGGCGATGATAAACACCAGCAGGTAGTTGATGGCTTCGACAGACAGGTTGAAGCCGGTGACATAGCGCATCTGGCGGTAGACGGTATCCATGAAGCCGGACATACCTTGCTCGGCATATTCGGTTTCACGGTTGGTGTGCGAGAACAACTTGACGGTTGAAATGTTGGTATAGCTGTCGACAATACGCCCGGTCATCATCGAGCGGGCATCGGCCTGCTCGGTGGCCACGGCTTTGAGCTTGGGGACGAAATACAGCTGGATGCCGATATATGCCGTCAGCCAAAGCAGCATCGGCAGCATTAATCTGGCATCGGATTGACCGATCATCACCACCATTGAAGTGAAGTAGACGGTGATATATACCAGCACGTCGAGCAGCTTCATCACGGTTTCTCGCACCGAAAGCGCGGTTTGCATCACTTTGGTAGCAATTCGGCCGGCGAATTCATCCTGGTAGAAGGACACACTCTGGCGAAGCAGGTAGCGGTGAGCCAGCCAGCGGATCGACATGGGGTAATTGCCCAGCAACGTTTGGTGGACAATCAAGGAGTGCAGGGTGATCAGGATAGGAACGACGATCACCACCAACAGCCCCATGCCTAATAGCTTGCCGCCCTCTTCGGCCCAGAATGTATCCGGATTGTGTTCAGCCAGCCAGTCAACCAGCTGGCCCATGAAACCGAACAGTGAGACTTCTACGATGGCAATTAGCGCACTGAGTACCGACATCGCCAGCAGTGGCAGTTCAAAGCCACGGGTGTAGTAGCGGCAAAAGGCAAACAGTCCTTTTGGGGGCTGTTCTGGCTCATTCGGCGGAAAGGCCTGCGTGAGCTTTTCGAAACGTTTGTACATAAAATGATGATTCCAGTCTGGCTGATGTGTTTGGCAAAATAGCTCTATCGAAGGCTAAAGCTCAGGCTCAGGGATGCTCTGACTTGGCGCGATGGCATGAAAGGCATCGTGAGAAGTGAAACCGGAGCGATATCCCAACAGGAAAAAGGAATGTGCAGGGAATTATGCCCAAGCCACAAGTCGTTACTTGGGTATACACATTATGGTTATCGATTGTACATTTATGCAACTAAGAGGTTAAGACTTAATTTTCTATCAATCTTGCCTAATTCTGCTTTATGTCTTCTTGATATCTCGCGACAGGGCAGAACGACGCTTAGTTGTTATACATTAAGCTGCTGAATGAAAGGTAGAGGTAGGAAAACAGTGAAAATCAATCAAATATCGGCTGAGCAGACTTTGCCTGTTCGGCATCAGGTACTGTGGCCCAATGAGAGTGTCGATTTCTGCCGTGTGCCGGGTGATGATGATGGGCTGCACTACGGGGTGTATGAAGACGATCGTCTGGTGTGTGTGGCCTCGGTTTTTGTCTCGGGTGAGCAGGCCAGGCTACGTAAATTTGCTACGTTACCACAATGCCAAGGCAGAGGGATAGGAAGTGCGGTTATCGAGTTTGTACTGGCTGATCTCAAGGCAAAAGGGGTGCGTTTTTTTTGGTGTGACGCCCGGGAGTCGGCAGGTGGTTTTTACCGACGTCTCGGGATGGAGTCGGAAGGTGAGCGGTTTTACAAAGGCGATGTTCCCTACTTCAAAATGGCAATGGCATTGACACAATAACGATCTTGTATATATGTTACCGGTAACTCAACATCCCGCACTCATAATCTCAACAGTATGCTTAGCTAGGCTAAGGTTGGGGTAGTTGGGTCGCAAGGAACATAAAGACAATTGTAGGAAGAGCAATGAAAGAAAGTCAGCAATTGAATCTCGAATTTACTCCACTGGTAGAGCAGGGGTTTGCGCTTGCCGAATGTCCCCGCTGGGATTGGCGCCAGCAGGCTTGGTGCTGGGTCAATATACCTGAGGGGGAGTTATGGCGCCTGAAAGGCGGCATGGCAGAAGTCCGCGGCTGGGATGACATGTTAGGCTGTGCCGCCATGTGGGGGGAGAGCGGGTTCGTTCTGGGTACCAAGTCAGGGGTGTATCTGCTGGAAAGCTGGGAGGCTGAGCGCCAGCAAATCGTGCCTCTGGAAAAAACGCACCCGAGAATGCGGTTCAACGATGGCCGGGCCGCACCGGGGGGCCGTTTTATGGCCGGTACCCGCAACGGTGCCAAAGAGGGCGATCAGGGCCAGTTTTATCAATTGATGGCGGGCGGCCAGCTGGAGAAGATGCCGATGTTCGCCTGGACCTGCAATGGTTTGGCATTTTCGCCGTGCGGTAACATTCTGTATTGGGCTGATACCGGCTCCAGTTTGGTTTATCGCGCCGATTACAACCCGGCAACGGGCGAGTATGGAGAAAACCGCGTCTTCTGTGATCTGACCGGTTTCGCAGGCCGCCCAGACGGTGCCTGTGTCGACAGCGAGGGAGCATACTGGGTGGCGATGTACAGCGGTCAATCCGTGGTGCGGATAGGCGCCGACGGCATGGTCACCCATGTGATCCCGGTCCCGGCGGATAACCCAACCATGGTTGCCCTTGGTGGTGAGAAAGGTAACCAGCTCGTTGTCACCAGTGCCGAAAGTAGCAATGGCCCGGGACGTGTGTTAACCGCGCAAGTGGAGTGGCAGGGTATCGAAGAGCCACTCGTCACAGTGCTTTAACTTTTTGTCAGGGGCGCACTTATTCCGCAATGAGGCAGTTACGCCCCTTTTCTTTGGCCTTATACAGGCAGTTGTCGGCGCGCTGGATCAGCGAGTGGATATCACTCTCGGCATGGGTGATTCCGAGGCTAATGGTGTACTTGATGGTGTTACCGAGGATCGTCAGTTCGGATTGGGCGATCTCCTCGATCAAGCGGTTTAGCCTCTGGATGAAAATGTCCGGTGCATTGCCGTAAAGAATGCAGAACTCCTCGCCGCCGAAACGGGCAACCAAGGCATCAGGGAAGTAGAGCTGCAGGGTGTTTGCCAGCTCGATAAGCACCATGTCTCCGATATGGTGACCATAGGTGTCGTTGAGCTGCTTGAAATTGTCGATATCCAGCAGTGCGAGACAACGTGGCCCTGCATTCTTCTTCACCAGCTGATGGTTGAAAAAATAGCGACGGTTCCACGCCTGAGTCAGATAATCACGGTTGGCCAAAAGGTAGAGATTACGCTCGGAGTCAAGAATATTGAGCGTACTGTGTAAGCGGCAATAGAACTCTTCCTGGTTGAACGGCTTTTTCAGAAAATCATTGGCTCCGGCCTTGAGAAACTTTGCGGTTAGCGCGGGCTCTTCGCTGGCTGAGAGGCCAATAACAGCAAGCTGTCCGGGGCGGAAGCGTTTTCGGAGCTCTTTGATCAAGCTGACGCCGTCCCGTTCCGGCATCGAGTAATCGGTGATGACCAGAGAGATCGACTGGTTACTGTTGATCATTTCCAGCGCTTCCTCACCGTTACGGGCTTCCAGAACGGTCAGGTACTGTCTTTCCAGCAGGCTGCGGATGTACTTGCGGGCAGTTACTGAGTCATCAACCACCAAGGCGGTATGGTCGTGGTTGCGCTCCAGACGTTGGAGGATTGGGATCATACTGGCAATACAGGTCGGGCTATCTTTGGGAATATAGTCAATGACCGTCTTCGCCAGTACTTTTTCGCGGGTCATCTCATCCATTAAGGCCGTCAAAACAATGACTTTTATCCCTACGGATAGACAAACATCTATTATTTCTCCGTCTTGGCCGTCTGGCAGGCAGTAGTCTAGAATGGCACAGAGAAAGTCAGTACTATTGTCTAAAACAGCTTCGGCTTCTGCGATGGAGTTGGCAAGTACCGGGGTATAACCTGCTTGTCGCAGCTCACTTTCAATGACTCGTCGAAATGGACGGCTATCTTCGACGACCAATATTTTCTGTTCCATCACTCTAAACCTGTAGCTGTCTATTATTATCGTTGTCTATAAGGCGCCGTATTATGGGCTATTTTATATTGAGATACAATTAACACATTCTCTTGAGCTGAGAAGAACATTTGTTTGTCTGTTAGAGGGCTGGTTTGGGCTTTCTGAATATCATACAAAATTGAAAGTGTTGAAGGGCATTATTCTCAAGGTTGATTCATGATGTTCTTTCTTGATGTTATCTCACTGATGTTAAATTAGGTTTTTGTCAGTGTGCTTGTACCATGAATGTGGTTGTTCTGACGGTGAATTTGTAAGTTCAATGTTGAAGGATTGGTTAGTATGGTTATTTAGCTGGCAGTGACAGCAACGCGTGCTAACAGCAAAAAATAAATTAATTGGGCTACCAGTCATTATTTAGTTCTGTTATCTTTTTTCAAGTAATAAATTGATAACTTATTTTTCATTACAGCGATGATACCTTTGAATGGTTAATTACCTCAAGTGGTAGGAGAGTCTTTGATGGACAATTACACGTGGTGTAATTGCCCATGGGAAATTTAATTATTCAGCTTGGCTGTAATGCTCGAGAATAGCCGTGACTTCTTTGATCCGGCGGCAGAAGCTGGCCTTAGAGGCTCGTTCCAATTCGGTATGATCGCCATCACCGAAAGGGCCGAATCCATCCAATGTTGGGACGCCGGCACCCGCCATAATATTGGCGTCGCTGACTCCTCCGCGCTGCTCTGTTTTTAGAGGATAGCCCAGGATGGTTGCAAAGTTATCAAGTAGGGCTTGCTGTTCTGGTGAAGGGGTCATGACATCACGCTGTAAGCCGCCTTCTATCGTTGCAGTCACGCCTTCTACACCGTGCTGGTGGATCAGTTCGGGGATCGTAGTTAGCACGCGCTCTTGCTCCTTGAGGTGGGTAAATCGTGCTTCAACCATTAATTCAGCTCCGGGAGATATCGTATTGGTACTGATCCCGCCTTTGATTTTGCCCACATTGACCGTTGTTCCTTGTTCGACGCGTGTTAATGCATCTAACGCAATCAGCAGCTTGGCAGCGGCGAGGTTGGCATTCTTGCCGAGATGGTAGTTGTTACCAGCATGGGCCGCTATCCCAGTGAGTTCGATACGATAAGTCGCTACACCTTTTCGGCCAGTCACAACTTCGTGCTCTGGACCGGCGGCTTCGAAGTCGATACAGGCATCGTAATGGTGGGCGAGTTGACGGGTGACAAACTTGCTGTCATCACTGCCGGTCTCCTCATCGCTGACCAGCAGGACATCGATATTGCGGATTTGACCATGGGTTTGGTAAAGATTTCGCAGGGCACTCAAGGCGACAAAATTGCCCCCTTTCATGTCGCACGTACCAGGACCGTACACCCACTCTTCATCTTCTCGGAAGTGTTCAAAAATCCCCGGAGGGAATACGGTGTCCAGGTGGCCAAGTAATAACACTCTAGAAGCGTTGTTTTGCTGTGGCGTGGTGAACAATAGGTGATTTCCCACCTTTTTCCGATGAAAAACCTCAACATTGAAGCCAAGTGGCTTTAACCACTTTTGCATGGTCATACCACTTAGATCTACGCCATCTTTATTTCCTGTCCAGGAGTTTATTTCGACAATTGTTTTTAAGTCAGTGAAATCGATAGTTTCCATAATTTGATTCCTTGCACAAGATGAGTGTTTTTTCTGTGCGGTTTGAATAAAAGTTCCACATGGCTCACTGTTACCACACATATGCAACATTATGATGTCAAACTATATTACTATCCTGTTGGTTTTACTCACAATGCCATAGCGGCATATTTTAGAACTGCTCACAAAAGGAGTGACACATGGCTAGGCACCGGGTCGGTTTATGGATGTATGAAAATTGTGGAGGTAAGGAAATAGAGCAAAAGATCGTCAATAAGCTGCGAGAGCGTGAAATTGATGCCCTAACTGGGCTGAATTTGGCTCAAGCGACCGCCTTTGACGGCAATATTGTATGCAACGGGCAGCAACTCAACGAACTCGACCTGTTTTTTTCGTATAACGCAGGGCAGCAGACGCCATATCAGGTGTACCTCTATCAGGTGCTTAACTCGATGATGCCAATGATCAACAACTATCAATCATTTGCGCTAACCGAAGATAAATTCCGCACCGCCCATGTGCTGAAAACGAACGGCATTACAACGACTGACTATGTGATTTGCAATAAACATAACTTGGAGCAGGTAAGAGCACATATGCAGTTCTGGGGTGGCAAGGCGATTTGTAAGCCAGTCGACGGCTGGGGCGGCAATGGCATTATCAAGCTAGAAAGCGAGCGTGATCTGGATTTGCTGATGCCGTTTATCCATCACCAACAGGCACCGCAGTTCTATATCGAGCGGGTTATCGAGAATGATTTCTCTGATTACCGTATCGACATTGTCGATAACAAATTTGTTGCCTGTTACGGACGCAAAGCAGCTCCCGGCAGCTGGAAGACCAACGTCACCAGCGGTGGCAGTGTGATTAAGCGAGAGCCAGTGCCCGAAGTGGTCGAGCTGGCTTTGAAGGCGGCAAAAGTAACCGGCCTGGAAGTGGCCGGAGTCGACATTATCTATGATGTCGAACACCAGCGCTATGTGGTGATTGAGGTCAATGGTATTCCTGCGTTTGCCACGCCAGACCAAGAAGCGTTCGGGCTGGATTTCAATGACACCAAGATAGATTTCTTGGTCGACCTCATTGACCGCACCGTCACCAAAGACAGCAAAGCGCCAGCCAAAGGCTTTATTCCCTCACTGTCTGAAGCACTGATCAAACCTAATTTGCTTACCGAGGAAGCTGCAGTATGAACACCCTGACCCAAGCTCGTCCCAGAATTGGCCTGTTGTACCTAGATCATGTACTGCGCTTCTTCAACCGCTCTAACTTCAGGGGGTGGCCGGACAAAATCGAACAGGTCACTTACCACTGGGGTAATGATAAAGACCGTTTTGTTGCTGAGGTGAAACGCAAGAAAATCGATGTGTTGATCGGCAATATTCCCGCTACCGCCTACGAGACTTTCCGTGAAATTGCCCGTGAACTGCCAGATGTACGCTTCCTGCCGTCGCTCGATAGCCAGTTCAGCAACAAATCCAAGGAAAACGTGACCCATTTTTGTGAGAAATACGATTTGCCCATCCCGCGAACCCGTATTTTTTATGCTGTCGATGAGGCGTTGGCGTTTCTGGCAAATACCGATTACCCGAAAATCGTCAAGCGCTCTTATGGCCCCTCTAACTACGGCGGTTATTTTGTCCATAAGGTGGATAGCGCCGATGAAGCATTGCGTTTGTTCTCGGAAAAACGTTACTACCCTGCTTATATTCAAGATTTCGTACCAATGAAGGCGGATATCCGGGTGATGCTGGTTGGCCACCAGCCGGTTTGTGCATTCTGGCGTCGCCCGCCGGAAGGTGAGTGGCTGACCAACACCAGTCAGGGCGGCAGTATGGATTATCAGGCGGTACCGGATGGCGTGCTTGAATTGGCGGTGAAAGCCTCCAAGGCGGCCAATGCGGAATACTGGGCCTGTGATATTGCGGTAAGCATGGAAGATGACTACACCATCTTGGAGTGTGCGACCGCTTTTGCTGCCTTCCCGTATATCCGTGACTGGATTGGCCAGTACCTGATGTGGCTGCTGGCACAGCAAGATTTCCGCAAGCCGTATTTTGCCCACCGTAACTGGGAAGAGCTCGGCAAGATTGACTCGTCGCTGCTTCGTACCATGCGTTATATCACCTTTGGCCAAGCAGACTATTCAACTGATACCGGGGAGTACGCCCCTGCTGATGAGCGCTATCGCCTGCTGGAAACGAGCTACCAGCGTGAGGAAGAGTGGCCGAGTGAGGCATGGAATTTTCAGGGTAATACTGCTTACAAAGTGATAGCTGCAACTTGCGAGCCGGTTGTGAATGTGAGCCAGATTATGGAGCAGGAAGCAGACACCGGCATCGAGCAGCGGGAAGAAGTGGCTAATGCCCCGTTGCATCATGCCGTGGCTGAGAAAAAAACGCCTAGCGAAGAAGAGTTGCTGGCGTTTTTCCTCCGGGTAAAAAGTGTCGGCAAAACCTTGGCCACTGATATCGTGACAACGTTAGGGGCCGAGGAGACGGTACGGGTACTCGATCACCAACCAGAAATTTTGCTGCAGTTCAGGAACCTCAAGCACAAGAAGTTAGCCATAATCATGGATGCATGGCGTGAGCATGGCGCTCATGAGCCGTATCGCTTTGACGAGGCGGTCGAATGAAGAAACAGTATATCTCTTACCAGGACATGATGGATTTCCTGGCAGGTGCGATGGCGAAATATCCGGATTTGATCCGCTTGCAGAGTATTGGTGATACCCATGAAGGCCGGCCTATCATGATGGTCACCATGTCGCAAGATGTGGCCTATGCGGATCTGAAACCGGCTTTGCTCTATACCGGTACTATTCACGCCCGGGAGTGGATCGGTATCGAGCTGGCGGTCAGTTTTGTCCAGTATCTGTTGGATAATTATCCGTCCAACCCGGATGTGGTGGAGGCACTGACCCGCAATACCCTTTACATGGTGCCCTGTCTCAACCCCGATGGCTTTGAGTACTCCCGCAAGCATTTCTCGTTTTGGCGCAAGAACCGCCGTGATAATGGTGACGGGACGTTCGGGGTCGATCTCAATCGTAATTTTGGTATCAATTTCCGCCAGTCGACCCAGACCAACTCCAATATCTACGGCGGGCCGGGGCCGTTTTCCGAGCCAGAAACGCAGGCGATCAAGCAGTTTGTCGAAAGCCGTGACAATATCTGCGTGGCACTTGACTACCATTCGCAGGGTAATGTGTTTTTCCCGGCCCATAAGTTCAACCACGAAGCGGAAATTGAAGGGACGGATCTGAATATCCTCTGCGCCAATATGGCGCGGGAGATCTACAAGGTCACCAACCGCCAGTACGGTATCCATCGTGGTAAGCCGCCGGCGAACCTGATCCACGGCAGCGGGCGGGAGTATTACTACGACAGGGGGATCCTCTCGACCGTGGTCGAAGTGGGGAGCCGGAACATTCCGGATTATTTGATCAACATGTCGCAAAGCGTCGATGAAAATATCCCTGCTCTGCTCTATGCCCTCAGAACGACGATCGATTACTCAAAGCTGGCACCGAGCCGGCCGGAGAGCTTTTCAATTAAGGAGATCACTGCCAATACGGTGGAATTGGTCTGGGAGCCGGGTGCCGAAGATGAAGGTTGCTATTACCAGATCTACCGCAGTGAAACCCCCAAGGCGCCCTGTACCCGGGATAACCTGATCGCGATAACTTCGCAGCTGCGCTATACCGACAAGCAACTCAAATCAGGCCGTCGCTATTTCTACAACCTGCGCAAAGTGAACCGGGTGACCCGGATCAAGTCACCGTTTGCCCCGGAGCTGAAAATCAAAACCTTGCTTGAACGCGATGAGTTTTCGTTCACCCTGTTCCCGGGCCCGGAAAAAATCGGTTATGTCGGTGAGCTGACCCGCACCAGCAATGCCGAGCACTTTGGTCATAACTCACTGTTTATCGGGGTGAACAAGACCAAGGGGATCTGCTACGGTGTGATCGACTATGACATGAGCCGGTTGCCAGCCGATGCCAAGATCAAGGATGCGCTGTTCTCGCTCTATCCGATGAACCGGGTCGGGGCGAAAATCGAAAACTACGGCGAATGGTCAGTCTCGATCCTGAACCCGGATGAGATCAGTGATATTACCGACTTTGACCAGATCCACAATGCGACGCCTATCCAGACCTTGGGGGATGCCATTGATTCGGATCAGCTGACCCAGGGGATTTGGAAGAGCTGGCATTTCAGTGCGCTGGAGAAAGAGCTGATAGAGCAACAGCTTGAAAAGGGGCGTTTGTTGTTGCGGCTTCAGGGGCCGGTCAGTTTGCCTGTGGGCAATGATTCTCAGATGATGCAGTTCGATATCGGTTATGGCCGTTTCGGCGGCGGGATCCATTACCGGCCTAGCCTGGATCTGATCTATCAGCGCAAGCCATTTCAGCTGGCGGTTGGTGCCAGTGCCTACCATACCGTGACATCTGAGGCGGTGGCGTTCGGTAAGCTGCAAAGTGGCTACGATGCCAACGGAGAGCGTATCTACGGGGTGGTGGATTTCACCTTGCCGAGAATGTCCGAGCAGAGTGATGTGGTTTTTACCGACGCCTACTTTGTGCTGGAAAGCGCGTCGCTGACGGGGATTAACCAGCCGATGCGCTTCTTGGTGGAAATGGTTGATCTCGATGCGCCTGATTTTGAGCAATTGGCTACTGGTGAGCCGATAGAGTTTATCGGCTACGAAGTCAGCAGCGAAGGGCTGGCCAAAACAGCCCGCCAGACATTCATGTTCGATAGTTCTGCCCGTCAATACCTTGAGGATTGCTATGATCAGAGTCGGGCGGTGAAGCTGGTGATCAAGGCCACTTCGGCGTCCAGGCAGCAGGATGCTGTGGTGGAGTGGAAGACCGCGTCGAACGACGGCACCATGTCGACCCAGTTGGTGGTGGAGTATATCGAGCGTCGTAAGCAGCCACTCGATGCGCCGGAAAATTTCCAGGCCAGCCTGGAAGGAGGCATGGTCAAACTGACGTGGGAGCCCCCTTCAGACAGCGATTGGGTAGGAGCCTACGTGGTACGCAATAGTTTCCATCCTCCGCGCTCACCGTTTGATGGCGTTAAGCTGTATGCCGGCAAGGACGGTTATACCTTCGATAAGTTCGGCAATGCTAACCTGGCCAAATACTACTCGGTGTTCAACTACGATAACGTGCCGAACTACTCGGCACCTGCGGTACTCAAGTTCAGCTCGGATGAAGTGACCCCGATTGAGTTCGATGAGTTCGAAGCCCAGGACGAGATCGAACAGCGCTACCGCCAGGGAGACTGATTGATGGGCCAGCAATGGCTGATATGAAAAAGCCGCCAGCGTGATTCATCACGCTGGCGGCTTGTTTTTAGGGCTATATGTTCAGGCTAAATAGCCAATAGGTCTTTTTAACTCTGTCCCTGCCAAATCAGTTCACACTGTTGGCTGCCGTCTTTGGCGATCGGCTTTTCGACCAACCAGCGCAGCGGTGAAACGACCGGGCTGGTGGTGAAACGCACCGAGGTTTCCAGGATGGCCGATAGCGGTACCGAGAAATCGAAGTCCTCAAACTTGCCGAAGACTTCCACCGGTGTCTGCAGGCTGAAGATCTGGGCACGTTTCGACTGTGGCCGCAGATAGAGGGCAAAGTCGCGGTTGGCATAGCTGGCATCGAACTGACCATTGACCTGGATGCGGGTGGTATCGAGCAGCAAGTCGCGCTGGCGCATGGTGCCTTGCTGGATATCTAATCCGGCAGCCACGCAGTTGAGCACAGAAGGATCATTGTTGGTGAAGTTCGGAATGATCGCATCGGTCAGGCTGACCGCCCACAGGTCGATCAGGTCCGACTCAAACTCCTGCGGCCAGGCGGCAAAGCCGATAAACCCGTTGGCGTTGTTCATCAGGCTATCTGGCGAATTGGCCAGGCTGGTCAGGTTGAACTGGGTGGAGATATTGCCGTGCATGCCGCTGTCAGGTGCTAGGCGGCGGGCCAAGACCCCGTAGTCGAAGTTCTCGACATGGCCACTGAGCTGGATATCGAACATCTCGTCCTTGGCCTTGATCTCGCTGGCCATTTCGATATTCCCGCCTGGCAGTTGGACGGTCATCGGCTTGAGGGTGAAGACTCCGTCTTGCAGTGTCCAGTACAATTGACCGGCACCTAACCAATCTTCGCCAGAGCGAACCTCATCGACATCCAACGAGAAGTTGGCGTTGAGCATCTCCAGGCCGTCGGTACTGATCAGGGCTGTATTTTGTTTTACGTCAGTGTTCGGTGTCGAACCATCGGCGTTAGCGCCCTCGGTACTTTCATTTTCCCAGGCCTGCCAGTCACCGACCTTGAAGTCGTCAAGCTGGATGAAAGGTGCACGCAAAGCCAGTTCGAGGCGCGGGCGAAGCTCCGCCTTGAGTGGCGGCAGCCAAGCCCCTTTCCCCGTTAGCTGGCTGTTGTTGACCTGTACCGTCATATCATTGAGGTGATAGCCCCTGGCGTCCATCGACAGGCTGGCGGCCAGCTTGACGGGTCCGTAAGGCGGCAAATCGATATCGCTGAAGGCTTCGAGCCGGTCGAGATTAGGGATAAAGGCCTCGAAGGTGAGGTTGAGCGCCTGCGGATCGATCGGCAGGCTCAGATGGGAGCTGGCATCAAAGCGCATGTCGCCCAAACTGGCTGCCAGTGTAACCGGCAACGTATTTCGGCCGTCATTGGCTTCCTTGAGGGAAAGCGATGACAGCTTGAAGGATGCCGCTTTGCCTGCCGCCATACCGTTGATAGTCAGGCGGGTTGCGGTGTCAGGCCCGGTTACAAACCGCCCTTGGTCCAACTGGACTGCCAGCGCTTTGCCGGTGTAGCTGTCGGCAATATTGGCATGGCCGCCGATCAGAGTTGCATCGACTTCTGTGTGCTCCATCAGCTCCAGGATAGTACGGCCTGACAGGGAGACCGCTAGCTTGGCTCGGTCCAGACGCATATCAAAATCATCGGTGACATCGAATCGACTCAGGATAGCCCCGATATCCGGCTGGTTTACCGCAAGGTTGAGATCGGCTTCGATATTGGCGGCGTTGACACCCAGGCTCAGGTCACCTTGGTAGGCGCTGCCTGCAAAACTTGCACTGATCGGCGCTTGGGTCATTTTGCCGTCACGGACTTTGCCGCTGAATGACAACTTGTCTAGCTGCTGATCAGCCCATTTCAGTTTGCCGGCACGGAAGTTCAGATCGGCGTCGGCAATGACCAGATCGCTGCCCAGTAGCGGCACGTCCAAGTTCACCCCCTGGGTTGGTACGGTTTGCTCAACCTGCGGCAGTTCGTCATCGTTGATGAACTGGCCGAACTGGGTGAAGTCCAGTTGCGAGAACTGGGCATCCATCACCAGGAACGGGCGCTGTTGGTCCGGTTGCCAACGCAGCGTGACATCGCCGTAGCTCTCCAGCAGCGCCAGATCCGGCATGGCCAGATCAACCCAGCCGTTCTGGTAGCTGAGCTTGCCATCGATATGGACGGTGCCGGAGATATTGGTCTGGGTTCCCAGCCATGGATTGAGCAGGCTGGCATCGTCGCTGTTGACCTTGAGATCGAACCAGCTGCCTTCTTCCCAGCGGGTATGTTTCAGGAGTCCCTCGGCGGTGACGGTGATGGCCGGAGAGTCGAAAGTCAGGGTTGTCGGCCAATCGCGGCCCATCATAATATCTTGCAGGGTACCGGCCTGGGCCTGGATGTGGGCCGGGATGCCCATCAACTGGCCCTGAATGTCGGACTGGAACGGGCGGCTGATGCCGGCATTGAGCCTGGCTTGGTCAATGCTGAAGCTCGCTTCGCTGCCCCACTTAACCAATGCCTTGTCGATGGCAAGGGAAAGCTCGGCGCGCTCCAGCCATTCACTGAGCTTGGTACCGTTGGTGGTCACCGCGAGCTCGGCACGATCCAGATGGCCTCGGGAGTAGGGAATTCCGGTGATCCAGCGCGCCATTTCACCCAAGGGGGATTGTTCGGCCCCCAACCGGATATCCAGGTTGGACACCCAACCAGTGGCATCCAGTGACGCTTGGCCGCGGAATGGGACTTCGGCAATATCGGCGGTCATCGGGGCTGCCAGTATCCCGGCTTTGCCGTTTATCGACAGCGACAGGTTCTCAACCGGTGTTCCCAGCCCTTTGATCTCATCAATTGAAAGATCGACCCGGGTGGTGGTTTTCTCCAGCCATTGCTCGAGGGCACGTTGCAGCGGCGATTGCTGCGGGGCTGCGGAAAAAGCCCGCATCATAGGCTGGGGCTCGGGCTGCAGCCAGGGACGCAGGTCGATCAGCGGAATGTTCAGCTCGCCATCAATGACATTGTGAGCGCCGAGTTCGATATTCAGGTACCCGGCCCCGTGGGTGATCGGGCTGTCGATAACCAGATCGCTGATCTTGATGTTACTGGCAGAGGCGTTGAGGTGAGTTGATATCGTCAGCGGCGCAACGTGCTTCACATCCAACCCGAACAGGGCTTCGATAGGGCCGGTATCCTGCCACTGCAGGCTGATATCGGCACTCAGGATATCAGCGGCGTCGGCATCGATATTCAGTTCGGCACCGGCAAAGGAGCCTCTCGCTTTGACCTTGCCGGTCTGCTGGTTGATCAGTTGCTCCAGATCGCCGGTGAGCTGGATATCATAAGGCTGGCCTATCATCGCCCCCTTGGCCGTAAACTCCCACTCGTTACCGGGTTGGCTGAGGCTGAGGGAATCGAGGTACCAGTCGAAGAACTGCCCCTGGCTTTGGTCTTCGAACATGACCGATAAGTTGCTGGCAATGATACGGTCGGTGATGGCGAGCTGCAGGGCTCCGCTTTTTCCGCTGTTCGCTTCCTGGCTAGCGGGCTCTGGCTGCGGGCTCTGAGCCGATCCCAGCAACCAGTTGGCTTTTCCGTCATGGGTTTTGGCCAAGTGCAGGTTGATGCTGTCGAGCTCAAGGTAGTCGACTGCCAGTGTGCCCCTAAGCAGCGGCAGCACCGCAATTTTAGCGTTGATTTTGCCTGAGCTTAGCATTGGTCGCCATTCGAAGGCCTCGATGTTGTCGATATGAACCCCTTCGAGGTGAACCTCGGGACGGAATGACAGGACCAGCCCCATCTCCCCGTCAATGCGGGTTTCCCGCTCGAGGTTGGCGGTCAGCCACTGGTTTATATCGTCTCGGTAGGGTGTCAGGTCAAGCTTCACACCTACCACGAGGGCGGCGGTAAGAATGGCTGTGGGCGTGAGCAGGCCAAGGCCAACCCACTTACTGATTTTCTTCAGGGGGGATTTTACCGCTTTTGTCGGTGCCGCTGGGTTTGTTGGTGGTGCCGGCTGCTTATTGGCAGCATGGTTGTTATTTTCTGGGCGCATAATGATTGCTGGAAGGCGAAGGACAAACGAAAGGTATCGGCAAGCTATTGCCGCTACCGCAATTTTGGATATTGTTTTATTAGTGGTTGTAACCTTACCATGAAATAGGTTTCGCAGGCATTAGCTACCGTGGAATTTACATAGCACTGACGGTTGTGTCCGGTTATTTACATACTGTAAATATCCATTACTTTCATTAATATAAACGATGATTGCGAACGGTTTGAGCCATGCGGAAGGGAGAAGTAAAATCTCTGTACGATTGGAGTAATGTATGACAGAACAACGTACAGAATTATTCGCGGCCAGGCAGCTGGGGTCGGGGTTTGAAGCCGAACCGACGTCGCACCTGACGGTGACGCTTCAGCCCGGCCAGCATTTGGTGATTAGCGGGCCATCTGGCTGTGGAAAATCCAGCCTCTTACAGGTTATCGCCGGTTTGCGTCCGCCTTCTTGCGGTGAGATCCACTGGCAACAAACCACGATAATAGAGCAGAACCTGTCTTGGTGGCGGCAGCAGTTTTGCTACCTGCCCCAGCAAGCGGTGATGGGCGGGGATACGATTTTGCAGGCTTTGATGCTGCCTTGGCACCTCAAGGCCCAGGCTATTCCTGAACCCTCCCATGAACGATGCCTGAAGGTGTTGGCATCGCTGGGTATTAGCCATTCCCTCGAGCAGCCGACCAGCAAGCTATCAGGCGGGGAGAAGCAGCGCTTGGCCATTGCCCGTGCGTTGCTGATGGAGCGCGCTTTGTGGTTGATGGACGAGCCGACCTCGGCGTTGGATCCTGCAAGCCGTGATAGAGTGATAGCACTGCTTGCGCAGCAGTCGCTGACGGTGATCTCCGTATCCCACGATCCGGTCTGGGTGAACTCGGCGCAGCTTCATCATCACATGGGAGGCGGCAATGAGTGAGACCTTGGCGATCAGTAATTGGGCTCTGGCGGGGTTTTACCTGCTGTTTCTTATTCCTCTTGGCCTTTTCCAGCGTTGGGAGTTTGGGCTGAGCAAGACGCTGATCTCGGCGGTTTTGCGAATGACGCTGCAGTTGTCGATAGTTGGTATCTATTTACAGACGCTGTTCGCCTTCCAGAACCCGTGGCTCAATACCTTGTGGCTATCGGTGATGGTCATCGTGGCCGGGTTCAGTATCTGCCGCCGGGCAGGCGTACCGCCAAAGTCGGTGTTACCGGCTGTATTGAGTGGCCATGTCGTTGCGCTGCTGGTCGTTTTGCCTTTGTTATTGGCGGGGGTGATCCAGGCTGAACCTTGGTGGCAGGCACAATACCTTATTCCTGTTGCCGGGATGCTGCTGGGTAATTGCTTGGCGGCGAACGTGCTGGCGTTGGAGCGCTGGTACAGCAGCCTGAAAGACAAGCAGGACGAGTATCAGTTCTATTTGGCGCTGGGGGCCCCGAAGCCGGAGCAGCCTTTCATCCGCACGGCGGTTAAAGCGGCATTAGCGCCGCAGCTGGCGTCGATGACGACGTTGGGAATTGTCAGCTTGCCGGGGATGATGACCGGCCAGATCCTCGGCGGTACCGAGCCCTTGCTGGCGGTGAAATACCAACTGGTGATCATGGTGGCCATTTTTATTTCGGCTACGCTATCGGTCACGACAACACTGACGGTGGCCAGTCGCACGGCCTTTGACTGCTATGGTCAGTTGAGATATTAGTGCGTGCAGGCTATAGAGCGTAGATAAAAAAACAGCCGGCAATGCCGGCTGTTTTTTTCGAGAACAAGCAATTATTCTGCGATTTCTGCGTTGTGGTAAACGTTTTGCACGTCGTCACAATCGTTTAGCGCATCAAGGAATTTCTCGAACTTCGCTACGTCTTCACCAGAGATTTCAGTCATGGTTTGAGGTACGAAAGAAATTTCTTCAACGTCTAGTGTTACTTCTGGCATGGTTGCCGTCAGGGCATTTTTCACCTTGAAGAACTCAGTGTGCGGGGCAAATACAGTGATCACGCCGTCTTCACACTCGATGTCAGATACGTCAGCATCTTCCATCATTAGGTTCTCAAGTACTGCTTCTTCGTCATCACCTTTGAACTGGAATACCGCTTGGTGTTCGAACATGTGAGCCGTCGTGCCTGGAGAGCCGATCTTTGCACCGTTCTTAACGAATGCCTGACGAACGTCCATGAACGTACGGTTGTTGTTGTCGGTTAGACAGTCAACGATCACCATGGTGTTACCAGGACCGAAACCTTCATAGCGTGCAGTTGCGAAATCTTCACCGCCGCCACCTTTAGCCTTGTCGATCGCTTTTTCGATAACATGGCTAGGCACCTGATCTTTTTTGGCTTTCTCGATCATGCGTTTTAGGGAAAGGTTAGTGTCAGGGTCGATACCACCGTTTTTCGCAATAACGTAAATTTCTTTACCGTACTTTGAATAAACTTTGATTTTAGCGCCCTGAGTTTTCGCCATCGAGGCTTTACGGACTTCGAAACTGCGTCCCATAGGAATCACTCTCTTTTAGATATTTGGGATTTCTGTTGGAGGCGGATTTTATCAGCAACCAAGGCATTCTGGCTAGGCTTTATAACGCGAAACACCCGCTGATTGCTGGGGGTAGATCAATTTCTGTTTTGAAATTTGAACCAATATTCTCTAACTCGCTAGATTATTGGTGCTGAAAACAGTACAAAACATATACCCAAGTCACTTGGGTAGACATAATAGAAAATATAAAGAGACCAAAGACCCATGAAAATTGTTGCTGTCACCGCTTGCCCGACAGGGATTGCCCATACATATATGGCCGCGTCCGAGCTGACCAAGGCTGCCCAGCAGCTCGGGGTACAGATGATGGTGGAAACCCAAGGGGCGATGGGAATTGAAAACCAGTTGGGTATTCAGGATATCGGCCGTGCCGATGTGGTTCTGATTGCCTCTGATATCGAAATTGAGCACCGTGCACGATTTACCGGCAGCAAGATCCACTGCGTGACGATCGAAGAGGTGCTCACCGACCCTGTTGGCGTGATTAATCGTTGCAAAGAACTTTGATTGCGTCACGCTATGGCTAAACCAGCATGATAATTGAACGCCGTATCACCTTTACCCTTGATGACGAGGGCCTGCCAGCTTGGAAGCTCAACCGGCTGAAAACCTTGGCGGGCTATTTCCGCTCGGTGGTGGTGATCCACAATATCTCCCAGCTCAGGATGGCCAATGCCGAACAGGCAATGCGAATGATGAGCCTGGGCTCCATGCCGGGCGATCTGTGTCAGTTGATGATCGAAGGCTCGGATGCCGAGCTGGCCTGCATGGTGCTGACTGATTTTGTTTCCGAGCACTGCCATTTAGTCTGTACTGGCCACCGCCACCTCAGCCAGCGAGAGGCTAAGGCAGAGATTGCCTTGCCTTTTGCCTATGAGCTGAGCCAGTTACCGCTGCTGCCCCAGTTAGGTGCGAGTTCGCTCGATAAAGACGGTGTACTGACGCAAATCAGCCGCCAGTGCGCCCCCGGCCAGTCCGATAAGGCCGCCCGTTTGCTGGAGCAAATGCAGGCGAGGGAGGCTGTGTCGTCAACGGCGATGGGTAATGGTGTTGCGCTGCCGCATATCCTGACGCCTGATGTCGAGGTTCCGGTTGTCGTGCTGGCACCGTTGGCGCAGCCTGTCGAATGGGGGTCCAAGCGCGGGCCGGTTAGCTGTGTGGTCGGCTTGGTATTGCCAGCTCCTCCCCAGCGAGAGCATTTGCTGGCGTTTTCTTCTTTTTCCAAGCGGCTGCTGGAGCCTGATTTTTGTCAGCTGTTAACGGAACACTCACGGCCTGAGGTTCTGAAGGCGGTGGTACTCGACAGCTTGTCGCTGCCGTTCCGGTGACCCTCTCCCATCAAACGAAACCGCGCTAATCTCTTCCCCGATAATCCGAGGGGGTCATCCCGGTTTTGTTCTTGAACACCCGGTAGAAGTAGTTCACATCCTGAAAGCCGCATCGGGTGGCCACTTCGTTCAGGCGGAAGGTGTACTTTTTCAGCATGAACTTTGCCCGCTCAATGCGTACCCAAGTGATGTAGTCGGCCATGCGCATATGCCCCTGTTGGCGAAACAGGCGCGACAGGTGGTTAGGCGTAATGTTGAAGCGCTTGGCAATGGAATCGCGGGTAATGGGGCGGTGGAAGTTCTCCTGAATATAGATACAGATCCCCTGGTAGAGATCTTCACTGCGCTTTTTATGGGTGTTGCTGGGGGCTGCGAGCATCTGCTGACAATAGCTCATTAAGGCTTGCAGCAGGTGCTCGTCCATCGGCTTTTGCAGTGGCTCTTTGGAAAGGGCATTGAGCGCGGCAAGGATATGGTCGATGGCAAAGCCGGTCCGGGTTTGGATACTGTGCTTTTGCACATCGTAGAAGTTGGTCTGCCCTTTGGACTTGCTGACTAGGCTGAATCCGAGTTGGCGCTTGCCAAATAACAGGCTGAGTACCGAGCAGTCGGTATCCCAGTTGGGTTTGTTCCAGCTGTTGGGTGGAATATACAGGGCGTCACCGGCCATGATCTTCACTTCGGTAATGCCATGATCCGGATCTTCCAGCTGGTTGAGGTACTCACCGCTGATGACCATTTCCAGCCGGGGGAAGTTGACCTGGTAACTGAATGGTGGCGGAGTGACATGATCACCGGCAAACCAGATCCGGTTGAAGTGCTCACGCTCGGCAAGCAGGGTTTCGATAAGCTGGTGGAATACTTGGCTCATGGTACTAATTGGTCTTGGCTCAGATGTGCTAGTGGCTGCTATTATCTTTTGCTCTTGTCTCTATTGTCCTTGTTCTCGGCCTGATACCGTGAAGCTGATCACCTAAATTTCTCGTCTCAGGCTGAAAAATCGTGTTACTTAAGTCTAGCTGCTGTTCTTTTTTGATTTAATGTATGCACTATTTATGAACTACTACATTGTTTTAAATTGTTGATTTATAGTATATATATTGACTTTGTGGGTGGCTGGTATAGGTGGGTTTATTATGAGAGTCCGATCACACAACAATACAGGTGTTACAAATATCCAGTAAATGCCCCTCTGGTACACTATAAGAGGCGTACTAAAAAGCCGAAAATATCCCCAACGGTAAACAGTATGCCGATATAAATAATCAAAGGGGGAACACTCATGATCACGAACCTGATTAATGAGCAGTTGATTTGCCTAGACCTTAAGGCAACGACAAAAGAAGAGGTGTTTGTTGAGATGATCGACATCCTGCACAAGCAGGGTCGAGTCAGCGACAAGCAGCAGTTTTTGGCCGATATCCATGCCCGCGAAGAGCTGGGCAACACAGGCTTTGAAGACGGCGTAGCATTGCCGCACGCCAAAAGTGCCGCAGTCAGCGAGCCGGCAGTCGCCATTGGTATTAGCCGTAGCGGTATTGAATACGGTGCCGAAGATGGTCTGCCTTCCAAACTATTTTTCATGATTGCCTCGCCAGACGGCGGTGCAAACCACCATATCGAAGTGCTGGCCGAGTTGTCTTCCAAGCTGATTGAAGACGGCTTTATCGATACTTTCCTCGCGGCTAAATCGGAAAAAGACGCGCTGGCTCTGTTGCTGGAAAAAACAGAAACCGCAGAGGCACCAGCGGCTGAAAATGGTTTCCTTATTGGTGTGACAGGTTGTCCTGCCGGTGTTGCGCACACTTACCTTGCAGCGGAAGCGCTTGAGAAGGGAGCGAAAGAACTAGGCTACGAAATCAAAGTCGAAACCAATGGTTCTATCGGGGTGAAGAACAGCCCGACAGCCGAAGAAATTGCCCGTGCCGAAGCGATCATTGTCAGCTGTGACAAGCAGGTGGACATGGCTCGTTTTGCTGGCAAGCGCTTGATTAAAACCGGTGTTAAAGCACCGATCAAAGATGCCAAAGGCCTGATTGGCCAAGCCTTGGCGGCTCCAGAGTACCAAGCCTCTGGCGAGGATGCGCCAGCCGAGAAAGGAAGCAAAGTGACTCAGGCGCGCTCTGATCTATACCGCTACCTGATGAACGGTGTATCGCACATGATCCCGTTCGTAGTAACTGGTGGTCTGTTGATCGCCCTTGCTCTGGCAATTGGTGGTCAGCCAACAGAAGCGGGTATGGCCATTCCTGATGGCAGCATGTGGAATAAGGTACTGGATGTGGGTGTCGTTGCATTCACACTGATGATCCCAATTTTGGCTGGTTACATCGCTTACGCCATTGCTGACCGTCCGGCGCTTGCCCCGGGTCTGATCGGCGGTTGGATCGCCAACAACGGTTCGTTCTACGGTGCGGAAGCCGGTACAGGCTTCATCGGTGCTATCGTTGCGGGTCTGTTGGTGGGCTACTTCGTTAAATTTATTGTTACCCGCAACTACCACAAGTTCATCCAGCCGCTGGTGCCAATTATGATTGCGCCTATTACCGGTAGCTTGTTTATCTCGAGCTTGTTCATCTTCGTCATCGGTGCGCCGATTGCGAGCCTGATGGATGGCTTGAACGCGATGCTAACCAGCATGAGTACAGGTAACGTTGTTCTGCTGGGTATCGTTCTGGGTGGTATGGCTGGTTTTGATATGGGTGGTCCATTTAACAAGGTTGCCTTCCTGTTCTCGGTCGGCATGATTGCCAGCGGCCAGACACAATTTATGGGTGCGATGGCATGTGCTATCCCTGTCGCTCCACTGGGTATGGCGCTAGCGACAGTGATTGGTCGCAAGTTCAATATCTTTGAAGAGTCCGAAATTGAAGCCGGTAAAGCGTCTGGTGCAATGGGCTTGGTCGGTATCTCGGAAGGTGCGATTCCATTCGCGGCGCAAGACCCAATGTCGGTTATCCCTGCCAACGTACTAGGCTCTATGGTTGCAGCTGTCATGGCCTTCTCATTCGGTATCACCAACAGTGTTGCTCACGGTGGCCCGGTTGTGGCTCTACTTGGCGCGATGAACAAACCGGTTCTAGCACTGGCGTGTATGGCGGCAGGTGCGGTAGTCACAGCACTGGTAGCTGTTTCACTGAAGAAGATGCGTCAGGCTAAATCACAGCAAACTGCTGTTGCTTAATCCCCCAAGCAATAGTGTTACACAGTAAGGCCTGAGTTACTGTGTCCTTGAAGCTCCCTTATCTGAGGGAGCTTTTTGGCTTAGAGGGAGGGGGTGGTTCGTTGATTAACCAAGAAGAATCGATGAAAAGTAATGAAAAACCTCTCATTGCAGGTGGTTTTTGGTAGTATGCGCTGCTGGTATGCGATTAACCCAGAGTGTTAATCGGATTTCATTAGCTCCTCAATAGTCGGTTTGGGGTCTTAATGAAATCTGCATTAGAAATAAGGAAAGCTATGACTACTTCCTCTCGTTTTTATCGTATGCATAACGTAATTCAGGATTATGCATGGGGCAGCACCACATCGATTGGCCAGTTGTTTGGTATCGAGAACCCTGAAGGCAAGCCGCAAGCGGAGATCTGGATGGGCGCGCACCAAAATGGCTGTTCGCAAATTGAAGTCGATGGCAAACCGACACTGCTATCTGACTTTATTGAGGCTGACAAAGCGAACCTGATCGGTGCTGATACAGCCGAGACATTTGGTGAGTTGCCATACCTTTTCAAAGTGCTGGCTGCAGAAAAAGCCCTGTCAATTCAGGTTCACCCGAGCAAAGCCCAGGCTGAGGCGGGTTTCGCTAAAGAAGAAGAGCAGGGTGTACCTCGTACGGCGGGTAACCGCAACTACAAGGATCCCAACCATAAGCCTGAGCTGGTTTATGCTCTGACACCTTACCAGGCCATGAACGGTTTCCGCGAGTTTGGGCAAATTGTCTCTTATTTCCGTGCCTTGGAAATTGAAGAAATTCATGCGTTGGTTGCAGCGCTGGAAGCAAATCAGAACGAGCAAGGTCTTGAAGGTTTCTTCGAAGCTATGCTGTCGTTGGACGGTGAAGCGAAAGAGAGCAGCGTGGCCAAGCTACTGGCCTATGCCGACGCGCACAAGGATGAAGAATTGTTTGCCCTGATCTTGGACTTGGCAGAGCAATACCCTGGTGATATCGGCCTGTTTGCCCCGCTGATGCTGAATACCCTGACACTGCAGCCGGGCGAAGCCATGTTCCTGGATGCGTGTACACCACATGCGTACATTAAGGGCACGGGATTGGAGATCATGGCAAACTCCGACAATGTACTTCGCGCAGGCCTGACGCCAAAATATATGGACGTGCCTGAGCTGGTTTCGTGCACCCGCTGTCAGCCAATGCCGTTTGAAACCTTGCTGCTGGCCCCGCAGACTGAAAATGGCGCATTGCACTACCCAATCCCTGTGCCTGACTTCAAGTTCAGCGTTTACCAGCAGGCGGACAATGTAGAGCTAGAGACAAGCAGTGCAGAAATCCTGCTGGCGGTAGATGCGCCATTGACCGTCGCTCACATCGACGGTGAATCAGTGACTATTGGCAAAGGTGAATCAGTCTTTATTCCGGCCAATACAGGTGCTTACCTGGCGAGATCTGAAGGTAAATTTGCCCGCGCCTACAACTAGTCGTAGCACATTTGAGCGAATTGCGGGCTTGTTGCTCGGTTGGTGAGGTGCGGCTCGAAAAGCCCTTTACATCAATCGGATGAGCTCGTATCATACGCCGCACTTACGGAGAGATGGCTGAGTGGTTGAAAGCACCGGTCTTGAAAACCGGCATACGTTAATAGCGTATCTAGGGTTCAAATCCCTATCTCTCCGCCACATTCAAAGGCCTTGTCGTAAGACAAGGCCTTTTTCGTACGCATTGAGTTCTGAGTAAGGGATTTGAATCAAATCCGCCATACCCAGAGCGCTCCGCCACATTCGAAAGCCTCGTCAAACGACGAGGCTTTTTTCGTTCTAGGTATGCGCCTGATAGGGATTTGAAAATTCCCCTATACCTTGCTCTGGCTCCACCATAACCTGAACACTCCGCCGCATCGACTTTCTATGATAGATTTTACCTATTGAATCGATAAGTGTAATCCGCGTGACCTATTTCCTTATAGTGGCATAATGAACTCATCAACAGGGAGCAATGAAGAAAAGGCTCCAGTTGCAACAACTACTTATCCAAATTTAAGGGAATCAATTATGTTCGAATCAAAAGAAGGCCAAGCAGTACCTCAGGTCACTTTCCATACTCGCCAAGGCGATCAGTGGGTAGATCTGACCACGGAAGAACTATTTGCCAACAAAACCGTTATTGTTTTCTCTCTACCAGGTGCTTTTACACCGACATGTTCTTCTAGCCACCTACCTCGCTACAACGAGTTGGCGTCGGTGTTTGCCGAGCACGGTGTTGATGACATCCTGTGTGTTTCCGTCAACGATACGTTCGTGATGAATGCATGGAAAGCTGACCAAGAAGCTGAAAATATCACTTTCATCCCGGATGGTAACGGTGAGTTCTCGAAAGGCATGGGCATGCTCGTTGCTAAAAACGACCTTGGTTTCGGTGACCGCTCATGGCGTTATAGCATGCTGGTTAAAGATGGTGTCGTGGTGAAAATGTTTATCGAAAACGACGAGCCGGGCGACCCGTTCAAGGTGTCTGATGCCGACACAATGCTGGCTTATGTTGCACCAGAGCACAAACTTCAAGAATCTATTACGGTGTTTACCAAGCCGGGTTGTCCATTCTGCGCCAAAGCGAAACAGAACCTGATCGACAACGGTCTGAACTACGAAGAGGTGGTTCTGGGCAAAGACGCCACAACCGTCAGCCTTCGCGCTATCTCTGGTCGCAGCACGGTACCTCAGGTATTCATCGGTGGTAAGCACATCGGTGGCAGCGAAGAGCTAGAGGCTTTCCTGGCCAAGTAATTGCTGAGCTGAAAAAGCCGCGAACTTTCCGCCGCTCTATCCGCATAGTAAAAAGCCAAGTAGGGTTACCCCTACTTGGCTTTTTTGATATTGGTGCAAATGCAGCGAATGGGTTAGCGGCGTGGACGGCGACCACGCGATGAGCGCTCTTTGTGCGCCGAGGCCGCTTTGGCCTGGGATTTCAAAATCGATTCCACGGTCAGCTCCATCGGCTCTTTGGGTTTAAGGCCGTGCGGGAAAGTGCGGGCACGTGGGGGTAGATCGTATTCTTCTGCGGAAGCACGTGGCATGCGCTTGAAACGGTAAAGGTAGAAGTTCTCGAGCTTCTCTCTTGCCCAAGCCGTCTTCTTTAGATACTTCACACTGCTCGCAATCGATGGGTTAGTATGAAAACAGTTGATACGCATTGCGGTATCGAGGATCTCCCAACCGTAGTAGTCCACCAACTCTTGCAGTAAGGTTTCTAACTTAAGACCGTGCAGTGGGTTGTTCTGTTGTAGTTCAATTCTTTCTTCATCGGTCATCATAACGAGTTCCTAAGTATCTAACTTAACCAAGATTGGTTGGGCTATGTGGTATGGGCTCGGGATTCTAGCAGAGTTGTCACTGCTTCCCTAAGTTTATTGCTGAGACACGTAAGATATCCTATGTGAGGAGGCGGGGCACTAAAGGGGGGGCAGGCTTTTGCTACTCTCCTTCAAGCACCCCCTTGCCTTGGCTGTCATCGCTATAGATACTGAATCCAAGTACATGGAGTAATCAACAGGAAAGTTTAGGATGAGCGAAAAAGTAAAAAATGCACTGCTGTGGGTAAAGGAGATGCTCGATTCGCAGCAGGTGCAGTTCCAGGTCGTTGGCGGCCTTGCTGCAACCATTCATGGTGGTAGCAGGGAGGTGGCGGATATTGATCTATACACTCGAAGGGCTGATGCCGACAAAATCCTACCATTGGTACGTGCCTATATTTCTAAGCCTCTAGCCCACTATGTTGAAGGTGGATGGGATTTGCAATATTTTCAATTGAGCTATCAGGGGCAGAAAATTGAAATCGGTTTGTCTCCCGGCACCAAAATAAAAGCAGCAGGCAGTGGTAATTGGATTGAGCTCAAAACGGATTTCTCTCAATCTGTTGTTGGGAGTTATTTGGGCGTTGAAGTGCCCACGATCCCTGTTGTCGAGTTGATACGATACAAGCGGGTGTTGGGTAGAGAGGTCGATCTCATTGATATCAATGAGCTGACCGGTGGTTTTGCGTCAACATCCACGTAGGTTGCGGCTATTCGCCGCAGGCCTTTTCGACGTGTTTGGAATCAGATTATTGTTTTCCACACAAAGTTAAGCATTTATTGCCAACAAGTACGAGCCATCCCATCAGCCTCGCCTTTGGGGATGGCTCGTTGGCTTTGTGTGCAGTGGTCAATGAGTCTTAGTTGCTGCTCGGTTAGAGAGCCATTGCCTGCCTATGTAACCGACTGGATTTATACGCCAGTCCAGAGCCGCACAGTAGAATGAATCCACCAATTCCGAGGAATATTGCGGCATCACGCCATGTATCGGCTGAAATAGCAATCAAGCTAACCAGTATCCCCAGTAGCGCCAAGGCACGCCCCATGAAGATCCCGTTGGTATGATCAATCGGGCTCTGCTCCTCTTGGCTCATTGGCATGGCGAGCAGCTGGCGAATATCTTGCGTATTACGTTCGGCTCGGGACAGCCAAGGTGTCAGCATGAAGAAACCACCAGTGAAAATGAGATGTGCGATGAAAGTGGCGGCAATCTTAAAATCGACATGCTCTCGCGCAGTCAATGTATAGTCGAACAAGGCGGCTACCCACTCGACCTTGAAGCCGAAATGCATGAACAGGGAAACTGCCAAACCGACCAAAATCGTTGCCCATCCCGACCAGCCCGGGGTGCGCAGGTTAAGCAGGGCCAAGAAGGATGGGATCGACAGTGGCATCTGAATCATGGCGGTGAATAGCATCATGATGTCGAACAGGCTGTAGCCTTCCAGCCGAGCAAAGAAAAGGGCAACGGCACAGGCCATGACGCCCGTCAGCAGGGTGGCCATTTTGCCAATCAGCATTTGTTGCCTGTCTGTTCCTTGGGGATTAACCAGTGAGAGGTAAATATTGTTTACCACGATACCAGCATTGCGGTTGAGTGCCGTGGTCATTGGGGAAACGGTAGCAGCCAGCATAGCCACCATCACCAGACCTAGCAGGCCGTTTGGCATATAGTGGTCGATGTAATACAGATAGGCGGCATTATCCGCGCTGGCACCCAGGTTCGGGTAACTGTCGACCAGATTGATATCCAATGAAGCGACAAACCACGGTGGTGAAAACCATAGTAGAGGCGCAAACAAGAAAAGTACTCCGGCCAAGGTTGCTGCTCGAGTGGCTTCTTTTTCGTTGCGGGTGATCAAGAACCGATAGCTGCTCAGCGCATTGTTGGTATTGAGGGTTTGGCTAAAGAGCACAGCACCTATCCACAGAACAAAAATCTGCCAGATGGCAATATCTTCGCCCATGATGGTATGGGATAGAGAGTCGACAGGGAGTACCAAGACTTCTTTTGCGGCGGTGAAACCGACAACCAGTGTGATGGCGATGAGTAGAACCAACTGAATCACATTGGTGGCAGAAACGGTCCAAACACCACCGGAGACAGCAATGAAGGTGACCAGTAAACTGATCCCAACGATAGTAACGTCAATGCTGATGCCAAAGGTCGCCGATAAAAAGGCCCCAAGCCCGTTAAGCCAAATGCCGGCTCCGATAAGGGTGATAGGAAAGCTCAGCCAGGTAAAGGTTTGCTCGGAAGATTTATCGAACCTCAATTTGATCACATCCATGGCGGTGGCAACTCGCAAACGGCGATAGCGTTTGGCAAAGTATAGCGCCGAGATGAAAAAACCTAGGGCATTCCCCCAGAACACAAACATGATACTCAGCCCATCGGCATAGGCTTTCGCGGCAGCACCGGTAAAGGTCCAGGCAGAAAACTGGGTCATGAAAGCTGTTGCGCCAGCCATCCACCAAGTCATGGCACTGCCACCCTTGATGAATCCTTCCGCGCTAGTGGCCTGATGCCGAAAAGCTTGTGTCACTTTGATGATAAAAACAAAGTATAGGGCGATCATGGCCCAGTCTAGATATGTCACGCCAATACCTGCCAGCAGAATGAAGGTTATAGATTGAAATTGTATTTCATTTTTACTGGTTGGCCAATTCAATTATTGTTTCATGCTTTTGCTGGCAAGGTGCCAAATAGCAAAAGCCCTACTCAGGTGTGTAGGGCTTAAGGATTGCTAATTACAAGGAAAGAAAGTAATTAAAACTTCCAGACTAGGCCGACTTTGGAGAAGAAGATATCCTGATCAGCCGCATTGCCTTTGCTGGTTTCTAGCATCTTGTACTGAATATCAGCCAACACCGAGAAGGTGTCATTAATAGGCAGTTCAGTATATAGCGCGTAGATGTCATAGTCGTGGCGCTGGTTGCCGCCATTGCCTTCTACCCAGCCATTTTCATAACGAAGCTCAAGGTAGTTGCCGTTATCAAAATTGAATTGCACCAGCGGTTTAACCGCAAATTCACGGTATGCCCAATCATTGTTTACATCGACATAGAGCACCTTGGCACCAAGGTTAACCTTGTCGTTCATCTTATAGAGGTACAGCGGTTCAGATTCGATAAATGAGCCATTATCCCCATGGCTATCTTCGTAACCCATTTCCAAGTTCACATGGAGGAAGTGCTGGCCA
Source organism: Photobacterium sp. DA100 (assembly GCF_029223585.1). Lineage (NCBI taxonomy): Bacteria > Pseudomonadati > Pseudomonadota > Gammaproteobacteria > Vibrionales > Vibrionaceae > Photobacterium > Photobacterium sp. DA100. The sequence continues at coordinate 1,675,089 of NZ_CP119424.1, read as the reverse complement.
AGGTCAAAATCTAGGCCTGGCTTGATCATGTACTTGTCGTAATTCCAGCCACTGCCATTACCAATTACTTTTTCGTACGACATAAAGACGTTACCACGGATAGTATCGGTAATTGGGAAGAAGAACGCCGGAATAATCTCAGAGTAGTTCGCTTGGCCTGTTGATTTTCCATCATTGTAGAAATGGATCTCTTTCAGCACATAACCCATGCTGAAATAGTCCGTCACCTTAGTGAAACCATCAGCATAGATGAAGTGCAGGTATTCCATATCACCGCCACCCTTGAAGTCGATATTTTCATATTCAATACCGGTAAGGGCACGGGTGCGTTTAGGAAAATGACGGTTTTCGACGCGCTCGATTTGAGCGTCATCAGTAAAACTTTCTGATAAATAACGACTTTCTTGGCTTTCTTGTTCGTCGACTGCTGCAATCAGCAACGGCTCATAAAGCTCAGGCTCTGTCTGTTGGGTACCGTCGGCAAAAGCCACTGCCGAGAAGAGTGCCATTGGGTATATCAAAGATTTGTTCATTCTGTTCATGTGCTAACCGCTTCTTGTATATTTAGAATTGACTGTTGAAACGTTTCGGTAGGAATGATTGATATATTTCATCAATATTTCAAATGGCACTTTGGGGAAATGTGAACTGGCTCTTAGTTTATTTTTTGAACTTGGCTGGTGTTTTGGTTTTAAATTACTGATTTTAATGTGTTTATTTTGTATTCAGTAAGGGTTAAGCAAAAAATACATGTTGCGACAAAGCAGATTTTTTCTCGTTTTCGTTCAGTAGGTTACCTGCAGTCGAAATACAAAAGATCCATTTAAACAGTGACTTAGTGGATAAGGTGAATTGGTTGAAATACGCTAAAATTACATTTAAGTCATTGGTAAGAAACAAGAAAGTATTATTGGTGGGCTGAATGGTAGTGGTGCTCTATCGACGAGATCTTAGTCACGAAACTGTAATTTTCAGTTTGTTACGCATTGACCCAGTCGAAATAAACGATATCTTAGTTGAAACGTTTCTACAGGGGTGGAGCAGATAATGGCGAGAGTCAAACTGCAAGAAATCAATAAAGTTTACGAAAACGGCTTCCATGCACTACACGATATCAATCTTGATATTGATGACGGTGAGTTCATGGTGCTGGTTGGTCCTTCCGGTTGTGCTAAATCAACCATGTTGCGTATGGTCGCCGGATTGGAAAGTGTTTCCGATGGTGAGCTGTCTATTGGCAATACCGTTTGTAACGATCTTGCGCCTAAGGACCGTGGTATTGCGATGGTATTCCAAAACTACGCACTATACCCACACATGACAGCTTATGAAAACATGGCATTTGGCCTTGAAACGGCGAAAAAACCGAAAGAAGAAATTGAAAAAAGGGTTCAAGAAGCGGCTGAGTTGCTAGAAATCACTGAGTTGCTCTCTCGTAAGCCAAAGCAGATGTCGGGTGGGCAGCGTCAGCGTGTAGCTCTGGGTCGTGCCATGGTTCGTAAGCCAGATGTCTTTCTGTTTGATGAGCCGTTATCAAACTTGGATGCAAAGCTACGTGTTTCTATGCGTATGCGAATTAGCAAGCTGCACCAACAGCTCAAGTCGGCTGGTAACCCAGCAACCATGATTTATGTTACTCATGATCAGGTTGAGGCAATGACCATGGGGGACAGGGTTTGCATCATGAACAAAGGCCACCTGATGCAGGTTGATACACCAATGGAAGTGTACAACAACCCGAAAAACAAATTCGTCGCTGAATTTATTGGTTCTCCATCCATGAACATGCTGTTTGGCCAGCTTCAAAAGCGCGATGACAGTTTGGTTTTCCATATCGGCAGCAGCGACTTTGTCCTTCCAGGTGACAAGCAGACCCAGGCTGCATTGTGGGAAGACCGCCATGTCTTCTTGGGGATTCGCCCTGAGCACCTTGAACTCGCCGAAGACGGCGAAACCAACACATTGGCGGCAACCATTACCGCGGTTGAAGAACTGGGCTCCGAGAAATTTATTCATACCCACGTTTATGGCCATGATGTGATTTGCAAACTCATGAACAATGAAAAGCAGCTAAAGGCTGGCGACACCTGCTTGTTGCGTCTGAATATGGACAAATGCCATCTGTTTGATGAGTCCACAGAATTTAATATTTTTTACAACAAGTAATTGTTGATTAAGCTATTTGGGAGAGTTAACCGCAATGTTGTATAGCGTATCAAACCAGAGACACCGAATTGAAAACAGTCATCTGGCTCTTGAATTCAATGCCAACAATACCCTTCATACTATTCGTGCCGGTAGCGTGATGGTGACACAGTTTGAAACGCCGGCCACTGAAAAGGCGATTTCAAATATCTTTCTGCGGGTCAAAGGTGATGACGGATATAGCGTTACACCTATTTTGTTTTTCAACAATGATATTGAAACATTCAAGTTTGAAGATGGCCGTATCGGCTGGAAAACAACAACCGGCGAGTGGGTAGCAACGGTTATTGCTTCTGTTTCACCAACCAGCCCGCAATATTTCTATACGGTAAATGTTGAAGCTAAAGGTGAAGCGTCACTGACTTACGATTTGGTCTATGGTCAGGATGTAGCGTTGGCTGACGAAGGTGCGGTCAAAACCAACGAAGCCTACTGCTGTCAGTACCTGGATCATGAAGTATTCAATACCGATGATGCTGGCTATGTGATGTGTAGCCGCCAAAACCTGCCGCAAAGTACAGGCAATCCATTGATTCAAATTGGCTCATTCAGCCCTGTTGTTGCTTACAGCACAGATGGTTACCAGTTCTTCGGTGCTGAGTACAAAGTCAATGAACAACTGTCCGTACTGCAGAAGCCACAGCTGGCCAATGAGAAATACCAGTATGAAATGGGCTACATTGCCCTGCAGACTGCGGAAGTTACCCTTGCGAAAGGACAAAGCGAAAGTACGGTATTTTACGGTGTTTACCAAGGCAATTGCCCAAATGCCAACGTCAAGCAGCCTTTGGCGCTAGACACAGTTAAGCAAGCTTACGTGGTAACTGATTTCGCAGGTGCCGAACTTGTTGCCCTGGATAATGTAGAGCAATTCAACTCTGGTGTGATCACTGGTGAGCCGCTATCAACAGCAGAGCTAGAGCACTTTTTCTGTGCCCCAAATGCGCGTCGCTTCAATGATGAGAAAGATGGTGAATTGCTTTCTTTCTTCTACGGTGAAAACCATTACGTTACTCTGCAAGAGAAAGAGAAGTACCTTGAGCGTGCCACGGGCCATGTTGTGGCATCGGGCAACAACCACGATTGCAACCAGCCAATCATGAGCTCAACGCACCATATTTTTGGTGTGTTCAACTCTCAGCTAACTCTTGGTAATACCTCATTCAACAAGCTGTTGGGTGTTAACCGTAATTCGTTGAACCAGTTCAAGCACAGTGGCCAGCGTATCTGGGTTAAAGAGGACGATCGCTTCAACGTGCTGGCAATGCCATCTGCCTATGAAGTCGGCTTGAACTTCTCACGCTGGATCTATAAATACCAGGCTGGCTATATTGTTGTGACTTCATTTAGCAGCGCAGCATCCCCAGCAATCCAATTGAACATCACCACAGAAAACTTGGCACAACCTCTAGAAGTGATCGTTTCTCATCAGTTGGTGTTTGGTAATAACGAAAATACTGGCAAAGTGAATGTTGCCCATAGTGAAAAAGGCTTTGTGGTCAAAGGTGATGATGAGCTGATTGCCGCGAAAAGCCCTGAGCTGCAGTTTACCATTACTCCTAGTGCCGAACTGGCAGAAGCGGAACTGATCACCGATGAAGAAACCGGCTCTGTTCAATACCTATTGCTAAAAGGTAAGGTTGAACAATCTGCACAAATTAGCTTTGGTGGTGTATTCAACGGTGCTGACACCCAAGGTGATGTACTGGACTTTGCAGCTGAAACAGCCAATTACCAAGACAACCAAAACGCCTTGGTCAATGATTTTGCGATCAAGTTTAGCCACAACGAAGAGAGCGGCCAGAAACTGAATGATGTGATGCAGTGGTTCTCGCACAATGCGCTGGTTCACTACAGCACACCACATGGCCTGGAGCAGTACTCGGGTGCCGCATGGGGTACTCGCGATGTCTCACAAGGACCATTCGAGTTCTTCATGGCTATGCATGAGTACACCAAGGTTGAAGATCTGCTGAAGACTATCTACAGCCACCAGTACCAAGAAACAGGTACTTGGCCTCAGTGGTTCATGTTCGACAACTATGCCACTATCCAGCAGGAAGAAGCCCACGGCGATATCGTGGTATGGCCTCTGAAAGCACTGGCGGACTACATTACTGCAACGGGCAATGTTGAAATTCTTGAAACCCAACTGCCGTTTACCAGTATTGATAAGCAATTTGGCTTTACCGATGAAACCTTCACTCTGTTCCAGCATGTTCAGCGCCAGGTGAAACACATTGTCGACAACCTTGTTCCTGGTACTTTCCTGTCCTGCTATGGCGATGGTGACTGGGATGACACCCTTCAGCCGGCCAATCAGTCTTTGCGCGAAAATATGGTGAGTGGCTGGACCACCCCATTGACTTTGCAAGCAATGAAGACAATGACAACGGCGTTGTCTGGCAATACCCAGTACGCTGAGTTCGTCGGCCAATTGATTGAGCTGACAGAGAACATGGAGCGTGACTACCATGCTTACCTGATCAAAGACGAAACCATCGCAGGCTTTATCCACTTTGCCCGCGACGAGCAGGGCGACGTCGAAGAGATCGAGTACTTGCTGCATCCAGCCGACAAGAAAACAGGTATCAAGCACCGCCTGCTGCCGGCAAGCCGATCTATCATTTCTGAAACCTTCTCGCCAGAAATGGCTGAGTCGCACCTAGCCATGATCGAAGAGAAGCTGGTATACCCAGATGGTGTACGTCTGATGGACAAGATGGCCGAGTACAAAGCTGGCCAGCAGACTTACTTCAAGCGTGCCGAGCTTGCCGCTAACCTAGGTCGTGAAGTGGGCCTGCAGTACTGCCACGCACACATTCGCTTTATCGAAGCGCTTTGTAAGATGGGCCGTGCCAAGTCTGTGTTCGAAAACCTGTTCAAGATCGTACCTATGGGTATTGAGTCTTCAGTACCGAATGCGGCACTGCGTCAGTCTAACGCTTACTTCTCTAGCTCGGATGCCCGTTTCAATGATCGTTACCAGGCATATGGTGCCATGGATAAAGTGATGAACGGCGAAGTCGAGGTGAAAGGTGGGTGGCGTATTTACTCTAGCGGCCCTGGTATCTACATCAACCAGGTTATCGCTAGCGTATTGGGTATTCGTTATGACCAGCAAGATTTGATCCTTGACCCGGTTATCGACCGTGACCAAGGTGAAGTATCGCTTGAGTTCCGTTTGTATGGCCGTCCGGTGAATATTGTCATTCAACCTTACCAGGGCGAGTACACACCGAAATCTATCGAACTGAATGGTGAAACGCTGCCATTTGAACTGGCATCAAACCGTTACCGTACTGGTGGTGCAGTTATCTCTAGTAAGCTATTGAAAGATAAGCTTCTAGAAACAAACAACACCTTGATTGTCACTTTGTAACAGCGATTTAGGCCTCGGCCTAGTGGTTGATTTCGACGAAATAAGCTGCGCGATGTCAAAAACTAGGCCGATCTTCGGGGTTCTTATTTAGCTTCTTGCCGTAAATTGATAGAATCGTTTCAACAGCGCTATCCACTGTTTGGATGGGAAATGATTGAAAGGAGATGAGAGAGTGAAAATAACGATTAAAGATGTGGCTAAAAAAGCCAATGTCTCTATATCGACTGTCTCTTATGCCATTAACGGCAGTGAACGGATCAGTGAAGAAACCCGAGATCGCGTGCTCAAGGTAGCAAACGAAATGAATTACGTTGCAAATAGCAACGCCAAGTTATTAAAACAAAAGAAAACCAAAGCCATAGGTCTGTTTTTCAACTCGTGGTTTGGTCCGGTATATAGTGAACTGGTCCGGGGTATTGAGCAAATTGTGCACCAGCAAGGGTATGACTTGGTGGCCTGTAGTTCTTACGGAGATGAGAACTCAACGGCATATAAATACCTGCGTGACAACATGGTCGATGGTGCGATTGTCCTGACTAACTCCCTTGATGATGAGTTCCTCAAGGCGACAGCCAGCAAAGATTTGCCGCTGGTGGTGTTAGACCGGGAAATATCTGCACCGCATATATACAATATTTTGATCGATAACTTTGGTGGCGCTTTTTCTGCAACGAAGGCACTAATTGCAGCCGGCTGTAAAGACGTACACTTTTTTGGTGGCCCGGAAGATGCCTATGACAATCAAAAAAGGCTTGAAGGTTATATCGCTGCATTAGGTTATTATAAAATTGGTTTTGACAGCAATTTATTAATTTCATCGGACTTTACTGAAAAGACAGCATATCAACAAATGAAAGATATGTTGGCATCGGGGAAAACACCTTCAGCAATATTTTCTGCCAATGATGAGATGGCTATTGGTATTATCCGAGCGGCTAATGAATACGGAATTAATATTCCGGAAGAGATGAAAGTCGTTGGCTTTGATAATATCCGCTTGGCGGAGTTGATTATGCCTGGGCTAACAACCGTCTCCCATCAAAAGCACGAAATGGGTCAAATCGCGGCAGAAACTCTGTTTGAAGCGATGAACGGTAAAGAGCCAGAAGATTTAAGAATGCTGCCAACTAAAATGATCACAAGGGATACCTTGTAAAAGGTTGTTTATATGAAAAAGTGGTTGTGTGGATTATTGATGCTACTTGGCAGCCAAGCTGTTGCCGCTACCCAATTGGAAATCATGACTCCAGTGGGAAATTACATGGATTTCATGCGACAAGAAGTCATCCCTGAATTCCAGAAACGGCATCCCGGGGTGCGTGTCGTGCTTACCAACGATGAAAACCTCGATACCCGGATTGCCGCGGGTGACTTGCCAGATGTTTATGCAGGGGTATTTGGTTACCAGCCAGCCCGATATGCCAAGATGGGGCGTTTGGTCTACTTTGACCAGTTTGAAGGCTATGATGAGTTGATTGAGCGCATCGACCCTTTGTTTTTGCGCAAAAACTATGGCCGAACCTATTACATCCCGTGGAACGCCACCACACAATTAATGATTTACAACAAAGAGCTGTTCCGTGAAGCTGGCCTTGACCCTGATCAGCCGCCACGCACTTGGGATGAGTTCTTGTTCGCAGCAGAGAAAATCAGCCAGTTGCCAGCAAGAGCTGATGGAAGCCCTGTTTACGGCACTGTTGCCTGGAATGAGGTACTGTCCACCGGTAGTTGGTACTGGAATATGCTGGCGCAGATGTACTACAACTTCAATGGCGGTGAGTACCAGCTGCTGAACCGTTTTGGTACTAACCCGGTGTTTGACCGACCTGAAGCGAACATGGCAGAGTTCTTGGCAACGATGAAGAAAGCCCAGCAGTTTGCTCCTATGACCATGGAGAAAAGCTTCTTCTCTCGGACTATCGGAATGTGGCCGCAATTTGGCTTTGGCTGGAAGGCTAACTTCCCTGAGGCAGCGGACAGGCCAATGATGATTGGCAAGGATATCGGTGTTGCACCTATTCCGACTCGGAACCTTGGTGATACTTCCTACTCAACACTTGATGGCCGTGCCTTGATGTTGTTCAAGAGTACAGAAGAGAAAGAGCTATTAGGTTGGGAATTTGTACAACTGCTGATGGAAGATGAGTTGAACCACAAAGCAAACGTGGCCCTTGCGCAATTACCGGTGTTGAAATCACTGAGTGACCGTGAATATTACCAGCAAGATGATGTCAAACCATTTGTTGAACAGCTGCAATATAGTTTGAGCAGTGAGCCGTTTGCCCAAGTTTCTGATGTAGCCAATATTATTCTGGATCAATATTCACAAGTTGTACTGAGAAAATCCATATCGCCTGAAGATGCTGTTATTGAAGCAGGGGAAAAAGCAAGAAAGGTGTTGAGAAAATAAATAACCATAATTCATTCTTTCTTTAATTATTATCTGAAATAAGGTTCTATTATGAAGCTGAAAAATGTCGGTGTGGGATATATATTTCTCGCACCTTGGATAGTGTACTTCCTTGTCTTTTTGCTTTACCCATTTTACCTTTCTTTTGAAAGTAGTTTTTTGGATGTGAATATCCTAACTCCGGAAAATACCCGTTTTGTTGGCTTCTATAACTGGGTAAGTGTGGTATCGGACCACTTATTCTGGAAGTCATTATTCAATGTGGTATTTAACCAGGTGATTTTCGTTTTATTGAGTTTCATCATGGGGTTGGGTCTGGCACTACTATTGAATGAAATTAAATGGTGCTCAAGCCTGTTCCGTACCATCATGTTTATTCCGGTGATCACCTCAATTACTGTTGCCATGATCATCTTTGAGTTTGTCTCAAGCCCAACAGGCCCGGTTCAGAATGTCATGGTCAATGCCAACATGTTGGCTGAGCCGGTGTTTTGGAAGTTTGAGCAGTGGCTGCCTATGCCTGTCATCGCCGTCTTTAGCGCATGGAAATGGTTTGGTGTGCAGATGATCATCTTCCTGGGCGGTATTGCCAGTATTGATAAATCCCTATTTGAAGCGGCTGACATTGATGGCGCTTCATGGTGGCGGAAGGTACGCAAAATCACCCTGCCGATGCTTAAACCTCAGATCATCTTTGTTATGACGATCAATATCATCAATGGTTTGCAGATGTTTATCGAGGTCTTCATGAACTTCGATCTAAGCGGCGGTCCTTACCAGTCAGCATTGACACCAGTGCTTTACCTCTACCAGACCGGTTTTGAGCAAATGAAGATGGGTGAGGCTTCAACGATTGGCCTGATGCTGGCACTCGTTATTTACCTGCTAACGATTATGCAATTGAAAATTACCAGCAAAGGAGCAGATGAATGAGCAGTAAAATGAAAAAGGATGCGTTGATTTACGGAGCACTTATCATCGCAAGCCTGCTAGTGATTTATCCGTTCTTTTATATGATTATGAACTCGTTCAAGACTGGGCCGGAGATTTTGCACTCGCCTAACTCTCTGCCAACGAGCCTATCATTCAGCGGTTATTTGAAAGTCTTCGAGACGGTAAATTTAGGGCGGGTATTCTTCAATACTATCTTTATTTCGGTGTCAGTGACGTTTCTCAATACGCTGTTCTCATCAATGGTTGCCTATGCCATTGTGAAAACAAATCTGCCTGGCCGTGAGTTCTGGTTAAAGCTGATTCTGGGTTCAATGATGATTCCGGCAATACTGTTTACCATTCCGACCTACATCATGATGTATGAGTGGAACTGGATTAACACTTACCGTGTATTGATCATTCCAGGTGCCATCAGTGCGTATAACATTTTCCTTCTGGTTCAGTTCATGAAGCAAATTGATAATGCGTACCTGGAAGCGGCGCGTATTGACGGCGCCGGTGAGTTCCGCATTTTCACCCGAATCGTCTTGCCTATGATGCGTCCGGCATTGGCTACAGTGGGGATCCTAACCTTCATGGGAGCGTGGAACGACTTTATGGGACCACTGCTTTATGTTCGGGATGATTCGCTGATGACACTGCAGCTGGCGCTCTACAACTTCAAGGCTGAAATACCGTCAACTAACTTGGAACAGCTGTGGGCAATGACCACCATGATTGCAATTCCTGTTGTGATTGTCTTCTTCTGCCTGCAGAAGAACTTCATTAAAGCCTTCACTGGGGTGGGAGTGAAATAATGAAAAAGACACTTTTAAAGCTATCTATATTGTCAGTTTTGATTTTAACGGCTTTTTCCGTTGCTTGGGTTAAGACCTATAACATGTCGTCCGACTATTTTGATTTCGCCGAGCAACAGAAAGCCGAAGGCAATTATATGATTGCCCTCAAAGGGATGAATAAACTCGAGTTGCGCCGTGATGAAGCCTATCTGGGTGGTTATCAGCAGGTGATTGAAACGTGGGAGAATGCCTTGTTGGGGCCAAAACCAGCGTTTTACTTTGAGGCCAAACAACTGGCACCCCAAATGCTGCCAGAGCTAACCAACGAAGAGCTGCTGCTGTTTATTGAAATCTACGTCGAGCTGGATATGCGTTATGTCCCAGAAGCGGCCCTAGAGCTTCTGAGCCGTGCAGAGCAGCAAGGTGAGATGGAGCTGGCGCTCGAGATGCAGGAGTTCCTGGAAGAAGCCTTCCCGCGTTTTTACAAAGATGCACTCAATAGCCAATCGGTTGAAGTAGTTACACGTTCTGCAAACAAGGAAACACCTTAATGCACCCATATCAGAATGCTTCTCTTACTGTTCAGGAGCGTGTAGCGGATCTCTTGCCGCGTATGACCTTGGCCGAGAAAATCGGCCAGCTATGCCAGTCACCGATGCTTGATTACGATGACAACCGTGAGCGTTACCTTGATAAGGTTCGCCATGGTCTTTGGGGCTCGCGGATCCTTGCTGATACGGCTTGGGCTGGCAATGCGCCGGGTGAATCGGTAAACCCAGAACAAATCAATGAAATCCAGCGCGCGGCTGTTGAGCAGAGCCGGCTGGGGATCCCGGTCATTTTTGCCAGGGATGTTATTTATGGGCAGGCGACGGTGTTGCCTATCCCTTTGGCCCAGGCGGCCTCTTGGAACCCAGAATTGGTAGAAAGTGCCTATCAGGCGGTATCGAGCGAAGCAGCTTCGCTAGGTATTAACTGGACTTTTGCCCCTATGCTCGACATTGTCCGTGATCCTCGCTGGGGGCGGATTATTGAGAGTAGTGGCGAAGACCCATATTTATCTTCTTGTTTTGCCCAAGCTGTTGTTAAGGGCTTCCAGGGAGACGATCCAAGCAAGCCTGGGCGACTTTTGGCATGTGCAAAGCATTTTATCGGCTATGGAGCCGCCGAGGGCGGGCGTGATTACGACACGACCGAGATCTCCGACAATACACTTCACAATGTATATCTGCCTCCTTTTGCTGCCGCGGTTAAGGCCGGTGTGGCAACCTTGATGTCGGGCTTTAATGATTTGGGCGGAACACCAACGACATCTGCCCAGGCGCTTATTAAGGGTTGGCTGAAGCAGGAGCAAGCTTTTGATGGCATGGTGGTCAGTGACTGGGGATCGATTGCTGATTTGGCTTACTTCGGTGTCGTGGCCGATGGCCAAGGTGCGGCGAAGAAAGCGCTGGAAACAGGCATCGATATGGCAATGACCCACGAGGCATATGAGGATCATCTTGCCAAGGTTATTGCCGATTATCCGGAGTGCACTGAGCAGCTAGACGAAGCGGTTTCTCGCGTTTTGACCGCTAAATTTCGTGCTGGTTTATTCGAGCACCCTTATGTCGACCCATGTATTCATAGCCAGATCCTGCGCCATCCAGAGCATGTCAATAAGGCATTGGCGTTGGCTGAGCAGAGTATGGTCTTGCTCAAAAATAAAGAGGGTGTTTTGCCGCTGCTGGCGTCTGACAAGCTCAAAGTGGCGGTTATTGGCCCTCACGCAGACTCAAAACGCCAACACCTTGGTTCTTGGTGCCTTGATGGCGATGCTGAAGATGTCACCAGCATTGTTGAAGGGATCCGCCAGGTAGCCCCTGAGGCAGAAGTGCTGACAGAATCTGCGGCATTCAGTGACGAGATGGTAGAGTGTGCTCACCGTGCCGATGTGGTGGTATTGTGTATTGGCGAAAGTCACCGCCGTACCGGTGAAGCGCGCAATATTGCTGAGTTGACACTGCCTGCCGGTCAGGAAGAGCTTATCCAAGCGATTGGCAACACTGGCAAGCCCTTGGTCGTTGTTCAATGTACTGGTCGCCCGGTACCATCTGCAGCCGTAGAGCAATACGCTGATGCTTTGTTGTATGCATGGCAGTCGGGCACAGAGACAGGCACTGCGGTTGCACGGATCTTATTTGGTGAGGTTTCACCAAGCGGGAAGCTGCCAATGACAGTGCCACGCTCAACCGGCCAGATCCCGATGTATTACGGCCGTAAGCAAATTGGCAAGAAGCGTGATTTCCTTGATTACATGCCATACAAAGACTTGAGTGAATCTCCGCTCTACCCGTTTGGTTTTGGCTTGAGCTACAGCCAGTTTGAATATGGGCAACCTGCTGTTGAGCAAGCTGCCGTGTCAGCAGAGAGTGAACAAAAGGTCAGCGTTGTTATTACCAATACAGGTGATGTTGCAGCTGCAGAAACAGTCCAGTGCTATATCCATCGCCGAGTAGGGAGTACAACTCGCCCGCTCAAAGAGCTTAAAGGGTTCAGTAAAGTATTCCTAGAGCCAGGAGAGAGCAAAAAAATTGAATTTACGTTGACCCCGGAGCAATTAGCATTTTACGGGGCGAGAAACCAATTTGAAAATGAAAAGGGTGTTATAGATATATATATTGGTAGTAATTCAGAAACAATATTGTCGACTTCATTTGAAGTTATGTAATATCAAGATTTAAATCTGTGCAATGATAAAAAGCCATCCCGGTGGCTTTTTTATTTTAAATATAAATCTTATATTTCTCCTGGTTAAAAGTAATAAAGTACATATAGTTAAATATAATTTACAAAGAGATTATTTTTTTTGTTTGCATTGCGCTAAATATCAAACCAAGATCTCATTATATATTTAAAGTTCAAATTTGATATATGAAATGTATATATATTAAGGCATAATTATGTAGGTTAAAAAATCATACATACTTAATTGTTATCCACTTTGTTAATTTAAATAAAGGTCCCCTATGTTTAGGAAAACCCTCTTATCTGCAGCATTGCTGTCGTCAAGCTTTTATGCATTTTCTTCAGATGTAACAATAAAAGAACTATCTGTAAACCAACAGCTTATACCGTATGGTTTTGAACAGGAATTTCAAAATAACTTAGACTTTTTCCTTGATGGTGTCGGTGTCGATCAAAAAGCCAAAGTGCCTTACGATACTATTTTTGTCCGGGATGGCGTTGTCGATCCTCAATATTATGTCAACACGACAGAAATTGGCTTCTATTTGAATATTCTGGTAGAGGCTCATAAAGATGGTAACAATCATGCGTTGAATCGTATTATTGAAACGCTGGATGTACTGCTGGAGACACCAACCTGGAATGGTTTGTATTACTGGCCATATGATATTGTAGGCGGTAAGTTGCAACCAACTGAAGAAGGTATAGTTCCTGCTGTTGATAATGCCAACCTTGCTTTTTCCCTTGCGGGAGTTGCTGGCGCTTATCTCGAGCCAAAGAACAATCGTGAAAAAGAAGTTGTTAAAAAGGTTGAAGAAATTATCGCTCGTCAGGTGGAAGGGTGGTACAAAATCTACGATCAGGAAAGAGGGTTGTTATATGCTGGCTGGTCAGCAAAAGATAATGCGCCACTTGGTTATTATATTGACCGTAAGGCCAACGAAAGCCGCTTAGCACCTGTTTGGGCCCATCTGGTAACAAAGGGATCTGAAAAGGAAGTTCCTAAAACAGCATTTACTGATATGGAACTCTATACCGGAAACTACACGATTGATGAGCGAAATTATTATCCAATGCTGACTTGGGATGGGGCATATTTCCAAGGGATGCTACCTTCAGTTTTATTGAATGAGCGAAATTTGATTCCAGATTATTCTATTATTGAAGATATGACAAAAATGCAGAAGATGCATTCTGAGAAGCACAATATTCCATTTGTTTCTTCGGCTGCGACAACCGACGATGGTTATGCTGCTTTTGGCATCAATGATATCTCGGAAGCTTATGTTCGCTTTGGCCATGAAAGCCCTGGTGAAAAAACGGGTACACCGCACGCCACGGCACTATCTTATATGGTAAATCCATGGGATGCAGTGAACTTGCTTAAGACAATAAAAGAGCAGCACCCAAATATTGAATCGCCGTACGGCTGGTACGACTCTGTGGATACTGACGGTAAGATCTCAACCAAGATACTTTCTTTGGATCAAGGCATGATGATTGGCTCTTTCTTGTCTCCAAGCATCAACGAGAAGGTTGATAATTACCTTAAGCATAAAGGTTACTATGAGCACGTCGTTAAAATGTATGAATCGTTTACTCCAAATGAAGAGTAATTGATTGAAATGAAAAGCCTTGCTAATGCAAGGCTTTTTTATGCTTATATTTGAGTGTTTTAAATTTATAATGATAATGCTGCTTCGTGGGGATGTGTCACTAGTTGATTTTCCTTAACATTCTTGAATGTTGATACTTGTACAGGTCATTTTACGACAACCAAAATCATTTTTATAAAGTTGTTAACCTTATACCAATAATTGCCTTATGGGGTAGACGAACTTATCCGGGAGGATATCATTCCCTCCGTCGAAAACCCCCTCCTTTTTATACTATTTATTTTTACTATGATGACTAATAAAATTTTTAAACGATGTGTAATTGCAGGTGTCGCTTCCGTATTGTTGAGCGGATGTGTTGGTAGTAACGTAGCGACCAATAAGTTGATGGAATATAACGTAAAAGCCGTTGATAATCGCTATGCTCGAGGTGGTTTAAATATCGCAATGTCACCTTTGTATGCGGTCACTGTTGGGGCTGATTACCTAGTACTTAACTCGCTCGAGTTTTGGACGGGTGAGAATCCTGTAAGCGGTCAGGCTCATATCTTCGATACTGAGACTGATACGTGGTTGGACATCAATAACAGCATTGATGAGTCACTGCATACTGCGCCTGTTAAAATCAGTTCATCAGAATAGATATAGGCTAATTATTTAAATTAAAGATAGTACTGATGGTTAGTACTCATGTTTTAAAATCGGGAATAATATATTTTCACAGTTTTAAAACTCATAATAATAAAGCAAAACGGTACTCTTAGGCTTGCCTCTGCGTATAACGCAGAGGCATTTTTTATAACCTCTGCTGCAAATATTGTTTTGGGGTCAGGTTGAGGTGCTTTTTCATGGCTCGCGAAAAATTGGAGGGGTCGGAGTAGCGCATTTTTTCTGCAACACTCTGAATACTATAACCTTGGTTTAGCAGCTGAATCGATTTGTGGATTTTCTTTTTATTGACATAGTCTCGAAATGTAGTGCCATTTTGTAACAACACACGCTGTAGCGTCCTTTCAGAAACACCAAAGAGATGGGCTATAAATTCGATACTGAAAGACTCGTATTCCCAGAAGTTATCAATCATCCCGGTAAGTCTTGTCATGGCATCTTCTCTTTTTTTATTTAAGGTGCTTATCGGGAGCGCGAGTTGTTCGATATCAAGTCGCAAAGGCACGTAATTCTTTCTTGCACCATAGATGACTTTTTGGTCTTTAGTCTGCCCGACAATTTTGGCTTTGGGGAGACATTGGTGATGAAAAGCCAAGTAATTGGGTTGCCATTGACTTCCTAGTCGTTTCTTTAGTTGGTTGATGATGAAAAAGGTCGTGAATTCATTGGCATGCCCATAACTGCGGTTGGTTTCCGCCAATGAACTGGAATGGCAGATACGCAGTTCATTACTCTCATATTCCAACCATAGTTGTAAATGTGAGCCCTGCAGGTGCCTTTGAGATATCAATATATTAAGAAAGCTGCTCAGATCATCGGCTTGGAGTAACTGGTTCTGCAAGTTTGGGTGAAGTATTTCCTCATCCATGTACTGGGCTGCGTAGAAACCAATATCATTGTGGTTGGTTGACCGAGCTACAGAATCTATGAGTATGCCGAAAAGGTGTGATGGGAGGTAAAGGGACGGGTTTACCAAAGTCTTTTTATCAATGCTGAAATGGTTTAGAAACTTTGAGGGATCATGACCATGCTCATCGAGGATCCTGAGAAATGGGGTGCTAAGGGCTGCGCGGCAAACGGGTAATGATCTCATGAGCCATTGGGGTGATAAATGATGAATTAACAGTATGCCAAATCACCTTGAAGATAACTGAATGGTGCATGCTTATTCACAGCGGCAGGTATTGAAAGGGTCACTTGCGAGCGTGGGTGGCAATGGGCAACATTTTTTTCAGTTCATTTTTGTCTTTTCGTCGTCTTTTCCTGGTGGTGCCCGTCTTACGGGTATACAAACTATCAAAGAGTGTTCGACATGCTTAAAGTTGTTAGCTTCAAAATCTGTCCGTTTGTCCAGCGTGTGACTGCAGCCTTGGCGGCCCGCAATATTCCTTACGAGATTGAATTCATTAGCCTCAAGGACAAGCCCCAGTGGTTTTTGGATATCTCCCCGAATGGCCAAGCCCCTTTGCTTATCACCGATTCAGGTACGGCTCTGTTCGAATCTGATGCGATCATTGAATACATTGAGGATCAGTATGGCCCGCTAGAGACAGGGGTGACCCACGAACAACGCGCGCTGGACAGAGCCTGGGGTTACCTGGGTGCTAAGAATTACATGACCCAGTGTGGCACCATGAGCAGCAAAAACGAGGCAACCTTTGAGCAGCGTAACGAAAAATTTGTTACCGCCTTTACCAAGGTGGAGAAACAGTTGTCGGGTCAATCGCGCTTCTTTAAATCGGATAGCATCAGCAATGTTGATATTGCTTGGCTGCCATTGCTGCATCGAGCCCACATCATCAAACAGCATACAGGCTATGATTTCTTGTGTGGCTTACCGAAAACGAAGGCATGGCAGCAGGCGGTTATGGCATCTGGGTTGGTCGAGCAAACTGTCGCTGAGGATTTCGAGCAGCACTTCACCAACTTTTATCTGTCAGATAATCACCTGAAAATAGGTAATGAGCTGCAGAATAGCGCAACATGTGCCATAAGTAGTTGTTGCGGCTAACGTTTAGTCTTATCTTAATTTACTATTTAGAAAGGTTATGGGGATGCCCATAACCTTTTTGCGTTGGAGATCAGCTGTGCTGGAGAAAGAAATGCCTGAGAGTGTGTTGCCGGAAAGTACAATTCGTATTGAGGATGTGTGGCAGCAATACCAGACAAGCCTGAAACGATTTTTGCAATCGAACGTATCGTGCCCGGATGATGTGGATGATCTGCTGCAGGACATTCTGATCAAAACTTACCAGCAGATCGGTACGGTTAAAGACAAGAACAAGCTGAAATCTTGGCTGTTTCAATTGGCCAATAACACCATTATCGACTTCTACCGTAAACGGGCACGAAGCAAAGATGTTACCGAAGACGAGCTTTGGTATACCGAAGGCGGCGAGAGTATTCACCGTCAGCTCTCGCACTGTATCTTGCCGTTTATCCAAGCTCTGCCTGAAGAAGATGCGCAATTGCTTAATGCGATTGAACTCAATGGCACCTCGCAAAAAGACTACGCCGAACAGCATGGAATGAAATACTCGACGTTGAAGTCTCGGGTGCAGAAAAGCCGTGAAAAGCTCAACTGTTTGTTTAATGAATGCTGCGAGGTGAAGGTCGATAGTCATGGTAATATTATCGACTTCGAAGAAAGGAAGAAGTGTAGGAATGAATGCTAGATCCTAGATCCTAGTGCCTAGAACCTGGGAAGAGCGGATCCTGGATCCTAGGTCCTGGGAAAAGAATAAGAGCTAAAGAGCTTATAAAAGCTGTACGTATTCTAGGATCTGCATGCAGAACCTAGAACCTAGGAAAGCGGATCCTAGGAAAAGAAGGTCTTAGTCCCTAGGAAGAGCATAAGCTAGAGCTTGCTAGTTAATATGTGTATAACGATTACTGCTTGCAGAACCCAGAACCCAGAACCCAGAACCCAGAACCCAGAACCCAGAACCCAGAACCCAGAACCCAGAACCCAGAACCCAGAACCCAGAACCCAGAACCCAAAACCCAGAACCCAGAACCCAGAACCCAGAACCCAGAACCCAGAACCCAGAACCTAAGGCTAGGAACTAGTATCCAGGATCTAAAAACCTGCTGTTAATTATGAATATCCCTATAAATATCATTGATAAAGTCGCCCAATCACTTGGTGCCGAAGGTGTCATTAGCGTTGAGCATATCCAAAGCCTTTGGAGTGGCTATGGCGAACTGGTAAGGCTGCATTTGGCTGGGGGAAATGTGCCTTCGGTGATTGTGAAATATATCCTGCTGCCAAGCTCCGAAGCGCAGTCACCTGATCATCCCAGAGGATGGAACACTTCGCGCTCTCACCAGCGCAAATTGGACTCTTACCAAGTCGAAGTGAATTGGTACCGACACTATGCCAATCGTTGTCAGGCCCCGGTGCCCCAGTGTTTGCTGGTGGAGCAGCATGGCAATGAAACATTGCTGGTGCTGGAAGATTTGGCTGTAGCGGGATATAGCCAAGTACATAAACATATCGAGCAGCCTTCTGTTCTAGCCTGTTTACGCTGGCTGGCCCAGTTCCATGCCCAGTACATGGTTCATGCCCAGTTCATGACTCAAGGTAAGGCATCCAGTACCCATACTCAAGGGCTTTGGCAGACAGGTACTTACTGGCATTTGGCCACCCGTCCGGACGAGTTGGCTGCGCTTGAAGACCAAGCCCTTAAAGTCGCTGCTGAGCGTTTAGATAACACACTAGCGCAGAGTCGTTACCAGACACTGGTGCATGGTGATGCCAAGTTGGCTAATTTCTGTTTTACGCCAGAGGGCTGTGAAGTGGCTGCCGTCGATTTCCAGTATGTTGGTGGCGGCTGTGGCATGAAAGATGTCTGCCTGTTCCTGAGCAGTGTGCTTGATTTTAACGATAGTGTGGCCAATAACGAAGCTAACGTGCAAGGCTATTTAGATCAGTACTTTGCTGCGCTGAAGCAGGCATTGCATGAATACCAGCCAGAGATAGACGGCAACGATGTTGAGCAGCAATGGCGACCAATGTACTGCGTCGCGTGGGCTGATTTCCAAAGGTTTATGAAAGGCTGGTGCCCGGATCATTGGAAGATCAATCCTTATACCGAACAACTTACTGAAGCCGCGCTGAAATGGTTGGCAAAATCGGCAAAACAATAACTTTTTGCAGGAAGTTGCCCTGTTTTCATTATCTAGGTTCATATTTCTAGATTATTTCCTCACTATAAGCTCGGTGGCTTATGTTTGTGCACATGAGCTGACCCCACGCGTTTCTCTCCTATAATTACGCGAAATGGAGTTCTTAGTGGATACCCAAGCATCGACAAAGCGGTTCAAGCATTTTCACGCATCGGATCTTAGAGGGATCGGGCAGCTCGTAACCCTAGCGACAATAAGTACCACTCGGATCGCCGAAGGGGTACACCAGTCAGTCTGGCGTACGATGGGCGTGCCGGGTGGATCAACCCCGGACAGAACGCGGGGGCTGACAGGGTTTGTATACCGGAATATTTATACAGTGACCGAGTTTGTGGGGAGTGGTATTGATAAACTTCTTGAAAAACAACAACCCTGGCTTGAGTCTTTCGATGAAGGTAAACCGGAAACACTGGAGCGAATTTCAGTGCTGTCAGCCCTTAATGGGGTAATGGGGGATCGGTTAGTGGAGCAAAAGAATCAATTTGCGATCCCAATGGCGTTTTATCACCAGCAAGAGCCACTGAATTTAGATCAATTACATTCTGCCGATATGCCCAAAGCGTCAACGAAAGTACTGCTGATGATCCATGGGCTATGCATGAATGATCGTCTCTGGCGAGGGGAGCATGACGGGGTCGACGTCGATCATGGCCAGCATTTGTCTTCCTCGCTGGGCTATACCCCTGTTTATCTTCGTTATAATACCGGTCTACATACCTCACAAAACGGCAGGCAGCTATCTGATCTGCTTGAGCAGTTTGTCAAAAACTGGCCAACACCGATAGAAGAGCTGTCTATTGTTGCCCATAGTATGGGCGGGTTAGTGGCAAGAAGTGCTGTATATTATGGCCAGGAACAGGCAATGGCGTGGCCCGACACGCTGAAAAACCTCGTATTTTTGGGGACGCCTCATCATGGTGCGCCTTTAGAGCGGATAGGTAACAAGTTAGGCGTTATCCTGAGTAAAACGCCATACACCGCCCCTTTCAATCTACTCAGCAATTTGCGTAGCTCAGGAATCACCGATCTACGCTACGGCAATGTGATCGATGAAGATTGGCAAGGTGTCGATCGTTTTCATAATAAACCCGATGAGCGTGTTGGCGTATCGTTACCAAAGGGCATTAATTGCTTTGCTGTTGCCGCCACTGCAGCATCAAAAAGAAGCGTGCTGGCGGAGCGATTGATTGGTGATGGTCTAGTGCCACTTAATAGTGCTTTGGGCTATCACTCGGTTGACGAGCGTCACCTTATGTTTGCCGAGTCATCCCAAAAAGTGTTTTATGAAATGAACCATAACCAGTTATTGAGCGACCCGCAGGTCACCCAGCAACTTGAAAAATGGTTGCGCTAAGAGATAGCTGGCTTTACTTTCCATCAGCAGGGTGATGGGCTATCCAATGTTTGGCGATATCGCTACGGGTGGTCACCCAGATATCGTCAAACCCGTTGATGTAATCGAGGAACTTTTTGAGCGCCTGAATCCGCCCAGGTTTACCCAAAATCCGGCAATGCATGCCAATCGACATCATCTTCGGTGCGGTTTCCCCTTCTTCGTACAAGCAATCAAATGTGTCTTTCAAATACTGGTAGAACTCTTCGCCATGGCTAAAGCCGTAAGGTGAGGAAAAGCGCATGTCGTTGACATCTAGGGTATAGGGCACCACCAGGTGTGGCTTTTGGCCCGTTGGGGTATCAAGGGTTGTCCAGAATGGCAAGTCATCCCCATAGTAGTCAGAGTCGAACAGGATAGATGGGTGCTCTGCGAGTAATTGGCGGGTATGCTTTGAGTCCCGGCCGGTATACCAACCGACAACGGGCTTGCCCAGTATATCTTCCAAACGGGTTAGTGCCTGTGCCATGTGCTCCCGCTCTTCGTCAACCGGCATATTTTGGTGGTGGATCCACTTCAGGCCATGGCATACCACGTCATAGCCATTGTCGATAATAGCCTGGGTTACCGCCGGGTTGCGTTCAAGCGCGGTGGTGATGGCGAAAATCGTCAGTGGGAGCTGGCGCTTTTCGAACTCGTTGAATATGCGCCACACCCCGCTGCGAGAGCCATATTCGTACAGGGACTCTATGCTCATATGGCGGTCAGGGTAGGCTTCCGCCCCGGCGATTTCAGACAAGAATGTCTCAGAGTGGGTGTCCCCATGAAGAATACAGTTCTCCCCACCTTCCTCGAAATTCAGCACAAATTGCACAGCAAGTTTAGCATTATTGGGCCAGTTCGCGTGTGGCGGCTTACCTGCATATCCGGCCATATCACGGGGTTTGAGGGTAGCATTTTGCGATAAAAGTGCATCATCGTTGTTCATGGGTTAGTCCTCCTTGCCTGCAACTGCCGACCAATGCTGGTAGCGACCCGTGAAAGGTTTGGCAGGTGGCGGGGCATAGGTTGCAACCTTTGATGTTGATAAGGATAGCCGATGGAGGGATTCTGCTAGGCTGACGGCTGCAGTGACACCATCGATAACCGGCACACCTAGTTCACTCTGCAAGTCTGATACAAGGTCTGACATACCCGCGCAGCCGAGTACGATGGCTTCTGCGCCATCATAGTGAAGGGTTTCCCGGCAAGCAGCTAACAGTTGCTGGAAGGTCGCATTGTCAGTTTGCTCCAAGGCCATAACAGGCAACTCGATAGCTCGGATAGCACAACAACGTTCCGCTAGGCCATAGCGTTGCAATAAATGCTCAGCCGTTGGAATAGTTCGCGCAAGGGTTGTGACAACAGAAAATTGGTGGGCGACTAGGCTGGCTGTATGAAAGGCAGCCTGCGCAATACCAAGCACCGGTGACTCGGTGAGCTCTTTGGCTGCATCTAGGGCAGGATCGCCAAAGCAAGCGACAATATAGGCATCTGGCTTGTTTGGCTCTTGCTCACACTCTTTGATCACGTCCAGTAACCCGGCTGAAGCCAATACTTCATCTCGGGCACATTCGATGGTCTCGGGGCCATGCTGTGGTGAGCAGGCGGTAATTTGGGTGGTTGGCAGGGCAATATGCTCGGCACATAGGGCGATTTTATCTGTCATTCCCTGGCAAGTATTGGGGTTGATAAGCTGGATCCGCATCCGTGGGCTCCTAATAAATAAAAATTTGGGTCTAATGAAAAAGGGTTTCGAAATCGACAGGCTTATTGTCATTGTCGAATTGAAGGCTATCTTGTATCACTTCTAGGTGGTGCTTCATCCATATCGTGGCGGCCTGCACTTCGCCCTTGTCTAGCAGTGCAATTAATTCTATATGGCTGCCGCAATCACAACCGACACTGTGTCTTGTGCCGAATACGGCAATGATCAATGAGGATCGAAAAGCTAGCTGTTCGACAAACTGGGTTAGAGTGTCGTTATTTGCGACCTTGGCCAATTCAATGTGGAACAAGGCGGTATATTTGATAGCGGCGGCAAAATCATTGTTTTCTTTGGCTTTGTCCTCTTGCTCAATAACCTTGCGTAAGGCCTCTGCATGGTGTGGCTGCCAATGTCTGGCAATTGTCGGGATCAACCCCGTCTCGACCAAAATGCGGCTTTCAAAGACCTCTTGCGCCTCAGTCGCTGAGGGCGTCCTGACTTCTGCCCCTTTATTCGGCTGGATGGTAATGAAATTTTCTATTGCCAGCTGTTGCAGAACCTTGCGGATCGCTGTTCGGCTGACCTTGAATCGTTCGGCCAGTTTATCTTCCGGCAAGCGAACGCCTGGCTCTAATTGCTGGGCAACTATCGCATCACGTATTTTGAGATAAATAGCATCGTATTGAATCATGGTTATCAGTCCATAAAACCCAGTAAATACAATATAACGTTGAAGTGTATACAATTAGCTTAATTTAATTTTCACAATAAAAGCAAATAAACAAATAGAAAATGCGATACGAATGTTTTAGCGCGCTAATAAGGGGCAAGCTTGCATCATGTTGATGCAGCTAATACCTTGGTTTTACTTATGATGACCCTTTGTTCCTTTGTTTTAAACGATTTCCAATGTTGGCATGATGATTGTATACATTGATTGTATACGATTGTGATAGGGAGATTATTATGGATAAGGAAATTAAAGGGGTTACAGTCAGTCCCAGATTGATTAATGATGATCTGGCACCGGAAAAAGAGCAGAAATGGGGTTGGTACAGTATTTTTGCTTTTTGGATGTCAGATGTTCATTCCGTTGGTGGCTATGTATTTGCAGCCAGTTTATTTGCATTGGGTCTAGCCAGTTGGCAAGTTTTTGTTTGTTTGATTTTAGGTATTTCGATAGTCCAATATTTTGCCAATTTAATGGGTAAACCGGGACAAAAAGCAGGTGTTCCATTTCCGGTTGTTTGCCGAATGTCATTTGGCGTGCTGGGGGCGAA
The DNA here is from genome assembly GCF_029223585.1 of Photobacterium sp. DA100. Taxonomy (NCBI): domain Bacteria; kingdom Pseudomonadati; phylum Pseudomonadota; class Gammaproteobacteria; order Vibrionales; family Vibrionaceae; genus Photobacterium; species Photobacterium sp. DA100. The sequence continues at coordinate 1,651,799 of NZ_CP119424.1, read as the reverse complement.
TATTCCAGCGGTAATTCGCGGGTTAATTGCTGTGGTTTGGTATGGTATTCAAACCTTCTTAGCTTCCAGTGCCTTTATTGTTCTTATCCTTTATTTTGCACCGGAATATGGACGTTATACCGAAGGCTCATTTTTAGGCTTATCGCCATTGGGTTGGTTTGGTTTTGTCTTTATGTGGATCACTCAGGCGATGGTCTTCATGTTCGGCATGGGTGCAATCCGTAAATTGATTGATTGGTCGGGCCCAGCTATTTATTTGGCTATGACGTTGCTGACCGTTTGGATGGTCTACAAAGCGGGCTGGCAGAACATTGATTTCAACCTAAGTGAGTCATCACTTACGGGTTGGGACGCATTCACTCAAATGGCTGTCGCAACAGCACTGGTTGCGGGTTACTTTGCAGGCCCTACCTTGAATTTCAGTGACTTCTCTCGTTACTGCACCTCTTATAAAGCGTTGAAGTTTGGTAACTTCCTTGGTCTGCCGATTAACTTTGTTCTGTTCTCGCTATTCAGTGTCATTATTGTCGCCGCGTCTATGCCGGTATTTGGTGAAATCATTACTGACCCAATCGAAACCGTTCACCGCCTAGATAATGGCTTGGTGATTATTCTCGGTGCCTTTACCTTTATTCTGGCAACGATAGGTATCAATATCGTGGCAAACTTTGTTGCCCCGGCCTTTGACTTCTCTAATGTTTCACCACAGAAAATAAGCTTTAAAACAGGTGGTTTTATTGCTGCGGTTGGCTCGGTATTAATTACGCCTTGGAATTTGTTCAACAACCCAGAAGTTATTCACTATACGGTTGATGTTCTGGCTGCAGTTATTGGCCCACTATACGGCATTATTATTATTGATTACTTCAAAATCAGAAAACAAGAAATTGATATTTCTGCTTTATATACCGAAGACAAAACAAGCCGTTATTGGTATCAGGGTGGAGTAAACAAACACGCGGTGTATGCGTTGGTTCCTTCAACGGTAGCGGCACTGTTCTCCTCGTTTATTGTGGTTGAATTGGCGAATTTCTCACTCTTTATTGGCGGTATTTTAGGTGCTGTTAGCTATTGGTTCTTGATGAGCTACGAGTGGCAGTTGAATGTAAAAAAGCGCAATTATGTAAGCATGAATGAAGCGTGATAATAAGAAAATAATATCTACAAATTACTCCAGAAATAACCTGTTGGCTGGAATGGAAAGTTAAGTATCAATGAACGTAAAAAGGAAATAGCTATGTTCAAGAAAGCGTTAGTCGGCGTTGTCAGCCTGTTATTGTGTTTTACTTCTATTATTGCCAGTGCAACACAACTCGAAGATATAAAGAAAAGCGGCGTGCTGAAAGTCGCCGTACCGCAGGACTTCCCTCCTTTTGGTTTTGTTAGCCGTGATATGAGCTTGCAAGGCTACGATATTGATATGGCCGAGTATATTGCCAAGTCGATGGGGGTGCGATTGGAGTTGGTGCCGGTGACCAGTGCCAACCGTGTGCCTTACCTGCAAACCCGCAAAGTGGATTTGATCATCTCTAGCCTTGGTAAAAATGCCGAACGCCAGCGGGCAATTGATTTCAGTGAAGCTTATGCGCCGTTCTTCCTTGGCGTGTTCGGTAAGGAAGGGGTTGAAGTTAGTTCGGTAGAAGGTTTGTCAGGCCTGGTGGTCGGGGTGACCCGTGGCTCGGTAGAAGATATTGAGTTGAGCAATTTGGCTGGAAAAGATGTCACTATCCGCCGATTTGAAGATAACAACACCACCATTTCGGCTTATGTCTCGGGTCAGGTTGATTTGATTGCAACCGGCAATGTGATTGCCAGTGAAATTGCCACCAAGTTCCCTAAGCGCCATCCGGAAACCAAGTTTTCTATCAAGAACTCGCCATGTTTTATCGGCGTTCGTAAAGGCCAAGAAGCGTTGCTGAGCGAAGTTAATGGTCTTATCAAGCAAGCCCATACAGAAGGCAAGCTCAATGATATGTCTGTGAACTGGCTTAAAGCGCCATTGCCAACTGATCTAGCATCATAAGAGGTGGCAATGGATTACCAACTCGATTTTTCAGGGCTTTCGCCGTATTACGGTGATTTGATTCAGGGGATCTGGCTGACCGTGCAGTTAGCCATTGTCACCACGGTGCTGGGTGTCGGTGTGGGTATCCTCGGGGCGGCGGTTCGTATCCGCCCCGCAGGGATGCTTAAGCGTGTTGTCGGCGCTTACGTCGAAGTGGTGCGCAACACCCCCTTTATTGTTCAGCTCTTTTTTATCTTTTTCGGTCTACCGGCTATCGGGATGAAATTATCCGCTTGGGAAGCCGGGATGATTGCCATGGTGGTTAACCTTGGCGCCTACAGCACCGAGATCCTGCGGGCCGGTATTGAGGCAATTCCAAAAGGGCAGTGGGAAGCGGCTAAAACCCTTGGGCTAAAACCTGTGCAGGTATTTGTTCGGGTGATCTTGCCGCAAGCCTTCCACCGGATTTCACCGGCGCTGATCAGCCAGTGCATCATCGTGATGCTGGGCTCATCCGTGCTGTCACAGATTTCAGTCGAAGAGCTTACCTTTACCGCTAACTTTATTCAGTCACGTAACTTTTTGAGCTTTGAATCTTATTTGGTGACGGCGGCAATTTATCTTGGGCTGGCATTGGTCATGCGTTGGACGCTGGTGCAAATCAGCAACAAGTTATTTAAGACCCATGTGATGGGGAGGGTAGCTTGATGGTTGAATTTACTGACTGGGATATCTTCCGCAACCTGGCGCTTGCAGCAAGATGGACAGTGCTGCTCTCAATTATTGCTTTTATCGGCGGCGGTATGGTCGCAGGGATCATGCTGATGTTACGCATGACCAAGAATGTCCTGCTGGTGGGCTTGGTTCGGGTGTATACCGAGGTGTTCCAAGGTACCCCTCTTCTAATGCAGCTGTTCTTGGCTTTCTTTGGCCTTTCATTGTTGGGCATTGATTTGGGGGCATGGACTGCTGCCAGTTTGGCGTTGACCTTATTTACCAGTGCCTATCTTTGTGAAATCTGGCGCGGCTGCATCGATTCCCTGCCTAAGGGGCAATGGGAGGCAAGCCGTACATTGGGGTTGAATTACTTCCAAACCATGCGCTATGTGATTGTGCCGCAATCTATTCGTGTTGCGACCGCACCGACAGTCGGCTTTTCGGTTCAGGTTGTTAAAAACACAGCGTTGGCTTCGATTATCGGGTTTGTCGAGCTCACCAAAGCAGGAACCATGCTTAACAACGCGACTTTCGAGCCATTTAAAGTGTTTGCCCTAGTGGCTCTGTTCTACTTCGCGATTTGTTACCCACTTACCCGTTACAGCAAATATTTAGAAAGGAAGCTCAATGTCGCTGGTTAGTATCGATCAAGTACATAAATTCTATGGTGAGAACCATGTCCTTAAAGGCGTAGATCTCAAGGTAAAGGCCGGTGAAGTGGTATCCATCATCGGTAAATCGGGCTCAGGCAAGAGCACGCTGCTGCGCTGTATCAATGGTCTTGAGAATTATCAGGAAGGGGCGATTGTTGTTGCCAACCAGGCAGTGACTGACGACGAATACCAACTACGTCAGCTAAGCCGCAAAGTTGGCATGATCTTCCAGGGGTTCAACCTGTTTCCGCACATGACGGCAGGCGAGAACGTGATGCTGGCACCCAAGTTGGTATTAGGTAAAAGCCCTGAAGAGTGCCGTGAGTTAGCCATGGCGATGCTGGAGAAGGTCGGCATGGCTGAGAAGTTTGACCAGTACCCGACCAGTATGTCTGGTGGCCAGCAGCAGCGGGTGGCGATTGCCCGCTCGCTGGCCATGGCACCGAGTGTATTGCTTTGCGATGAAATTACCTCTGCGCTCGACCCTGAGTTAGTCGGTGAAGTGCTCAAGGTACTCGAAGATCTGGCCAAGGATGGCATGACCTTGGTTCTTGTGACCCACGAGATGAATTTCGCCCGAGATGTCGGTGACAGGGTGGTGTTTATGCACCAGGGCAAGGTATGGGAAACCGGCGAGAGTGAAGCAGTATTTGCCAACCCTCAAACGCCTGAACTGCAGCAGTTCTTATCGTCAGTGTTGTAGGAGGCGTGATGGATCAAAGCGTTTATTGCAGCCAAGGACCAAGTGTTTTACCACCGCTTGCTTCCCATGGGGTGTTGCAGGGCTGCGAGTTTGTTTTCAAAGACTTGTTTGATGTTGAAGGGTATATCACCGGGGCGGGAAACCCAGCTTGGCTGGCAACCCATCAACCTTCCAAGCAAACATCGCCGCTGATTTTGAGCTTGTTGGCTAGCGGGGCGAAATGTGTCGGAAGGGTACAGACCGATGAACTGGCCTACAGCCTCAATGGCCAAAATACCCATTATGGCACCCCTGTTAATCCAGTAGCCCCACAGTGTTTGCCGGGAGGCTCATCCAGCGGCTCGGCGGTTGCTGTTGCCCGAGGTGATGCCCATTTTGCCCTGGGGACTGACACCGGTGGCTCTATCAGGGTACCAGCAAGTTACTGCGGATTATTCGGGTTGCGCCCGACCCACGGCGCGTTGTCATTGGATCATGCCTTTGCTCTAGCGACCTGTTTTGACACCGCAGGGATACTCGCTCGTGACATTTCTGTGCTGGATAAAGTCGCCCACACCTTGCTTCCGGATCTGGAAAGTCCGGATGCCATTGATGAAAAAACAGTATTTAGCATAGCGATAGACCGCGGCTTGTTTGATCTTGTTGATCAGCCTGTGGCAGACGAGATCCAGTCGATATTAGACAAGCTCGAAGACGGGGACCGCGATCAATGTTACGCCAGCATGCTAGAGAAATGCTACGTGACAACCGGTCAGCTGGCTGAGTGGTTTCGACTGATCCAAGGCCGCAGCCTCATCGATGAGCACAACGACTGGTTGATGTCTCATAAAAACACACTGGGTGACAGCATTGCCGAACGGGTTGAGATGGCGTTTGCCATTACCGACCAGCAATACAGTGAAGCGCTAGAGCAAGCCTTAGTGTTCAAGCAGCGCTTTTTGGAGGAGCTAAAGCGGGTAGGTGGTTGGTTGTTGATCCCGACGACACCTGGCCTACCTCCGCTGCGTAATGCGAGCCCGGAAAGCTTGGTGACTTACCGCCAAACCTTATTGGGTTTTACCGCGATAGCAGGATTATGTGGCTTGCCTCAATTGCACTTGCCATTGGGGATGTTGGATAGCAAGCCATACGGGGTGTCATTGCTGGGTTTGCCGGGTTCTGATCTGGCACTGATTAATCAAGGGAAACGAATGATAGCTTGCTTCGGCAGTGAGAGAAACACTAAGGAGGGTGTATGGGTCAGCAAGGAGTGAGCTTTACCGCGCCACATTTTAAAGCGGCGCAAGCGGGTCAGGCGGTGCTAGAAGCAGGCGGGACTGCCTGTGAGGCGATGGTAGCAGCAGCTGCAGCTGTAGCGGTTTACTACCCGCACATGAATGGCCTGGGTGGAGATAGTTTTTGGTTGGTTGCAAAAGCGGGACAAGAACCAATCACGATAGATGCGTGTGGCCGTAGCGCGGTAGGAATTGATGCCACTTATTGTCAGCAGGCCGAACAGTCTGGTTTGCCTAACTCAGGTGTGTGGGCGGCGCTGACTATGGCTGGAACGGTTTCAGGTTGGCAAAAAGCGTTGGCAATAGACAACTCGGGGACGTCACTGCTTGATTTGTTCCAAGCAGCAATTGAAGGCGCAGAGTCTGGCATTGAGGTAACACAAAGCCTGGCTGCTGCGAGCCGTAAAACATTTGAATCCCATAAAGGTAATTCATCTTTTGCTGCTACTTTCTTGCCTCACGGCCGACCTCTTGAGGCGGGTGAGAGGGTGACTAATCCAGCGTTGGCTAATACCTTCCGCCGACTTGCTGATGCGGGATTGGGTGACTTTTACCACGGCCAATTGGCAGAGCTGATGGCGGAGGACTTGGCTGCTGCAGGCAGTGTGTTGTCTCTGGCCGACTTTCACCAGCACAAGGCGGAGTATGTTGCGCCTCTGTCTGTGAATATCTCAAAAGGGCGCCTTTATAATATGGGTGCGCCGACCCAAGGTGTCGCTTCCTTGTTGATTTTGGCCATTTACGATTTGCTGGCTGAAACGGCGACCTCTGACATTGACCACATGCATTTGTTGGTGGAAGCGACCAAAAAAGCGTTTCAGATCCGTAATCGAGTGGTGACGGATCCTCAAAGCTTGTCAAAGCCGCTGACTGATTATCTCCAGGGTGAGCAGATTGCCAATTTAGCTGCTGATGTTTCTCTAGACACTGCTGCCCCATGGCCTGAGCAAGCAGTTCCCGGTGATACCGTATGGATGGGAGCGGTTGATCAATATGGCACCATGGTGAGCTTTATCCAGAGTGTGTACTGGGAATTTGGTTCGGGCGTAATGTTGCCGCAAACCGGTATTGTCTGGAATAACCGCGGTGTATCCTTCAGTACCGATCCGGCTCATCATAACGCACTGGCAGCGGCCAAGAAGCCTTTCCATACCTTAAATCCAGCTTACGCAGAGCTTAATGATGGCAGCAGGATGGTTTACGGCACCATGGGCGGTGAAGGGCAGCCTCAAACCCAAGCCTGCCTGTTTAGCCGGTACCACTACCAAGACGATAGCTTAGCGCAGTCTATTGCCAAGCCCCGTTGGTTGTTGGGCCGAACTTGGGGCGACGACAATCACCACCTGCGCTTAGAACAATCACTTTATCAACAAGCCTCAGACGAGTTAATCGGAAGAGGCCACCAACTTGCTTGTGTCGATGATCTCTCAGAGCTGATGGGCCATGCCGGCGCTATTGTGTGCCAGCCTGATGGCCAGATTGAAGCAGCCACCGACCCACGCAGTGACGGACAGTTTTTTATAAGGAAGTAATGATGACAAACCCAATTTTCGAGACCTTGAACCCACCACAGCGTTTGTTGATGGGGCCTGGTCCAATCAATGCGTATCCGCGAGTTCTGCAGGCTATGTCCAATCAATTGATTGGTCAATACGATCCTGTGATGACCGGTTACATGCAGCAAGTCCAGCAGCTTTATCGTGGGGTCTTTAATACCACGAATGAAGCCACGTTATTGATCGACGGTACTGCGCGTGCCGGGATCGAAGCGGTATTGGTTTCTGCTTTGAAGCCGGGTGACAAGGTGCTTATTCCTGTCATCGGTCGATTTGGTCACTTGCTGTGTGAAATTGCCCACCGGGTTGGTGCAGAGATTCGGACTATCGATGTGGAATGGGGTGAGGTGTGCGATCCGGAATTGGTCGAAAAAGAAATAAAGTTGTTCCAGCCTAAGCTTTTGGCAACAGTACAAGGTGATACTTCTACCACGATGAATCAGCCGTTAGCTGAAATCGGTGAGATATGCCGCCGCCATGGTGTGCTGTTCTATTGCGATGCGACCGCGTCAGTGGGTGGTAATGCGTTGAAGGTCGATGAATGGCAGTTGGATGCGGTCTCTGTCGGCTTGCAAAAATGCCTGGGCGGACCGTCAGGTAGCGCCCCAATCACGCTGAGCGATGGCTTTGTCAGCGAGATCAGCAAACGCTGCCATATCGAGCTGGGTTTGCGAACCGAGCAGCACAGTGCGGGTAGCGAACCGATGATCCGCTCAAACTATTTTGATCTGCCTATGATCCTTGACTATTGGGGCGAAGAGCGACTGAACCACCATACCGAAGCGACCACTATGCTCTATGCTGCCCGAGAGTGTGCCCGCCTGTTTTTGGAAGAAGGTGAAGAGGCAGTGCTTGCTCGCCATGAAGTGGCAGGTCAGGCGATGGCGCTTGGTTTGCAAGCGATGGGACTGAAATTGTTCGGTAACCAGACATATAAAATGAGCAATGTGGTTGGCGTTTACATCCCTCAACACCTTGATGGTGAAGCGGTTCGTGGTGAGTTACTGAACCTGTTTGGTATCGAGATCGGTACTTCATTTGGCCCATTGCATGGCAAAATCTGGCGTATCGGAACCATGGGTTATAACGCCCGGCAAGACGCGGTGTTGTCGACACTGGCAGCGTTGGAGGCGGTTTTGGTCAAACACAAAGCCGCAATCAATACCGGTGTGGGTGTCCAGACGGCAATGGCATGCTACGCAGCACTTGAAAAGTAGGGGGGCGGATGACAGATACAAGCTTCCGCCAGTTGGCTGAAACCGTGTTAGCCCAAGCTGAGCACCTTGCCATGCTGAGCGAATCAGCAACTGAATTAACCCGCTGCTACCTGACCGAACAGCACCAGCAAGCCATTCAGGCGCTCCATCAGTGGATGCAGGACGCGGGGATGCAAACATGGACAGATGCGGTGGGCAATGCCTGGGGACGGTTGCCAGCTTCAGAGAGTCAAGTTAGAGACACTTCATTGATCCCTAGAGTTATTATCGGCTCCCATATTGATACAGTCCGAAATGCAGGCAAATATGATGGCATGTTGGGGGTATTAGCAGGAATCGCGGTTGCAGAAAAACTCAACTCGAGAGCCTTACCGTTTCATCTTGATGTGGTGGCTTTCGGTGACGAGGAAGGGACGCGCTTTGGACAAACATTGATTGGCTCATCGGCAGTTGCCGGTGAGTGGAATCCCAATTGGCTAGAATTGGTTGATGATAATGGAGTCAGCTTAAGTGAGGCGATGGTTGAGTTTGGTTTAGCGCCTCGTGAAGCAGCAATAGCCAGTTGTGCCAAAGAACCTGTGACTGCTTATTTGGAGCTTCATATCGAACAGGGGCCAGTATTAGAAGCTGAAGACCTGCCGGTTGGTGCCGTGACCGGTATTGCCGGAGCCAAAAGGTATCAGTTTGAAGTGACAGGAATGGCAGGTCACGCTGGCACTGTACCAATGACGAAGCGGCAAGATGCGCTGGCGGGTACGGCTGAAATGGTGCTGGCAATAGAAACGGTTGCCAACAACGTCAAGGATGTCGTTGCCACGGTGGGGCAGGTTTGTGCTGCGCCCGGGGCGGTGAATGTGATTGCGGGCAAGGCGGCTTTTAGCCTTGATATCCGCAGCCTAGATGAAGCTGAACTTGCCAAGGCTGAACGTGCGATCTTCCAACAGATCGATGCTATTGCTGCACGGCGTGGCTTGGTTGCGAGCTATCAGGAAATTCACCGAGCAGCTAGCGTTGAGTGCGCTCCCGAGCTTACTGGGATTATTGCCGCAGCCTGTGAGATGGTCACCAGAAAAAGTCCATTGAGCTTGCCAAGCGGCGCTGGCCACGACGCAATGGCAATGGCACGTTGCTGCCCGGTAGGCATGGTATTTGTACGTTGTGACAAAGGGATCAGTCATCATCCAGCCGAAGCGGTTCAGCTTGATGATGTTGCGGTTGGCCTGGAAGTGCTATGTGAATCGGTACTTTCACTGGCTTTAGATAAAGAGAGTACGCAGGGAGGCAAGGAATGATGAGTGAGCTAATGGATCTACTACCTGAACTCTGTGATGCATATGGTGACGATGTCACGCTGGTCCCCATTCCTTTCCTGCACTATGGCGCCAAGCCGATCTTTTTTGGCCAAGCCGTTACCCTGCGCTGCTTCCATGATAACCAGCTGCTGATTGATACTTTGCAGCAGGACGGCAAGGGGAAAGTGTTGGTGGTTGACGGCGGTGGCTCGTTGGCAAGAGCTTTGATTGGTGATCAATTTGCCCAACTGGCCATTGATAATGGCTGGGAAGGTATTGTGATTAACGGTGCGGTTCGTGATGTTGCCCAGCTATCCCAAATGCCTATCGGTATTAAGGCACTGGCACCTTGCCCTTTTCGAGCAGACAAACTTGGTAAAGGTGAGTTGAATGTTCCCTTGTTGCTGGCTGGGACGGAAGTGGAGCCGGGCCAGTACATCTATGCCGATCTTAATGGGGTATTGGTGAGTATATACCAGCTGATGGAAAGCACTCCAGTGTGAGCGATACCTATAGCCTACTATTAAAGCTAGTAACTATTGTCAGCAAAGAGAGCCGTATTGTGAACATAGTGAACGTCGACCAAGGCAATATGCAGGTATACCTCAATTTATCGCAGCCTTATGAAGCTGAGTTTTCTGTTTATACCAAGAAGGTGCCAGATGAGAATGGTCTGTTCTTTAGGGACACCCTGATTGGCGGCAATGTCAGAGGCTTTTTACTCTATATCGATAATGCGCCGGCAGGATTGGCAGCTATTGCGGAAACCTCACAAGGCCACTATGAAGTCTGTGATTTCTATGTGGTGCCTGTTTTCCGCCAGAATAAGATGGGGCAGCAATTTGCCCATCAACTGTTCACCATGATGCCCGGTGACTGGGAAAGCAAGCAAATTGAAGGTGCTGTACACGCGATTGCTTTTTGGCGGCGGGCAATTAGTGCCTTTACCGGTGATCAGTTCGTTGAAGATATTTACCAAGATTCATACTGGGGGGCTGTAACACGTCAACGTTTTTCAACCTTGCCTTCCTGACTCTCAGTTCAGGCATTATCCCCCCTGTATGGGGGGAGTTTCCTTAGATCTCGTCGAAATCTAGCATGTTAACCATGGTAATAAGAGGCCACTTTGATGGCGTTATGGTGCTTTGAGATCTGTTGTCATATCACGAAATAGATAAAAAAATGTGTCAGGGTGGTGATTATTTCCCTTATTGTATTACAATAGCATTAATTTATTTTCGACTCCCCCATACACTTTTATTGAATAAGAGAGTTAGCATGAGCAACCAAAAGTCTCTTGATGCGATCAGGAAGATGAAGCTGGAGAACGATACTTCAGCGGGTAACCTTGTAGACCTACTCCCTATCGAAGTACAGAAACGTGACTTCGACCTTTCTTTCCTAGACAACTTGAGCGAAGAGCGTCCTCGTCTTCTGGTTCAAGCGAAAGATCTGGCAGATTTTAAAGCGAAGGTGCAGGCTGACGAGTCATACTGCATGTTCGACGATTTCTGGAACAACTCGACAGTTAAGTTCCTTGACACCGAACCATACGCAGAGCCTAAGCCTTACCCAGAAGAAACAGTAGGTAAAGCGTCGCTATGGCGTCCTTACTGGCGTCAAATGTACGTTGACTGCCAGATGGCTCTAAATGCTACACGTAACCTGGCCATTGCCGGTATCGTGAAAGAAGACGAAGAGCTGATTGCAAAAGCTAAAGCTTGGACGCTGAAGCTTTCTACTTACGATCCAGAAGGCGTGACTTCTCGTGGTTACAACGATGAAGCAGCATTCCGTGTCATCGCAGCAATGGCTTGGGGTTACGACTGGCTACACGCTCACTTCACAGACCAAGAGCGCCAGCAGGTTCAAGATGCACTGATTGAGCGTCTAGACGAGATCATGCATCACCTGAAAGTAACGGTCGATCTGCTGAACAACCCCCTGAACAGCCACGGTGTTCGTTCTATCTCTTCTGCGATCATCCCAACCTGTATCGCGCTATACCATGACCACCCGAAAGCGGGTGAGTACATCGCATACGCGCTAGAGTACTACGCAGTTCATTACCCGCCATGGGGCGGTGAAGACGGTGGCTGGGCGGAAGGCCCTGACTACTGGAACACCCAGACGGCATTCCTAGGCGAAGCGTTCGATCTGCTGAGAGCCTACTGTGGCGTAGATATGTTCAACAAGACATTCTACGAAAACACCGGTGATTTCCCGCTTTACTGTATGCCTGTCCACTCTAAGCGCGCGAGCTTCTGTGACCAGTCATCAATCGGTGATTTCCCAGGTCTGAAACTGGCTTACAACATCAAACACTACGCAGGTGTTAACCAGAAGCCAGAGTACGTGTGGTACTACAACCAGCTCAAAGGCCGTGATACCGAAGCACATACCAAGTTCTACAACTACGGTTGGTGGGATTTCGGTTACGACGATCTTCGCTTCAACATCCTGTGGGATGCACCAGAAGAGAAAGCACCGTCTAACGACCCACTGTTGAAAGTGTTCCCAATTACGGGTTGGGCGGCGTTTCACAACAAGATGACCGAGCGTGATAACCACATCCACATGGTATTCAAGTGTTCACCATTTGGCTCTATCTCTCACTCACACGGTGACCAGAACGCATTCACCCTGCACGCATTTGGCGAAACACTAGCAGCTATCACTGGTTACTACGGTGGCTTCGGTGTAGACATGCACACCAAGTGGCGTCGTCAAACGTTCTCTAAGAACCTGCCCCTATTTGGCGGCAAGGGCCAGTACGGCGAGAACAAAAACACAGGCTACGAAAACCACCAAGACCGCTTCTGTATCGAAGCCGGTGGCCAGATCACAAACTACGATACAGAATCTGATGTGAAAATGGTTGAAGGTGATGCGACGGCTTCATACCAGTACTTCGTCCCTGAAATCGAGTCTTATAAGCGTAAGATCTGGTTCGTACAGGGTAAAGTTTTCGTCATGCAGGACAAGGCAACACTTTCTGAAGAGAAAGACATGACTTGGCTGATGCACACGACATTCGCTAACGAAGTGGCTGACAAGTCATTCACTATCCGCGGTGAGAAGGCGCACCTGGACGTGAACTTCATCAACGAGTCTGCAGACAACATCCTTTGTGTGAAGAATGTTGAAGGCTTCGGCGACGTTGACCCATACGAGTACAAGGATCTAGAAATCCACCGTCACGTCGAAGTCGAGTTCGGCACGGCCAAAGAGCACAACATCCTAACGCTGCTAGTGCCTAACAAGAACAGCGGTGAGCAGGTTAAGGTGTCTCACAAGCTTGAAGGCAATACGCTGATGCTATCTGTTGACGGCGAAACGGTCACTATCGAGCTGTAACAGCCAAACTGTTTAACGTCTGTCTGAGAGACAGTGAAAAGGTCCTAGGTTGATAAACCTAGGACCTTTTTGTTGCTGTCACATGTCACTAAAGACCAGCAGATAGGGTGAGAGCGAAACATTTTGTGCATCAGGGGGAATGGATGTGCTTAACATCTCGCTCTCGGGGGAACCGTTTGGACAGTTGGTCCTTAAGCTATTAGCTCACCAAGTTATGTGTTCACCAAGGAATTAGTTCAACAGGTTTTTCATTTCCTGGGCTACTTTATCGACCTTACCCATACCAACGATAACTTGTAGGCCGCCAGAGCCGATGGTCACCACACCGGCAGCGCCTAGTGCTTTTATGGCTTCTTTGTCCGCGATGGAAGAGTCTTTTACCGTCAAGCGTAGGCGGGTAATGCAGTTATCTACCTCTAGGATATTCTCCTTACCGCCGATAGCCGCGATGTAGGCATTGGCCAGTTCGCCCATATCATCCTTGTTGATACCTGTTTGCTCAACTTCGCCACGTCCCGGTGTCATCAGGTTGAATTTGGTGATAGTCACGCGGAATACGCTGTAGTAAAGACCAAAGAACACAAGACCTTGAACAATCAGCATATACCACTTGGTTGCTAGCGGGTTCTGGCTCGATAGAACTAGGTCGACAAGGCCTGCTGAGAAGCCGAAACCTGCCATCCATTCCATGCTTGCTGCGATGTACATCGAGATACCGGTTAGAACTGCATGGATCAGGTAGAGCACAGGGGCAACGAACATGAAGCTGAATTCAAGTGGCTCTGTGATACCAGTAAAGAAGGAGGCCATCGCCGCAGCCAGCATAATAGAGAAGACTTTGTCCTTATTTTGCTTGTCGGCACAGTGATAGATAGCCAATGCAGCACCCGGTAGACCAAACATCATAATAGGGAAGAAGCCAGCTTGGTACATACCGGTTTGACCGACGACGGCTGTACCATTGGCAATAGATTGTGCACCGCCAAGGAAGTTCGGGATGTCATTGATACCGACAACATCAAACCAGAACACAGGATACAAGGCATGGTGCATGCCAATAGTCAGCATCAGGCGGTTGAAGAAGCCGAACAAGCCTGCGCCCAGCGCACCCATGGATTGAAGTTGGGTACCAAACGCAATTAGCGCATCATAAATAACCGGCCAAACGAATAGCAACACGCTGGCAAGTATGATACCGGCAATAGAGGTGAGGATCGGAACCAGGCGTTTGCCGCTGAAGAAAGCCAGTGCTTTTGGCAGTTCGACTTCATGGAATCGATTATAGATTTCAGCCGAGACGATACCGACAAGGATACCTACAAACTGATTGGCAACCTTATCGAAAGCCGCAGGTACGGTATCGGCAGGGATCCCTTGAAGCTGGGCAACGACTGCCGGGGAAAGTAGGGTTGTAAGCACCATAAAGCAGACATAACCGGACAATGCAGCGGCACCGCTTTTATCTCGACTAAGGCCAAAGGCAACACCAATAGCAAAGAGCACTGCCATGTTATCTATTATGGCTGCACCTGATTTAATAAGTAATGCTGCCGCGACGCTTTCAGAACCCCAGCCGACAGGGTCCATCCAATAACCAATTCCCATCAGGATAGCAGCAGCAGGTAGGGTTGCTACTGGTACCATCAGGGCCTTACCGACCTTTTGTAGATATCCAAGTATATTCATGACTTACCTTGTTATTTTGTGAGATAAAGAAACTTTTTCAGGCAGCACAATCGCATCCTGCAGTCCACTTGCCAGAGATGAACCGTGAATTTATGGGGTGTAATAGTCGGAAAATTCTGGGCAGCGGACAAACGAAAAGTGCAGTACAATGCATTAAAATATTTAATAGATAGATGTGGCAGGAATGGTGAACGGGTGGAAAAAGTAGAACGAAAACAACAGTTACTGGCCAACATGCATTCATTTAGCGTGGTGGCTAAATACCTGAGTTTTACCAAAGCGGCCCAGGAGCTGAACTTAACCCAAGGGGCGGTAAGTCATCGGATTAAAAACCTAGAAAAGCAGTTGGGCTTTCCGTTGTTTGTAAGGTTGACCCGCCGAATGGAATTGACGCCGGAAGGGGAAAGGTTGCTTCTGACCTTGAATCAGTCGTTTGAGAGTATTTTCAGCGAACTTGAAGACATCATCAGTAATGATTTGAGTGGTGAGCTCTATATCGGTACATCTCCTGCGTTTGCCACTAGCTGGTTAATGCCGCGAATTGGCAAGTTCCGCGAGCAGTATCCGCAGCTCAATTTGCGGCTGAAGGTAAAAGGCTACCGACCTGATTTTAAGTATGAACCGCTCGATGCCGCTATTTTTTACAGCAGTGGACATTATCCAGACTGTTACAGTTCTCGGTTGTTTGATGAACGACGTATCCCCGTATGCTCGCCTCACTATGCGCGGCAGTTTGAACTGAATAACGGTGATATATCCCAGTTGGAGGAGGTGACCTTTATCCATGGCGAACGCTCGCAAATTTGGTCCCGTTGGTTTGAAAAGATGGGGAAGGATATTAATTGTTACCGTAAGACATGCACCTTTAATCTCTATGAGCACGACATTATGGCGGCGAGGCAGTCACTCGGTGTCGCAATGGGGCGTCTTCGCTTTGTCTTGCCCTATTTGAAATCGGGTGAGCTTGTTGCGCCATTTGAGTCGATAAATAACGGTTTAGGCTATGACTTGGTGTGCCCGGAAGGTATGCAGAGGCGACCTAAATTCCAGGCTTTTTCCCGTTGGCTTGGTGAGGAAGTCGAGCAAGAAAATCACTTTGATCTCGATAGCGCGGACATACCCAGATAAGCTGCAATTTGAATATATAAATATGTCCAAATGTTAAATTGATTAGCGCATCACAGATTGTTTCCGTTTGTGAAAGGGGTACACTTACTTGTGAAATTATGCACTAGAAGTCTTTGGTGGGTGGTCAAATTTATTTACTTACTAAAAATAAAGGGCTTTTTCTCAACCTAAGGACAATATCTAACAGGGTGTAGTTTCATATAAATAAAACCTAACCGTTTTTACTTAAACAGTAACGATTGAATTGCACTGTAACACTTTTGATGTAGTGATAGCCGTTTTAGTTATTCCACAATATGCCGGGGCTCCAAACGTTGTTTGGTGCCTTTTTTTTGAGCGCAAGGTTCAATGAGCAAGCAAGGATGCTTACAGGTAAATAAGTCTAATTACCGCTTATTTATGAGCGGCTTTATTTGGAGTTTTGATGGAAAACTTATCCTATCTAGTGGCTTTCAATCACTTGTTTTTCTCCATGGTTGCTGTAGTTATCATGGTTTTACTTGCACGTACCGTCGTTGCGGGCACTAAGTACTCAGCAGTATTGATGATCGTAGTTTTCGGCCTGCTGATGGGTACGCTATTTGTGGAAAGTGGGCTTGCTCAACCTGGTTTGAGTGATTTTCCTGTTATTGTGCTGCTGGGGCAGACCACAGTGATTGCGCTTATTGCGTCCTTCTTTGTGGGGGGACAGGAAATCCGCCGCTTGTTGATGAAGCAACTGGGCTCTGTTGAAAGCTTAGTTGAACCGGGCAAACATGAAGTCTTTGTTGGTACGACGAGTACACAGTTGGTTTATGTGATCCGTGCTTTCGTGCTGCTGATGAGTATCGAAATGGTTTCTGCGCTGATCTCTGGTCGCAGTGGCTCGCACCCTCTCGGTGAGTCTTACATGGCGCTTGCATATGTCGGCATGACGATCTCTCTGATCCTGATTGATAGCAAAGCGAAAATTGCCAACAGGCGCAGTTACCTAACGCGCGGTGTGGTTGAAGTTATTGCCATTATTGCGGTATTGATTGTTTCGCTACGTATTTCGCAGTTGGTTTCGGGCTTTATCGGCCTGCCACAGATTTTCTTTGCGATGGTACTTTCTTCAGGGCTAGGTATGGCAATGCCCAAGTGGAAGTTGGGCCCAACCATGAACGCGCTACTCTTTGCCGGTATTCCAGTGGTGCTAACCGGTAGCTTCCTCGTGGGCGGCTCGCACATGATGGAAGCGTTTAATATCCCTGGCCTACAAAGCGTGATTGTATACGGTTTTGCTGGTCAGATGTTCTGGATGTTCGGTGGTCTGGCTATCCTTATTTTCCTAGCGAAAGCAAATCACGTTCGTAACCTGGCACCAGGTATGGCCGGGGGCCTATCGCACTCAGGTTTGACCGGCGCATGTACAGCGGGCGACCTTGGTGCCACCGCGGCAGGTCGAGCTCCGATCATGATTAACGTGCCTTTCCTTGGCCATATCTTTGTATTTACTATCCTGGCCGCGAGCGCTGAAAGCGGCGTTCTTCTGGTGCAATGGGTGATACCTCTCGTTCTTGTTGGTCTGGGCTGTGTATATCTTGCAACCAAGAATCTGCGTAAGGCTGATGGCAACGATGAGATGGAAATCAAAGGCTTGATGCAGTTCTCATTCGGCTGGCAGATCACCGCTGTATTCGGTAGCTTTACCATCCTGCACTTTGCGGGTATGCCAATCGAGAATGCCTCAATGGCAGCGGCATCTGGCCTATCTCACTTTGGTTTGTTTGCAGCTACTCAGGGCGGCATGTTCGGTGCCGAAGCGGCTAGCATGATCACATTTATCTTTGCGACGCCATTCCTGGTTCACCCGCTGGTCTTTGGTCTGTTTGGTAAAGCTGCAGAGAACGGTGGTGAGATGGTTAGCAAAGCAGTAATGGCTGTCTTTATCATCGGTACCCTGGGTGTGCTTTATTCTGCTATTTCAGTATAAACACATCCGTTACTTGCTCGCCTTGTAACTTAGCAGCCTTATAACGGAACTAAGTCACCGCCTACCGCTCCCGAGTCGAGCTTATGGCGGTGACTTTTTTTAATCTATTTTTGGGTCTTCTATTTTGATTTTGCTGCCTTTTCAACGATTGGTCTGGATTGTGATGGTTTGACTTAACCACTGGCAAAAGCACTCAACAGCGAATGTATTGTGCTGCCGGTAGAGGAAATAGCCGGCATTGGCCTTAATGGCGGAATAGGGGGCAACTAGGCGATTTTGCTCTATTTCATTCCCTAGTAGCGCCTGCCTAGCAAGGGCGACGCCAAGTCCGGCCTCGGCGGCTGCCATCGCCATATCGGTGCGGTTGAAATAATGCCCCTGCGGCAAATGGGAGAGCTTTAGCCCGATCGAATCGAACCAGACCTGCCATTCCTGATCTTTCTGCGCACCCTGCCACGGCATCGCATCGTGCAGCAAAGTGACTTCTTGCCATATGTTTTCTGATTGCCAATTGAAGTTATTGAAATACATCGGGCTCATGACTGGGATAAGGTGTTCTTCAAGCAACAGTTCACCGTTGTTTGTATCAGCACCGAACTGGCAGTAATCAATCACCAAGTCCACATCATCACATTTGTGATCAACCAGTGCACCATCGGCAAAGGTTTGTACTTTTAGTTCAGGGTATTGGCGGTTGAAGTCATGGAGTTTGGGCACCAACCACTTGAAGGCAAACGAGGGCGTGAGTTTGAGTCGGATCTCCGAGCTGGTTTCCGGTGCTTTTAGCTCTGTTAATACTTGTTTGATTTGCCCAATACTCAGATCAACCACGTTGAACAGCTGCTTGCCACTGTCGGTTAGGGTCAGTCCTCGTGAATGACGATGGAATAAAGTGATATCCAGCCGCTGCTCAAGTTGTTTGATTTGCTGACTTAATGCCCCTGTCGTGAGGTGCAGCTCCTGCGCTGCTTTGGTCAGGCTTTGATGCTTGGCGACCACGGCAAAGGTTGCCAGGCCGGCAAATGTACTTGCTCTCACATTGCACCTCGAACTTGTTGATAGTCGGAGTGTTTAGAATTTCTAAACACAGCCCTTAAATAATATCGATTGTTAGCAGAATGTAAATAAAGGATTCTTGCTCGCACAATAATGCGGTCATAAATCCAGATTGGCTGGAATGATTTACGAGGATTCTGATGGAAGTCATTGTATTGGGTAGTGGGGTGGTGGGGTTGACGTCGGCATGGTATCTGCGCCAGGCTGGCCACGATGTCACGGTAATCGACCGCCAGCCACGCAGCGCAGAGGAAACCAGTTTTGCCAATGCAGGGCAGATCTCTTATGGCTACTCATCGCCTTGGGCAGCGCCTGGCATTCCGGTCAAAGCCATGAAGTGGCTGCTGCAGGAGCACGCGCCACTGAAAATCAAGCCCTCGGTTTCGCCCGAGTTATATCTCTGGGCCAGCAAAATGCTGGCAAACTGCAATACGTCTCGCTATCAGGTCAATAAATCTCGTATGCTGCGTATCGCCAACTACAGCCGGGAGTGCTTAAAGCAATTGCGCAGTGACTTTGATTTGCATTATGAAGGGCGCCAGCAGGGCACACTGCAAGTGTTCCGTACTCACAAGCAATTGGAAGCGGTAGCCAAAGATATTGAATTACTGGCCGAAAGCGGTACCCGTTATCAGGAGCTCGATGTTGCTGGCTGTATTGCGGCCGAGCCTGCTTTGGCATCGGTAAAAGACAAGCTGGTGGGCGGATTGCGCCTGCCGGATGATGAAACCGGAGATTGCTATCTTTTCTGTCAGCAATTAACAGAGCTGGCCAGGCAAGCGGGGGTGATTTTCAGGTTCGATACCGAAATATCTCGTTTGGTGGTGGAAGATAATCGGATCAGCTCGGTACACACCAGTGTTGGAGAGCTCAGAGCCGATGCTTTTGTGGTGGCGATGGGAAGTTATTCTCCGCAGGTTTTGTCCCAGGCTGGTATTGTGGTGCCGGTATACCCGGTGAAGGGCTACTCGCTAACCATGCCGGTTAAAAACAGTGACGCTGCACCTATCTCGACGGTGATGGATGAGACCTACAAGGTAGCGATGACTCGATTTGACGATAGGATCCGAGTTGCCGGTACCGCAGAGCTCGCAGGATTTGATTTGGGCTTGGCCGAGAAACGCAAAGCCACTATTGCCATGGTGATTCAGGACTTGTTCCCGCAAGGCGGCGAGATAGAAAAAGCCGAGTACTGGACAGGGCTAAGGCCGATGACGCCTGACGGCACGCCGGTGATAGGTAAAACCCCGATAAAGAACCTGTTTACCAATTCCGGTCACGGGACGCTGGGCTGGACCATGGCGTGCGGCTCGGGCAAGTTGCTGGCCGACATTATTAGTGGCTCAGAAACGGATATCGATAAGACAGGCCTGGATGTGTACCGCTATATCAACTAAGCCGGAACGCTGATTTTGAAAGGATTATTGCTATTTATCTCTGTTTTTGTCTTTGTTGCGGTTCATGAATTTTTCGATGTAGTGTATCGCAATGAAGCAGATAGCCGCTGCGAGCAATAGGATGATTAATATTTGAGTATTGAAATCCATAAGCTCCTCATGAGCCTGTTAGGTAATAGAATTATTATAACCTAGCAGCTTGTCGGATAGCGCTATGTGGGGAGGGAGTGGGTACTTGAACTGTGAAGCCGCTCTATGAAAACGGCTGCACGTTGTATTTTGCTAGCTCAGCAATTGCCTTTTTTGGCTTGGCCTGGTGGGCAGAAGTTACCGTTGCCGTGGCTATGGTGTTCATCTTTGGTTGACGCCTTGATGGTTACACCGTCAAGCTCGCCCTCAACATGGGTGAGTTGGCAGCCTGTAAGGGTCACAGAGGCAAATAGCGCTAGCAGCAAAGTGATTTTTTTCATCGTCAAAAGAGCTTAAGTAAAACTAGGGTGCGCACTGTATATTTTTCGGGCAGTTGTTGTGTCAGGGGAATGTCAGCGGCAAGTTAGTTTGAACCATAAATGAAAAGCGAGCCTGTACTCACAGGCCCGCTTCAGTATCTATTCATGAAGTTTGGGCGGCAGGGACTTCAAATTGAGGCGTGGAGATCAGGCACAGGGAACCTGCTGGGTAATGCAGTGGATGTTGCCGCCCCCCAACAAGATCTCCCGGGCATCAACCCCTGTAATTTTGTAACCCGGATACAGATCGTTGAGCAGATCTTCAACTTCCGAATCTAGCTTCTCATCCAGCAGCGGGTAGACAATTTGGTCATTGGTCACCAGATAGTTGGCATAGGAACCCGCAAGACGCTCGCCCGGTGTGCGCTCCATCCCCTCAGACACATCAACACCGCTGGCTTCGTTTTCGGAGATAAACAGTGGCCCCGGCATGGGCAACTTATGCACCTTTATTCGGCGGCCTTTGGCATCGGTTTGGGTCTCGAGCACGTCCAGCGCCCGGCGCGAGATGTCATACTGCGGATCATTCTTGTCTTCACACCAGGTCAAAACCACTTCACCGGGGCGGACAACATGGATCAGGTTATCGACATGGCCATTGGTCTCGTCGTTGTACAGGCCGTTTGGGATCCAGACAACTTTTTCTACCGCGAGGTAATCATAAAGCACTTGCTCAATTTCCTCTTTGGAGAGATCTGGGTTACGGCTAGGGTGAAGCAGGCACTCTTCTGTGGTGTAGAGGGTGCCTTCCCCATCTACGTGAATGGAACCGCCTTCGAGAACAATGGGGGCACGGTAGCTGGCATCGCCATGGAACTCACACACTTTCTGCGCAACCGCATCGTCTTTGTCCCAGGGGAAGTAAAGGCCGTCGACCAACCCGCCCCAGGCATTGAAATGCCAGTCGACACCGCGCCTGTGGCCTTGGTTATCGACCACATAAGATGGGCCGATATCCCGCATCCATGAATCATCTGTGCTCATCTCGACCAGGCGGATATGATCCGGCAGCATTTGACGGGCATTCTCAAACTGCTGGGCACTGACCACCATATTCACCGGGGTTGATTGGGAAATGGCTTGTGCGACTTTGACAAAGGTTGATTGGGCCGGTTTACCACCAAAGCGCCAGTTATCGGTGCGCTCTGGCCAAGCCATCCAAACCGCAGCTTGTGGCTCGTGTTCGCCGGGCATTCTGAAACCATCTTGCCGAGGGGTAGAATCAATTCGTTTGCTCATGGCTAAACATCCTATTTTAGTGGCTATGAGAAGGGAGTTGGTTTGGTCTTTCTTTTGATTGGGCGTTCTTTTTGGCGACCGCAAGTTTTAGCAAATATTCGCCGATACCAACGGTCAGGATGACCCCCACAAGTACCGGTGCACTGTATGACCAGTTAACGGTCATATCGATCAGCTCAGGGAAGATGAAGAGGATCACCGCCTGGGCAATGACAGCGAAACAGATAATACTCAGTACCCACTGGACACCGAGACCGCCCGGTACGCGGAAAGGACGTTCGGTATCAGGGTCACTAACACGTAGCTTGAGGTACGAAGGAAACATAAACAGGTAAGGCAGAAGGAAAATACAGCTAGAGAAAGCAAATACTGACCAGAATAGATCATCACTGGTTTGGGCAAAGACGGCATAGGCCAGAATGACCACGGTCGATAGCATACCGGTAATGTTGTTGGCCCCGACTGGGGTGTCGTATTTCTCTGATACCTTGGCAACTGCTTCTGGCAATTCGCCTTCACCGGCAGCTTCTGCAGCGGCACGGCTGGCCCCCATGGTCCAGGTCACCATATTGCCGATAAAGGTAAGTAGTGCCATGGTGCCAATGAGGTACACCATCATGGTGCCAAATGCGCCGGTGCCAAATAGCTTGCGCAGGGTATCGACGATGCCGGCAACCAGGCCGATATCCTGAACCGGCAGCGCCATCAGGATCCCCACGGTGCCGAATACATACAGGAAGGCGGTGATGGCAGCGGCAAGGAAGATAGACTTCGGCATGTCGCGCACATTCTTCATTTCCTTGGTCATGGTAGCGACGAGCTCAAAGCCCATCAGGTTGAAAACCAGTGCGGGTAGGAACGCTACCCCGGTATCGAGGCTTGGCATCATGGCAGACAAGGTGAATTCGTTTGCGACACCATGCTCGGCGGCATAGAAGAATCCTCCGAAGCCCAGTACGGCGATAACCGTGACCTTGAGTATGGCCCCGACGTTGGTGACCCATACCCCGACATCAACGGATACATTGCAGATCCAGATGGTTAGCCAGGTCAAGGCAATGCAGATAGCAATCTGCCACATCAGGGAGAGCCCCGGAAAAAAGAGTTCGGCGAACATGCCGGCAAACATGATGTAGACAGCAGGCATCCACAGGCCAACGTTGATCCAGTAAAACCAGGTGGTTCTAACCGCCCATTTATAGCCGAAGGCCTTTTTCACCCAGTCGTAAATACCGCCATCGCCCGGGTAGGTAGTGCCGAGCTCAGAGGTGATTAACCCGTAGGGAATGACGAAAACAATGAGGGTGACCAGCCACCATCCGATAGCACTTACACCAATGGAGGCCGATGCGGTTAAGGTATCGACGACGATAACAGCACATAGGCTAAAGAGGGCGAGACTGCCTACTCCCATCTTTCCGCCTGAGGTTTGTGTTTCCATAATTATATCTCCGTGATTGTTACACGTTATTTATGCTTGATGTCTAATCCTTTATTTCACGGAATAAATCTTATGCCGAAGGTACGTCGATATTCGTTATTAGAATCACTTATCGGAGAACATTAATATATGGAAGCCAAAGGCGTGACTCCGACCATAATAAAAATATGGTAATAGAGCGAGGGTGAGAAAATTGATTCTAATCAAATAATGCTGATTATCATTAGCGCTAGATTAATTAACAGCTTCTTGATAATAGATAAGGTGGAATGCGGTATGAAAAATGACAAACCCATTATCGTGGTCGCTGTCGGTGGAAATGCATTGCTACAACGAGGCGAGCAAATGAGCTATGAGAATCAAGCCAACAATATTGATATTGCCTCTGCAGCGTTAGCCAAATTAAGTGAAGACTATAAAGTTGTTATCGTACACGGTAACGGTCCACAAGTTGGATTACTAGCATTACAGAATTTAGCTTATACCGATGCCCCTCCTTATCCGCTTGATGTGTTAGGCGCAGAAACACAAGGGATGATTGGTTATATGATGATGCAGGGTTTGAGGAAATATATGCCCAGCAGAAAGGTGAGTACCATCGTGACCCAAATAGCGGTCGATAAAAATGATCCTGCTTTTAGGGATCCCAATAAATTTATTGGGCCGGTTTATGATAAAGAAACCGCGCTGGCGAAATCGACGCAATACGGCTGGCAAATCAAACCGGACGGCGAGTACTGGCGGCGGGTGGTTGCTTCGCCATTCCCCAAGGGAATTGTTGAAATTGATAGTATACGCACATTACTCAATGCCGGTCATACCGTAATATGTTGCGGAGGTGGCGGTTGCCCGGTGATTGACAATGAAGGTGAGATCAATGGGGTGGAAGCCGTGATAGACAAGGACTTTTCTGCCGCAACCCTGGCCAAGCAACTGAGTGCAGAGCACTTTCTTATTCTAACTGATGGCGAGTATGTATGCGTGGACTGGGGGAAACCCACTGAGCAGCCCCTCTATGACGTATCCGTCGATCAAATACAGCAATATACCTTTGCCGCCGGTTCAATGGCCCCTAAGGTTGCAGCCTGTTGTGACTTTGCCAGCCATACATCAGGAATTGGGCATATCGGTTCATTACACAAAGCTTCAGAAATTATGGCAAGTCGTTCTGGTACACATATACACGGATAGGTTATTTAATGCGAAAAGAGTCGACAGAGAAAAGACTTGAGAGGATCCATTCAGCAGCAATTCGTTTGGCATCACAACGGGAGGTGAACGCCATTTCTATTTATGATGTGGCCAAGGAAGCGGCGATCGCAGCATCAACGGTTTACCATCATTACCCGAATATAGAAGCATTGATCTGCGAGTTGATGAACTCGGTATTTGATGACTTTGAAAGAGTGCTGGATAACGCGGTTGTGGCTGAGAATGTCCATCATTGGTCAGATATCAATAGAATGATAGAGCAGAGCTTTGTCGATTATTATCGTTTGGCACCACTGGCCCAGCACACTTTACTGGGGCAGCATACCTATTCATCGGTCAGGCACGCGGATGCCCAAAATGACTTGGTACTGGGAAAGAAAGTCGAACAGATTTACCGGCGGTATTTTACGCTTCCTGAATTGCCAACAGACGTCAATATATTTGCCATAGCCTTGCAGGTTGCTGATAAGGTCTACTCGATGAATTACCGGGAAAATGGCGATATTGCTCCGGAAATGGCGCGAGAGGCGATTGTGATCACCGAAGCCTATTTGGGAACGTATTTGCCCAAGCAATTGCCAAGGGCGATAACGCTTAATTAAGATAAATTTTTATTCACTGAATTGAAAAACCACTGCAGTCAATATTGCAGTGGGTTTTTATTGTCTGGAATAAAGATTAAAAAAGAATATCGAAAATTGAACTGGTAAAAATATAATTGATGTGACTTGTGTCAATGTAGATATTCAACTAAAAATAACTATCCCGATTAGTGATTCTAATTTTAGAATCCATTGTTCTTTTTCTAGATACTGATTTCAACCAAGCAAGACACCACATCGTGATTGCTGGATGAATATATTAACTCTGGTAAAAAGGATACGAAAATGAGACTTCCATCTTCTAGTGCAACCGAACTAAACAAACCAAACCTGCGCCATTTTCTGAAAACTCAGGATTTTACCAAGCAAGAACTTGAAGATATTTTAGAGCTGATGGCGATGCTGAAGCAGGCGCGCCGAGACAACGCCGTTCCTCAGCTGTTTAAGGGGAAATCCGTGGCGATGATTTTCGAGCAGCCTTCTACCCGTACCCGGGTGTCTTTCGAAACCGCAGCGACAATTTTGGGGGGCCATGCGCTGTTCCTATCGCCTAAGGATATCCACCTGGGGGCGAAAGAGTCTCTGGAAGATACCGGCCGGGTTCTGTCACGCATGGTGGATGTGATCATGGCCCGCGTTGATGAGCATGATACGGTGGCCGGGCTTGCGAAAAACGCCAGCGTACCAGTTATCAATGGCCTGTGTGATTGGTTGCACCCAACCCAAATCATGGCTGATCTGTTCACCATGAAAGAGCACTTACCAGAAGGCAAAGCGCTGAGTGATTTGACAGTCGCTTTCGTGGGCGATGCGACCAATGTGGCGTCTTCGCTGATGTTTGCCTGCACCAAGTTTGGTATGACCTTCAAGCATATCTGCCCTGAGCGCTTTAAAGCGCCGCAGAAGTGGGTTGATATTGCACTGGGTAACTGTGAGATGTCAGGTGGTAAGTTGGTGATCACTGACAATACCGATGAAGTGGCGGGTTGCGACATTATCGTCGCGGATAGCTTCTACTGGTTCGGTCAGGAAGATGAGAAAGAAATCCGTTTGTCCACTTTCATCCCGGAATACGTGGTGACAGAAGACATGATGGCGAAGGCCGGACCAAATGCCATGTTCATGCACTGCCTACCGGCCAATGACCAGCGCGAGTGTACCCGCGGTGTTATGGAAGCGGATAATTCGCTGATTTTCGATGAAGCCGAAAACCGTCTAACCGCACAGATGGCGCTGTTGGTCTACTTCACCCATAAGGACATGACCATTCCAACCCCTGAGACGGAAGCGGCCCACAAAGAGAAAATTGATCATTTCCTCTCTACCCTATAATTCCCCTGCCCAAAAAAGAAAAGCAGCCCGGTATCTTATCGGGCTGTTTTGTTTTTATCCATCAGGCAGCAACCGTTAAAACCCTCACGAATGTGAAAGATGGTTTAAAATTTAATGACAAACCCGTCGAATCGAAATGTCAGGAGGCCACCATGGTAAGGGTCTTTTACATTAGCGATGACTTAGACGACCTAGAGCTGGTGGAATATGAGTTAGAGCTGAGCGGCCTCGGCCCGTCACAGATCCACGTGCTCACCGACAATGATGCCGAGGTTGCCAGCCATCATCATCTTCATCCCGTGAAATCCTTTATGCGCAATGATGTCATACATTCTACCGAGATTGGAGCCGTTATCGGTGTCGTAGTTGCGGCGTTGGTGCTGTTCTTTGCCTATGTAACCGGAGTGGCCGAAAGCGTAGGCTGGTTGCCCTTTATCATGCTGGCGATCGTCATGATGGGGTTTATTACTTGGGAAGGGGGGCTGTTTGGCTTCCAGGAGCTGCATTATCAATTCCGGCGCTTCAAGCAGGTGCTTAAATCGGGTCGCCATGTGTTGATGGTGGATATTGAGCCGGAGCAAGAGATCATGGTGGCGAATGTGACCCTGGCTCACGATAAGCTCAAACCGGCGGGAACAGGCAAAGCGCCGCCCCGTTGGTTGGTTGCCTTCCACAACCGTTGGGACCGGATGATGCATAGCCTGCCGTAAAATGTAGTTTGCTCGTGATGATGACCAAAGCCGTCACATGTGCCGGCTTTGGCTTTATCCCTGTAGTCCTGCAATTGCCGTCACCATGAAGCGAGCAGGGCTATGTCATCGGTTACTAGTAAGTGCCGCGCAGATCGTAGATTGTGATCCCCGCTAGTAAGGCATCAGCGGAGGCATCACCCAGGTATTTCACTTTACGTTTTGAGCCGCAAATTGAGGCCGGGAGAAGCGTGAAGCTCGAGTCATCAAAACGGCCTTCACCATCAAACTCAATGTGGACAAAATGAGCCGGTTTATCACAATCGAGCTCAATGTAGAGCGCACCGCCTTCGTTAAGAACTTGCCACTGAATGTGACTTTTCTCTATGGCTGAGTGTTTGAACAGTGCCGGATAGAATGTGTTTTCAAGCACTAGCTCTTGGTTACTTAGCTCGACATGCAGGAAGTAGTCAGCTTGATCGTCAGTTTTCTCCAACGAGATCGACCAAGGTTGAGCGACGCCGTCTGCAGCCAGTACCGTTTCAATCGGCCAGGACTGAACAACGGTCCCATCCCAACCTATTTTTTTTACTTCCCCGGCCAGCGAAACTGAATGGTGCTGGTCGTTGATGAGATGCAGTGTGGCGACACCATCTTCTGCGATGAAAGTTGCTAGCTGCGGGGCAAAAAAGCGTTTGGCATGGTAGTGCAGCTGCTTCCAGCGACCGGTGTACTCAATGCTCGACCAGGAGCTGACAGGCCAGCAATCATTTAGTTGCCAGTACAAAATACCTCGGCAATGATCCTTATAGGCTCTCCAGAACTCACTGGCTGTTTTGATTGCCAGTGCTTGCTGAACCTGACTGAGGTAAAGCATATTTTCGAAGCTGTTGGGGAACCGAAAATAACGGGTAAACATTTCGGTGATGATACTGTTACCGCGACCATTTTTCTGGTGCTGCTCAAATGTTGGTGATGTGACATTCCAGTCATTTTCCTCGGCATAGGTTTTCACCGTTGGCAGAGATGGCCAGGACTGGTAACCGAATTCAGAGCAAAATCTCGGTTTTACACTGTAGTAGGCATCGAGAGATTTCCCCGAATGCCATACATCCCAGAAGTGCATGTCGCCACTATCGTCATCGTGCCAGGCATCACCAAAGTCGAGCTCGCCGTTGCACGGTGAACTGGCCCAAAAACGCCGGGTTGGATCCTCCTTTTCAACGACTTGGGCAAGCATGTAATTTAGTCGGTCATAGTTGACGACATACTTTTCACGGTTTGTTTTTGACTCTGGATACCAATTGATGGCCCCAATGACTTCATTGTCACCGCACCACAGTGCAAGGCTGGGATGGTCGGATAAGCGGCGTACTTGATCGATCACTTCTTGCTCGACGTCGTTCATAAACTCTTTGGTTGACGGATAAAGCGCGCAGGCAAACATGAGATCCTGCCAGACCATTAGCCCCAGCTCATCACAGAGTTCATAAAAGATATCGTGCTCGTACATGCCGCCACCCCACACCCGGATCATGTTCATGTTTGCGGCTTTGGCGTCTTCTAGCAGGCGGCGATAGTTTTCAGGAGTATGCGAAGAAGGCAGGGCATCGAGTGGGATCCAGTTGGCCCCTTTGGCCATGATGGCCTTATCGTTGACGACAAAAGTCATCGCGCTACCAATGTTGTCTGCAGAAGTATCTAGCTCTAGTTTACGTAAGCCAATTTTTTTGCAGATTTGATGTTGGTTCAGTGTCACATTGAGGGGGTATAGATAGGCCTCACCATAGCCTGCAGGCCACCAGCGCTCAGGGTTAGTGACCTTTATAGTCAAGCGTGTGCTTTGTGCACCCAACTGATTCATATCCACCGAGAGTTGGTGAATGTGGTTGTCAAATTCAACCTTGAGCGTACTTGGGGCGTGGCTACATGCTGTGACGTCATAATCGATGTTGATGTCAAGATCACAGCTGCCGTCTTCTTGCCAGTTCTGTATTGTGTGTACCCGCTTCAGACGGGTTTGATGAACAGGTATCAGTTCGATAGGTTGATATACGCCACTGACCAGAAGACAAATCCCCCAGTCCCAGCCAGCATGGCACTGGGTTTTTCGAAGTGTATTCATATGGGGAATTTGGTTATTGCCTACAGCCCATGGGACAGGAAATGGCAGTCGTTTGGCGCGTTCAGCCGCTTCGATGTCAGCGCGCTTTAGCACAATTTGAATTTGGTTTATGCCAAGTTGGAGGTAAGGAAGAATATTGACACGGTAACGCCTGAACATATTGCTACAGCTCAGCACGTGGTGGCCGTTAATTATGAAGTCAGCAAGGGTATCCACAAATTCTAGTTTTAAGTCTATGGATTGGGCGTTGAGGAAATCAGCGTCAAGGTGAAAATCCCTTTCGAGGTGCCACTCGCTTTCACCAACCCACTGAACGTTTCGCTCATTACAGCCGAGATAGGGGTTCTCAAGGTGATCAGCGGCTATGAGCGCTGAGTGTATGTCACCCGGTAGTTTACAGGAAATATCGATATCAGGGTGCTGTGGTGATGTCAGCGTCCAATTGCCATTAAGTAACAAGGTGGGCACGAGAACTCCTTAGGTGAGTATTTAATTTGTTTTTTAAATGGTGAATATCATATTAAATGTCTGACGCAGCTTAAAGTAGAGAAAAGTTCAATATACTGGATAAACGTATAATCTTAATTTTCTAATATATGATAAATTTGATTAATTAAATTTTCTTATTAAGTTTTCGTTCAGAAATATGAAGAAGATCATATTTTCAAGTGCATTGGTTCTTTGTGCTATGAAACATATAAATATCCAATATTCAGTAAACCCACCTGTCGATATTATTCAGCTGTCTGCTAAGTATGATTATTAACTTTAAATTAACATCTTTAAGCCGGTAACTGTTTGCCAGCCTTGCTTAGCTCGCTTATTTATTTGTTCGAATAGGATCTGTTATGAAACTCAAGTATTGTACTGCAATGTGTGTTGCAGCCTTACTGTCCTCTGTAGCTACAGCAAATGACGATATTGAATTGTACGGCCAAATTGCAATTTCTATGTATAGTTATGCCGAAGAAGGTAAAGATACAGTAAATCGTTTGGATAATGAATCTCGAATCGGTTTTCGTGGGGCTAAAGAGTTGGCGCGTGCACCGACCCTGATATGGCAAATCGAAGGAAATAATGTCGGTTCCGGGGAAAATAGTGGTGACGGTCAACTGGGGTTACGTGATACGTACGGTGGCTTCGAGGATGAGAGTTGGGGACGTGTCCGGTTTGGTCGCTTCCTTACACCGGCATATGCGATTATTGATTGGCCGTACTCAAATCCGGGGCTAGGGAATGTGTTTGACTGGGGCGATGATATTGCAGGTGGGGCCTATTATGATCGCCAGTCTGATCAAATTAGCTGGGATAGCCCTAGCTGGAATGGCTTTACAATGACCTTGGCAACTGGCCGCGGTAACAACCTGGAAAACTCAAGTAGCAATTTCTATGGAGCGTCGGCACATTACCGAACGGGTCCTTTGCAGCTTCATGCGGGCTACGAATATGGGACCGATCGCTTAGTTGAGCTGGAAGATGAGGCAACCGGCTCACTCATGACGGCCAACTCTGACTACGAAACATATATTGCGGGATTTGAGCTCTATTTCGATAATGGTATTGGCTTATTTGGTGCGTATAAAGTGATGTCAGCGGAATACGCAGATTATAATAACGGCACAGCTGAAGTGGGTTCGATTGAAGGGCTCATAGGTAAGAAGCAAGATCAGACCTCATACTCCATAGGTGCTTTGTATGATATTGGCCATTGGCAGTTCAAGGTTGGTTACTCTGCGAACAGTGATTTAGAAATTGATAACCGCAAGGTTAGCGGAACCGCGGACAATGTGCTTTCAGGCCAGGCAATTTACTTCCTCGATGATCCTGCATTGTTATACTTCCGAGTGAAAACGATGGAAATTAACGAGTCAGATATTACAGAAGTTCGTCTAGGCGTCGAGTATTACTTCTAACTGGTGCTGATTTACCTGTTCTCAGTATTACCAAGAGAAGGTGAAAACAGCCCTTTTGGTTGATGGGGTTGAGTTGTTAACAAAGCTAACGGTTGCCGGTGTTGGCAACCGTTGATAGTCTGGCGAAACGGTGTACCGCATTGAAATGAAATTATTTTCATTGTAGATTGTCTTTTGTTTTCAGTGATTGGCTGTGAAAGACCTAAAGCGGATAGATATGATTAAAGATTTCAGGCTGTTATTTGAGTATGCCCGTCTCAAATTTACGAATACTGATCAAAAAATTGCGGACTACTTTCTTGCTCTCAACCCGACTAAGAACATCGAAGAACTCGCTGCAGAAATCGGGGTGTCTACAGCGTCTATTACGCGTTTCTGTAAGAAACTAGGACTGAATAATTTTAAAGAATTTCTTTATTTATATCAAAATCAGTTGGACTCCGAAAACCCAGAGTTTACTGAAACACGCACATTGCAAAATGAGTATTTTGAAATGCTGCAGCAGTTTGATCAGTGCCTGATTCAGGATGATATTGATGTCTTTTGCGAGCTAATCCATAAGCACAGGGTTATCTATGTTTTTGGCTTGGGCTACAGCGCTTTTGCTGCTCATGATCTTAAATTTAGATTAACGCGCTTGGGAAAATGTGTCGAGATTGTGCATGACAATGATTCGATTGAGATGATCAGCTCGATCATCGGCGAAGGCGAATTGGTGCTGTTGCTTTCACTGAAAGGCAATAATAACAGAATGGTCCAGTCTGCGAAGCGAATGAAAGAGAAAGGGGTGAAGTTGTTATGTATCACTGCCAATGAGAGCTCTCGATTACTCGATTATGCGGATAACACATTGCTAACAGTATCGCTTAAAGGTGAGGAATCCACTGGGATGATATCGGGACAGTTACCAATGCTTATTGCCTTTGATCACATTTATTTTCGTTATGTATCTCTTTATCGTGATTCGATTCAAAAATGGGTGAGAACTGAGCAAAGCTTCGAAGAGTAATGATTGAAGTGGAGTATTAGTTTCCCTTCGGTTCAATTGTCTCTTCAATTTCCAATTTAATTGGTAGAAGAGATATATTGAATAAAAAAGTTAAGTACTTCAATATTGAAAGGCACAATAAATAAGGCGTGTGTTAATTCATCGTTGCTTTACTTATTGTTGCTTGTCTTTTGCTAACAATTATCTGTGCTAATTAATTTAAAGGCCAGGCATCTTTGTTGGCCTCTTTTTTATTACCTATGTGATATGAAATGACATGGGCGATCTGTCTTTCACTGAAAACAATTTATGAGATTAAGCTATGTTAATGGGTTTTGATATAGGTGGAACAAAAATAGAAGTACAGGTGCTATCCGATAATGGTGAGGTGTTATATAAATCACGTCAGCCGACGCCAGATAATTATGAATCTTTTATCAACAAAATCCATGAAATGGTAATGGGTGTCGAAAGTGAGCTGGGGCATTTCAACGCGATTGGTATTGGGTTACCTGGCGCCGTCTGCCCGATCACCGGGAAGATGAAAAATGCCAACTGTACGTTTCTTAATGGTCGAGATGTGGTTGCTGATTTGTCTGCTGCCACTGGCAAAGCTGTCAAGATTGCCAATGATGCTAACTGTTTTGCCTTGTCCGAAGCTGTCGATGGTGCCGGGGCTGGTGGTAGCGTGGTGTTTGGAGCGATCGTGGGTACCGGTTGTGGCGGTGGCATTGTAGTTAACCAGAGCATTGTTACCGGTGCCAATGCCATATCCGGTGAGTGGGGGCATAATCCGTTACCGGGATATTGTCCTGATGTGGATGGGGATATTGGCCACTGTTATTGTGGCAGGCGCAATTGTATTGAACAGTATATCTCAGGGACTGGGTTCGCTGCGCAGTATAATCACAAGTATCGGGCCGATCTCAATGCCAAGCAAATTATGGCACTGGTTGAAGCCGGTGACGAACAGGCGGTGGCTGCCTATCAGCTGCTCATAGACCAAATGGCGAGAAGCTTAGCTTCTGTCTGCAATATACTGGATCCGGACGTCATTGTACTGGGGGGCGGTATGTCCAACATTGAACGTCTTTATCATGATCTGCCCGCTGCTATCCGTCGCTATATTTTCTCTGATGATCCTAAAGTGACGCTTAGAAGTGCCCTTTATGGCGATAGTAGCGGGGTACGCGGCGCTGCCTGGTTAACCAAGTAGCCCGCCAATCCATGTCCAGATGACTCCCTCTGTAACAAGAGGGAGGAACGGCTGCCAAGTTTTTTTGGCGCTAGGTTGATGCAATTCATCGGCCCCTCCCTAGGCTGCAAGGCCTGCCCTGAACTGTGACGGTGTTACGCCTGTCTTCTGCTTGAAGAGTCGGCAGAAATAGTTACTGTCGGAAAAACCGCATAGTTTGGAAATTTGTTTGACTCTATGGTGGTTTAGTTCGAGCAAACGTTGGGCATTTTCCATCCGCTTGTGGCAGAGGTAATCCTTAAAGCTTGTTTTTCCCTGGTGCTGAAAGATATGCGACAGGTAGTTTGGCGAGATATGGAATATTCTTGCGACCTCTTCTCGACTCAATGTCTGATCATAATTTTCATCAATGTACTTCGTTATTTTGTGAAACAATTCTTCCTGACGACTAGGAAGCTTATCCGGCGCATTTTCCATTATCATAAGGTGGCTCAATAGAGAGCGGATTACCAGACTGATTGTATGGGAGTCAGCATTGGTATTTACCAGTTCTTGTAAAACTTGAATTAGCCCATTTCCAATTATCTGATGGCGTCGAACAGAGGGGCGCTTATGGACTTCTGAAAAGTCATTACCACTCCAGCTATGCAGGCTAAATTCGACCTTATGGGGGGCGATATCTAGGCGCAGTAGCGTTGCTGCTTCTCCCCATAGGGGTTGACTCCATCCCATATTGGGGATGTACAAGACGTCACCGGTATTAAATTGATGGTGTCGGCTGTGATGCTCGCCGGTTGAGTAATGAATGTTGATGCTGCCCGCTAAAACGATATCGATACGTGGCATGTCAAGTTGCCATGCGTTGGCCGGTGGGGTGTGGCTTGCCTCTGCCAGATTAACAGAGTTTATAGCGTGATGTTGTTCAACGAGTTGGGACAAGTGATGAGAGATCGGATCAGGGTGACAGTTTTGGCCAATGTCCTGATGCTGTTCGGCAAATTTTGGTGAAAGCAGATTCAAGCTCATTATTCGTGTCTTCTTTGTTGTTTCAATGGACCAACTGGGTGAAAAAATTTTCAGTCAGGTTGTGAAAATTTTTTCAGTGTTTTTATGTTTTATGGCTGGCATTGCATGTTGTTATCGCATATCTGCCGTGTTGGCGTCGTCTTTCAAGCATAATGCCAGTATTTTAATGAAAAAATTTACCGTTATTCGGAAAATGCGGGTTTGATCTCATAATTTATCTGAAAATATTTACATAATGGCGACCGAATTGACTTAGTAAGGTTTATGGAGCTTCATTTAATGACAATTAATGTAGTCGCGGTAACTGGGTGTGCAGCTGGAATCGCTCACACTTATATGGCCGCCCGAGCGTTGGAAGATGCGGGTAAAGAGCATGGTTTTAACATTAAGGTTGAAACTAATGGCTCTATCGGTGCTGAGAACGTTCTGACAGAAGATGATATTGCCAAGGCCGATGTCGTGGTGCTTGCTTCTGATATCGAGGTAGATAAAGCCCGTTTTGCGGGTAAGAAAATATATGTCACTCGACCAAAAGTAGCGATGAAAGATGCTAAAGCCCTAGTGGATTTGGCGATGAAAGAAGGTACAGTGTTTGGCGGAAAGGGTACTGAGGTCGGTAACATAACGTTAGGCAAGACCTCTGAGAATGGCTTTATCCAGCATGTCATGAGCGGTATTTCCTACATGGTGCCCATGGTTATCTCGGCGGGTCTGCTGCTAGCGATTGCCAATGTATTCGCTTTCCAGCGCGATGACTTAGGTCGCCTAGTGGCATGGGGTTTTGACCAAAGCACATTTTTAGGCGACTTGATGTTCCACTTGTTTAAAGTTGGCCAAGTCGGCTTCCTGTTGATGATTCCTCTTTTTGCCGGCTTTGTTGCTAACTCGATTGCCTCTAAACCAGCGATTGCCCCTGCAATGATCGGTGCGTATATTGCCAACGACGCTGGTTTTCTAGGAACGGATACAGGGGGCGGCTTCCTGTCCGCCATCTTGGTTGCGTTTCTAGTCGGCTATATGGTGCGTTATCTGAAAATGGTTCCTTGGCCAAAGATTTGCAAGCCATTGCTGCCGATCATGATTATTCCCCTGATTGCCACTTTCCTGATCACGGTTATTGTGAAATATATGATCGGCACACCAATAGCCCTTGGGATGAGTTCGCTCTATGAGTGGTTGACTTGGATGACAACGACCTATGCTTCGTCAACCTTCATTATCGGTGCAATCATTGGTGCAATGATAGGTTTTGACTTCGGCGGTCCAGTCAACAAAACAGCCCTGATTTTTGGTACCGCGGTATGGACTGATACGGTTGCTAAGTATGGTATTGAAGGAGCAAACTTTGTGCCTGGTACTGCAGCACAGGCGGCTATCTCTGTTGCACCTCTAGGTATTTTCCTTGCTTCTAAGCTATTTAAAAACAAGTTTACTGCGACAGAGAAAGTCTCTGCTGACTCCGCGTTCGGTATGGGCATTGTTGGTGTAACCGAGGGTGCCATACCTTTCGCAGCAGCACATCCAGTACAAATGATCACTGCCAGTGTGGCGGGCTCGGCATTGGCTGGCGGTTTGGTTGGATTCTTTGATGTTAAGTTCTATGGTGGTATTGGTTCACCACTGGGTACGTTTGTCGGTTATATTGAACAGCCAATTCCATTTGTTACCTGGATTTTATGTACGATGTCCGGTATTACGCTGACGGCTTTGATCATTGGCCTCTGGCGTAAGCCTGTAACGTCCATCGACGCCAATGCCAGTGAAGGCTCGACGATTGCTAGCCTGGGGGCTGCCGTTGAGAGAGATGTGTTCAAGCCGGAACACGTATTGCACGATACAACCTCTAAATCAAAAGATGAGGCGATTGCCTTTATTGCCAAAGAAGCACACAAGCTGGGTTACGTTTCATCGGAAAAAGAATATGCCAAAGGCTTGAGAGCTCGTGAGAAACAGTCAAGCACAGGCTTTAAAGACGGCATGGCTATCCCGCACTGCAAAACGAAAGCAGCCAAAAATGCCGGTTTGTTTGTAGTTCGCTTCAGCCACCCTATCGATTGGGAAACCATGGATGACCAACCGGTCAAAACGGCTGTCGCATTGAGCATCCCAGCTGAGGGTGATGAAAAGAGTGTTGAAATTCTGACTAAGCTGACTCGCAGCATGATGAATGATCAGTTCAGAGAAACCCTAAGTCACAAAGACAGCAAAGAAGTTGATTTAACAATTGCTGCAGCAATTGCTTAATAGGGTGGGATCGAACTGAGTTATGCAAAAAGTATTTCACGTTATTCCGCATACCCATTGGGACTATGAGTGGTATTTTTCAGCACATGAATCGTTGATCCAGCTGGTGTACCACATGGAAGAGGTTATGTCAGCGCTTGAGACAGGCGCTAATGACACTTATTTACTTGATGGACAGCTGAGCATTGTAGAAGATTACCTCGAGCAGTGCCCTGAGCAGCTGGAGCGCTTGAGAGCCTTAGTCCAGCAGGGCAAGCTGATAATTGGACCTTGGTATACCCAAACGGATCAGCTGATTATCAGTGGTGAGTCTATCGTACGTAACTTGCAAACAGGTATTCGTCTGGCTGAAAAGCTAGGCCCTGTAATGGCGATCGGGTATGTACCGGATGCTTTTGGGCAGAGTATTGATATGCCCAAGATCTACCAGGGTGTCGGTATTGATAAAACAGTATTCTGGCGTGGCCTTTCCACCGAGGTCTGTAAGAGTCGGGAGTTTAACTGGCAGTGTGAAGACGGCAGCCAGGTACTGGGATACAACATCAAAAACGGCTATTTTGTTGGTTCTCATGTGATGTACTCGGATGATCCGACACCGCTGTGCCATCAGGCTGAAGAGGGCTCATTGGCTGCAAATATCGCGATTCCATTGGGGGGCGATCAGCGCTTTGTCGACAAGGCCCTGAAATCAAGATTGGATATAAGTAATGGGTTCAATGCTGATTATCGTTTGATAGAAAGTAGCTACGACAAGCTCTTTGCTGATCTCCAAGCAGAAAACCTTGAGCTGCCGACGATTAGCGGTGAGTTGATTGACGGCCAGGTGTCGAAGATCCACCGCTCTATATACTCATCCCGCTACGACCACAAATATCTCAACGATAAAGTGGAGCGACGTCTTTCATACCAGCTAGAGCCATTGATGGTGATGGCTGGTGGTCAGGGGATCGAGGCTAAACCGGCATTGTTGAACAATATCTGGAAAACAATCATGCGCAATCATGCCCACGATAGTGCAGGTGGTTGTAATACAGATAAAACTAATAAAATCATCCTGTCGCGCTTTGAGGAGGCGGATCAGATGTCAGGCTCTGCGGTTGACTACCTAGTCAGAAAGCTGGCCGAGTCACAGCCGACAGCAGAACAAGGCGGCATCGATGGGCGTGTAACGCTGTTTAACACCTTGCCATATGCACGAAATGCACTGATCAAGACGACGGTTTCCACATCGGCATCAAGCTTTACTCTGCTGGACTTGGAAGGGCGGCAGATCGAGGTTGATGTGTTGTCAACAAAACGCGTTTACCGCGGAAGCATTCAGCGTGATGAATCGATGAATGATCCTTCACTCTATTACTACCAGAGTGAGGTGGAATTCTATTATCCGTTGCCGGCGTCGGGACATACCAGCGTGCAGCTGGTTGAGCAAGAGGGTGAAGCCGCAGCCGAGGCTATCGCGTCGAATCAAGTCATGATTGAAAATGATGGTTATCGCCTGAGCTTTGAGCAGGGACAGTTTGTACTGTTGGACAAAGTGCAAAATCGCGTCTGGGAGAACTGTATTAACCTGATTGATATGGGCGATGACGGCGATACGTATGATTACTCGCCACCGGTGAATGATTGGTTGATCCAACTGGATTGGCGCGAAGCGACCATGAAGGCGGTTAAGCGAGGTCTCTCTGAGTCAATCGTTATCGACGGCGTGTGGTCATTGCCTGCTGATCTAGCTGAGCGTGCGAAGCAGCAATGCTCTGCATTACTGAGGTATGCCATTTGCCTTCGTCTGCAGCGTGCCGTCTCTGACTGTGAGTCGGTGCGCCCACTGACGATAGAGGCGACTTTTGACAATCAGGTAAAAGATCACCGTGTGCAACTGCTCCTGACCACACCGTTTGAAGCTAGCACCAACTGGTCTGATACTCCATTTGGCGTGGTTGAGCGTGAGAATGTGCCGAATCAGCTTCAGGACTGGCGCGAGCAGGGCTGGAAAGAGGAGCCTAGCCCGATTTATCCGATGCTACACCTCGCCAACATGCATGACCAAACCTGCGGCCTGACCGTATTTACCAAGGGCATTAAGGAATATGAAGTCAGAGCAAATAATCAAATTGCCTTGACCTTGTTCCGCTGCGTAGGGTGGCTAGGTAAACCTGATCTCACCCGCCGGCCGGGTATCGCTTCAGGCCAGCAGTTCAAGTATATCCCGACACCGGATAGCCAGTTGCTGGGTGAACTGCATTGTGAATGTGCGTTAGTGATTGAAGAAAACTTCGAGCCTGCGCGTCTACAAAAAGGATGGCAGGAATATGCGATTGAGCCATTGGTCTACCAGAATCAGTCGCTGAACCAGTTTACCAATACACTGAAGTACTTTGTCATGCATCCGTTGCCGTTACAGGTGGAAGAACACTGTAGGGGGATTGAGCTTATTGGCTCGAAACTTGTTGTCAGTGCGATAAAGCCGACCGAAGACGGCAGCGGTACGCTCGTTCGCCTTTACAACCCGAGTAGCGAGGTGGTGACTGGGGACGGGTATATCCAAACCTCTGCGGCACAGACCACTGTGACCGAAGTTAACCTTCTGGAGCAGCCTGTCGCGAACGCACAATCGTTCAATGGGCAATTTGAGCTTGGCCTATTCAAGCCAAAGCAGATCCGTAGCTTTGTCTTGAAGTAACACAGTGAAGTAAGGCTCTCCCAAGAGGGGCAGGCGTTTGCCTGCCCCTCTGCTTATAACTTTGATTATTCCTGAAAGAGACATTGGAATGCATCTAGATTTAAAACACCATTTGATTGCCAATGATGATGCTGGCAGTCGTTTGTCTGTCACCCTTAGTAACCAAAGTGACAGCCCCCTGGAAGATTGGCATCTCGAATTTAGTTGTATTCGTGGTATTACCTCTAACTCCCTAACATGCGGGAGTCTTGAACAGGTGGGTACTCTGTATCGACTTACTCCCCCTGAGCACTCACGGGTGCTGATGCCCGGACAACAGTTTTATGCCGAGTTCGAAGTTCCCCTCCCTCATATCACACTGCAAGGCCATGGTATAACGGAAGCGGCCGTGGTGGCTCAACAGCTCATGCACAGGGTGAATATGACACCACTGCAGTTTAGCGGTGGTATGCCGTTCCGCAAACAGGGCGTTGAATCGGATTTGGACGTCGAAACTAATGTTGGTCAAACAGCGGCGATTGCTATTATTCCTCAGCCAGCGCAATTAATGTTGCAGCCGGGAACTTTCACCCTTGATAGCCGCTGTCAGATAGAGCGGGGGACTGCGCTTGCCCAAACAGCCTCACAATGGCTTGAAGAAGAGTTGCGGCAGCGCCATCGTCTTGTCCTTGCCCAGAGCTGTGGCCCCATACGCAGTGGCGTAATTCGTTTTCAGTTGGACAATAAGTGCTGCGAGGGAAGCTATCAGCTCGATGTCAGAGCTGGCCGTATTCAGATACAAGCCGGTGAAGAGCGTGGCTTCTTTTCTGCTGTTGCCAGTTTGCTTCAGTTGATCCCGCTGCAAGCCGAAGGCAGAGAGTCATTTTTGTTGCCTGCTGTTGCAATTCAAGACACACCACGATTCGGGTATCGTGGCATGATGCTTGACTGTGTGCGCCACTTCCACCCAGTTAGCAAGGTTAAGCAAATTATTAACCAATTGGCGCGGCTCAAATTTAATGTATTCCACTGGCACCTCACCGATGACGAAGGTTGGCGGATTGAAATAAAGGCGTTTCCGGCATTGACGGACGTCGGTGCCTGGCGGGGGCCCAATACACAATTACCTGCTCAGTTTGGCCGCTTGACTGAACGCTATGGAGGATACTATTCGCAGCAGGATATCCGCGAAATGGTTGCCTACGCTGCAGCCCGTGGTATCACGGTTATCCCTGAAATTGACATTCCAGGCCATTCTCGAGCGGCAATAAAAGCCCTACCTGAACTGCTGTTCGATGATCAGGATCAGTCCCAATACACCAGTGTTCAGCACTTCAATGATAATGTGTTGTCACCGGGACTGGACGGTACCTACACTTTTCTGCGTACTGTGCTTGATGAAGTCTGCGAGCTGTTCCCGGCCCCCTTTGTCCATATTGGAGCGGATGAAGTGCCTGAGGGAGTATGGAGCAAGAGTCCTTGTTGCCAGCGGCTGATGTCGAAGCTGGGTTATTCCGACCCCAAGGAGCTCCAGGGCCACCTGTTGCGCTTTGTCGAGCAATACTTGGCCCATAAGGGGCGCAGGATGCTTGGCTGGGAGGAGGTTGTCCATGGTGACAAGGTCAGCTCGGAGACTGTGGTCTTTTCTTGGCAAAGTGAAAAAGCGGCGCTGGAATGTCTCGAGAAAGGCCACGACGTAGTCCTGCAGCCGGGTCGGGCTCTTTATCTCGATATGGTGCAAAGTAATTGTGTTGAAGAGCCAGGTCTGAACTGGGCGGGAATCCTTCCACTTGAGAAGGTCTACCATTACGATCCGCTAGCTAATGTACCACTAGACAAGCAAAACAGAGTGTTGGGTATACAGGCAGCATTGTGGTGTGAGACCGTGACGGACGAACAGACTCTTGATTACATGCTTTATCCTCGATTATTTGCTGCTGCCGAAGTGGCATGGTCTGAATCTCGTCAGTGGTATCACTTCAGGTCAAAGCTTAAAAACCATTTGGCCGAGTTAGATATCTTGGATATTGTTTATTGTCGTAGTGATATCGATGATGGAAAATATAGACTGGCAAGCTAATTATATTGTGGCTAATTGATTTGTCAGGTTGGCTTGAAGATAAAACTAGTGCCATATATGGCACTAGTTTTATTTAAGTGTTTTTGGTTGATTTGGAAATATGCATTTAAAGCTATTTTAGACTAAGTCAGTTATTTTTGACTTTATACGAGAAACTATATTTTCACTTGTGACGAATATTGAATGGTCAAAGCTTGACTCACTTCCCATTGAAAGGTTTGATAGGCTTTCATAGTGGCAGTTTCTTTTGACTTTACAGCTGGCATGAATTTCCTTGATGCCCGTTGCGCTAATAATTTTAGCTGCATTATATTCATCGACACCGGCTCCTGCCATTAGCGAGAGTCTATTACCTGCGTGAGCCTGTAATGATTTTATCAGCTCGATGCCCTGCTCGGCACTGGTTTGCTGTCCGCTGGTCAAAATGCGCTGAATCCCCATATCTATCAGTTTATCCATCGCCTCGTAAGGGGTTGGGATGTGGTCGAATGCACGATGGAAGGTGATATCACAGCCTTGAGCTGACTCTTTAAGTCTCTGTATTGAATCAATATCTATCTGTCCTTTTGGCGTCAGTGCGCCAATGACAAACCCGGTTACTCCTAGCTTTTTCAACAGGTAAATATCGTCAACCATAATATCAACT
The DNA here is from genome assembly GCF_029223585.1 of Photobacterium sp. DA100. Taxonomy (NCBI): domain Bacteria; kingdom Pseudomonadati; phylum Pseudomonadota; class Gammaproteobacteria; order Vibrionales; family Vibrionaceae; genus Photobacterium; species Photobacterium sp. DA100. The sequence goes on along the minus strand of NZ_CP119424.1, from coordinate 1,609,904 downwards.
TCTGCTGTTGAGTAGACAAAATTACCGTTTCTTGGCCGGATTAAGGCATAGCAAGGAATATTGGTTTGCGATAGCGCATATTTTGCTAGCCCGGGTGATGGGGTGAGCCCTCCTAGTATTAGAGAGCTGCACAGTTCTAGCCTATCTGCTCCACCATTAATGGCATTGTTGACTGACTCTGGTGTATCGACACATACTTCTAGGATAACTTTTGACATTTTTGTCTCGGATTAAATTTAAATAATGGAAAGCAATAGGGACTTATAATCTATGGTGTTAGTTTTTAAGTTTTAGCTAAGCAATTATCCATGTGAATTTATATGTATTCAATAGACACATTATAGTTATTGTTAATAATAGTAAGAGATGTTTCAGTAATTTATTACGTATGCTATATGAAACGTTAGTGAGTTGTGTATAGGCGTTGCTGTGACACAGTGAAGTGGGTGAGAGCATGAGATAAAAAAGCTATCGCGGTAAATATTGATGTCTGTATTTAAATTTTGATTCAGCCATCAGACAGCCTGAGCAAATACAATACTGGCGAGCCACCAAGTAATCATTGCAGCATAAAGCCTTTTGACGTTACTTGGATCGAGTAACGATAAAGAGTGGAGCGAAAAGTGCGGCGCTGGAAATACTTGTTGTTGGTTGTCTTACTCTCTGCCTGCAGTAGCACAGAGCGCAGTGCTGATCCTGTCACCTATACCATGATGCCCTTGTCCATTGAAGGGATCCGGATGTGGGATGAGTTTAATCCCGAAGGGTTGAATGCCATGATCCAAGCCAACACTGATACTTGGATAGAGGAGCATCAGGATAGGCAAAGCCTTAACTACTTGGCACTCTCTGGTGGTGGTTTCAATGGTGCATTTTCCGCGGGTATTTTGACGGCTTGGACCGAACAAGGTGACAGGCCGCAGTTTGACGTGGTAACCGGTATCTCGACAGGGGCCATTGTTTCGGTGTTTGCCTTTCTCGGCAGTGATTATGATGATGTGTTGACTGAGCTTTACACGGAAACGGACTTTGATGATCTGTTTCGCTACAGAAATATTTTTTCCCTTGTTAGGCACCAGTCCGTTCTCGATACCTCCCCGTTTGAGAAAAAAGTCCGTCAGATAGTGACTGATGACTTGGTGGCAGAAATTGCTAGTCAGAATAGGGCTGGTCGGAGCTTGATTATCGGCACCGCCAATATCGATAACCAACGTCTGGCCCTTTGGAATATTGGTCGGATAGCCGAACATGGCACCCCGCAAGCGACGGCACTGATCCAAGAGTTGATTATTGCCAGCAGCTCCATACCGGGAGCCTTTCCGGCACGGAAAATCGAGTTTGAGCAGGGGGGACAACAGTTCGATGAGCTGCATGTCGATGGCGGGGTGGTACGCCAAGTTTTCTTTGCCCCTTCATGGGTGGATCTGCGTGATGTGAACGTTGAACAAAACCTTTACGTAATTCGAAACGGTAGTCTTAAATCTGAGTTTCAACCTGTCTCCTATCGGTTGAGCCGTATTAGCGAAAGGGCAATCAGTACCCTAATGCTCAATCAGGGGATCGGCGATGTCGAACATATCTACCACAACGCCCGTCAACAGGGCATCAAGTTTAACTTGGCGTACATTGATGAGGACTTCCAGGCTCCGGAAGAGGCATCGGCTTACAGCGGAGAGTTCATGACCGAGCTGTTTGAATACAGCTACCAAAAAATGCAGCAGGGGCAGGCCTGGCAGGCGATTCCCCCTTCATTGCCTGAGTTCTACCGTGCTGAAGCCAGTGCTTTGTCAAACGGCGACTAACTGAAGAACCTTTCCCGTAGGGCAAAGATATAATCGGCTTCACTGGCCATCAAGGCAATAAACACCAATAGTATCAGCGGCGGGAGGAAAATAGTGCACACCAAGGCTACGCGCTCCCATAGCATGTGCATGAAGATACTGGCGATCAGGCCAGCTTTTAGGGTCATAAAGAGCAAAATCAAGCTCCAGCGAAGTATGCCTTCTAAATGGTAGTAATCAACCATATAAGACAGCGCGCTGAGGACGAACAGTAGCAACCAGATACCGAGGTACAGGCTGATGGGGTGCTGTTGCTGGGTATGGGTTTTCGTTGAGCTAGCCATATACGAGCCCTCCTACCAGAGATAGAAAAATGCAAAGATGAAGACCCAGACAAGGTCGACGAAGTGCCAGTACAAGCCGGCAATCTCGACGATTTCATAATTACTTTGCGGTTGGCTGCGACCTCGCTTCTCGTAATCGCCACGCCATACTTTCCACGCCACAATCAACAGGTAGATGACACCGACGGTGACATGCAAGCCGTGGAATCCGGTGATCATGAAAAAGCAGGCGCCGAACTGGGCGGCTCCTACCTCATTACCCCAAGGCCGGAAGCCATCCTCTATCAGCTTGCTCCATTCAAACGCCTGCATCCCGACAAAACTGAGGCCGAACAAGGCGGTGATGAGCATTAGCAACGCAGTAGCGCCACGTTTTTTCTGGTAACCGCAGTTTACGGCCATCGCCATGGTGCCGCTGCTGGTAATGAGGATGAAGGTCATGATAGCGATCAGTACCAGCGGAATGGATTGCCCGGCGATGGTTAGGGCAAAGACTTCACTGGGTACAGGCCAGGGTTCGGTAGTGGTCATCCTGACCGCCATGTAGCCGATGAGGAAGCAGCTGAAGACGAAGATATCGCTAAGCAGAAATATCCACATCATGGTTTTGTTGCTTGATACATTGAACACTGCCTTGTCGGCAGAGTAGTCATTGATTATCGATGCCCATGCGTGGTGGGTGGGATGGTCATCGGTATAGATAGAGCGTGGCATGGGGATCACCTCCCATTACGTCAAGCGAAGTAGGCCGAGTAAAAACAGCCAGACAAATAACAAGAAATGCCAGTATCGGGTACAGAGTCGAAGGGCCGGATAGAGCTGGTTGCGATGACCGCTTCCGGCATGGAGTACCACCCAGCTCAGGGCGACTAGCCCGCCCAGTACATGCAGTCCGTGGAGCCCTGTCAGCAAATAGAAAAAGCTCGCAGCAGGTGTGCTGCCGATCCCTAGGTTGGCTGACAGCAATGCTTGCCATGCCCAAAGCTGGCTAAATACAAAACCGAGGGTAAAGATAACAGTCCATACCAACAGGGCATGATTGGCACGCAGAGACGGCAGCAAGGCGGCCTTGCGATAGCACAGGTGCATGGCGACACAGCTCATGACCAACATCACGGTGCTGACAGCGAGCTGCCACGGCTCATTGAGCGCCTGCCAGTCTGGTAATGTCATCCTGATCCGGTAGGCAACAGCAAAGAGGAAAAAGAACATGGTGATAACGGCAAGCAGAAACCACACGGCTGTTGATGCCGGCGCCTGGCGCTGGGCGAGATAGCGAGCGTCGGGATCTTGGGTCAGGGTGGGCATGTTTTTGTTCATGAACGCTCCTTATTGGCCTTTGCCGTTGATTCGCTCCCACTGCCTCCTGATGTTCCGGGAGAAGAGGAAGAGGCGGCCTGGGCTGATTCAGGGGCTTGTGTCTGCGGGATGTAGTCTTTGTCGTGACCGGGAACACTAAAGTCATAGGCCCAGCGATAGACCACAGGGAGCTCTTCGCCCCAGTTGCCGTGTTTGGGAGGCGTGTCTGGCGTGAACCATTCCAGTGACGTGGCTTTCCAGGGATTGCTATCGGCCACTTTGCCAAATTTCCAACTCCAGAACAGGTTGAACAGGAAAATGATCTGGGCGGCGCCGACGACCAGAGCAGCAATGGTGATAAAGGCATTCATCGACTGCGCGGACTCGGGAATAAAGCTGTAATCATCCCAGTTGTAGTAACGTCTTGGCATACCGAGGATACCGAGATAGTGCATGGGGAAGTAAATGGCGTAGGTGCCGAGGAAAGTGATCCAGAAGTGGATATGCCCCATCACCGGATTCATCATCCTGCCGGTAATTTTAGGGTACCAATGGTAGATGCCCCCGAAAATGACCAAGATAGGCGACACGCCCATGACCATGTGGAAGTGGGCGACGACAAAGTAAGTATCGGACAGTGGGATATCGACAATCACATTGCCGAGGAACAAGCCGGTTAGCCCGCCGATGATAAAGCTGCTCATGAAGGCGATAGCGAAAAGCATCGGCAGGCTGAGGTGAATATCGCCACGCCAGAGGGTGAACAGCCAGTTGTAGACCTTGATTGCAGTCGGTACCGCAATCACTAACGTAGTGGTGGCAAAGAAGAAGCCAAAGTATGGATTCATGCCACTGACGTACATGTGGTGGGCCCAGACAATAAAGCTCAGAGCCGCGATACCCAAAATGGCCCAGACCATCATTTTGTAGCCGAAGATATTTTTGCGGGCATGGATACTGATGAGATCGGAGACGATACCGAAAGCGGGCAAGGCCACGATATACACTTCGGGGTGGCCGAAAAACCAAAACAGGTGCTGGAACAGGATCGGGCTTCCGCCGTCGTAGCCGGTCTGTTGGCCCATGGAATAAATAGCCGGCATAAAGAAGCTCGAGCCGAGCAGTTTATCGAACAGCATCATAATGGCACTGACCAGCAATGCCGGGAAGGCCAGCAACGCCATGACCGAAGCGGTGAAGATCCCCCACACTGTCAATGGCATACGCAGCAATGTCATTCCTTCGGTACGGGCTTGCAGTACGGTGGTGACATAATTTAGCCCACCCATGGTGGCGGCAACAATAAACACCGCCAGTGAAAGCAGCATCAGCACGATCCCCCAGTCTGTCCCCGGTGTACCGGGCATAATGGCTTGAGGGGGGTAGAGGGTCCAGCCCGCGCCAGTCGGCCCGCCGGTCACAAAAAAGCTCGCGACCAGAATTAACGATGCCAGTAAGTAGAACCAGTAGCTGAGCATGTTGAGGAAGGGAAAGACCATGTCCCGCGCCCCGACCATCAGGGGGATCAGGTAATTACCGAAGCCGCCCAGAAACAAGGCGGTGAGCAGGTATACCACCATGATCATGCCGTGCAGGGTCATTGACTGGTAGTAGAGGTTGACATCAATAAAGTCGAACTTGCCGGGGAACCCCAGTTGCAGCCGCATCAGCCAAGAAAGCACCAGTGCAATCAGCCCCATCGCGATAGCTGTGAGGGTGTACTGGATGGCAATGACCTTGTGATCCTGGCTCCAGACATATTTGGTCCAGAAGGACTGCGGGCGTTTTTTGACGGCATAGGGACTGGTTTCGAACATTATTGTGCTCCCTCATTGGCTTTACTGTCGTTATCACCTCCACCAGGATCTGCCTGCGGTGATGACACCGCCTTGATGTAGGCAATAATGGCATCCACTTCCTGATCGTTAAATTGGTAGACCGGCATGATGGCTGGGTAGCCTTTTACGATTTCAGCGTTGGCGTTGAGAATCGCGACTTTGAGATATTCATCGTCAACCAGCACTTCTGTATCGTCGGACAGGATTTCGGTTTTGCCATAGAGGCCGAGCCATGTTGGGCCGACACCGGGTTTGCCGTCTATGCTGTGGCATCCGATACAGCCATTCACCTCGGACAGGGTTTTGCCATGTTCGACAGGATCAGTAACGGGTTGCTCCCTCTCTGATGCTGGCTGCTGGGTTTGGGCAAACGTCGGTTGTTTGGCAAGCCAGCGGCCAAACTGGGCATCATCCTCAACCACGACCCTACCGCGCATATTGAAGTGCCCAACACCACACAGCTCGGCACACAAGATATCGAAAGTGCCGCGCTGGGTGGGCGTCAGCCAAAAATAGCTGACTGTGCCGGGGACCAGGTCCATCTTGGCGCGAAATTGCGGGACATTGAAATCGTGCAGGACATCTTTGGATCTCAGCAAGATCTTATAGGGCGAGTAGAGCGGTAGGTGCAATTCGGGACCCAGTATGATTTTGTCATCACCGGAGGCGGGGTCGTCAGGATCGAGCCCCAATGGGTTGGTGCTGCTGATAAAGCGAATATCTGATTTGCCCAGTTGGTTGTCATCGCCGGGAAAGCGAAAGCTCCATTTCCACTGTTCGCCTACGACCTCTACCTCTTTGGCATCATCGGGCACGGCAACGAACTTGCCGTATACCACCAGTCCCGGGGCCAGCAAACCGATAATCGCAACGGATGTTAAGCCAATTAACCAGGCCTCGAGACGTTTGTTGTCTGGCTGGTAAGTGGATTTATGGCCTTGGCGGTGGCGATACTTGATCACAAACCAAGCGATCATCAAGTTGATCACGATAAAAAACGCACCGGTGATCACCAGAGTCAGGTTGAGGGCACCGTCTATCTCGCCCCAGTTGGATGCGGCAGGGGTTAGCCACCACGGGCTGAGAAAATGAAAGGCAATGGATGCCACAACTATCACTATCAAGACAATGGCAATCGCCATAAGCCTGTCACCTCGCAAATAGGTAAGCTAGCTTCCGTGATAATGAAATGTGACTGAAAGAGTTCCCAAAGCAGCGGCGAAGTAGGTAACCGCTGAATAATATCTATCTCGCCAAGGGGCTGATTAGTGGTAATATCTTGTTACATTTTAGCGGGGGATCCTCAATGCCGCGAGATCTTCAATGAATTTATCGAAAAGATCTAGCTCCCTGATTGCTTCCTCGCGGTGGCTAGAATCATTAATTCTTCACTACAGTTAATTAGTACAATAAAAAGAAAGAGGTGCTAAGTGGCCGGAGCAAGTTTACTGACCCTGTTGGATGATATCGCGACTGTGCTTGATGATGTGGCGGTCATGAGCAAAGTGGCTGCTCGCAAAACCGCTGGGGTGCTGGGGGACGATTTGGCATTGAATGCCCAACAGGTGTCTGGCGTGCGAGCCGAACGTGAGATTCCTGTGGTGTGGGCGGTCGCCAAGGGGTCGTTTCGCAATAAGTTGATTCTGGTGCCTGCGGCATTGTTGATCAGTGCCTTTGCGCCCTGGCTGATCACTCCGATGCTACTGGTCGGCGGCCTGTTCCTCTGTTTTGAAGGGTTCGAAAAAGTGATGGAGAAGCTGTTCCATCCGCATCGGCCAGAAGACAGCGACGAGTTCGAGCAGATGGATGCGGCAGAGGATCTGGTCGAGTTTGAGAAAAAGAAAATACAAGGGGCAATAAGGACCGATTTCATTCTCTCGGCGGAGATTATTGTTATCGCCCTAGGTACGGTTCAAGAGTCGGCTATGCTGACCCAGGTGCTGGTGGTCAGTGTGATTGCTCTGTTTATGACCATAGGGGTCTACGGCTTGGTGGCCGGTATCGTCAAGCTTGATGATCTTGGCTTGTACCTTGCCCGAACGAGTGAGGCGGGTTCCTTCAAGCGCGGAATCGGTGAATCGCTGATCAAGGCGGCTCCTTATCTGATGAAGAGTCTGGCGGTTGTCGGCACTATTGCGATGTTCTTGGTGGGGGGAGGTATCGTAGTACACAGCATGCCGCACTCCCATGTCTTGATAGAGCATCTGACTCATCAAGCTTCAGAAGTCCCTGGTGGTGCCTTGATGCTTCCTGCGTTTGTCAATGCGGCGATTGGCCTGTTCAGCGGGGCAGTGGTGTTATTTGTGGTAACTATTTACCGCAGGATCAGAGACGCGGTGGCTTGAAGATCATAAAGAAACCGCCGCACTCATTTTGAGTGCGGCGGTTTTTTGTTGCCGTGGCTATGGCTGGCTATAGGCCATAATGCCACTGATATTAATATATTGATTGTTAGACTCTAGCCGTATATAGCGGATCTGAGTTGTTGGCAGGCCATGGCGATCATCGAATATCCACTCATCTTGAATTCCCAGCGGACCTGAGTTCCAAACTGAATTTCTCGAGCCGTCGAGCAATTGCAGCGTGATATTTTCTGTGCGGGACTGACAACAATCCGAGCGGTTGGTCAGGATGATTGCGCTAATTGGCAAGCTTGCTTCGAGATCCACTTCAAGCCATTCTGAACTGCCACGCTGTGAGTGGACGAAAGTGGATGACTTGCCGTCGACGGCATGGCTTGCAGGGAAGCGGCTTTCATCGTAATAACTGGATATCGTCACCGGTTTACCAAAAGCCACATCTGTCCCTTCGCCAGGATCGATACCAGACCATCTCATGGTGCCATTGACAGGCAGCACAGGTTTATCTAGGCCGTAGCAGTAATCATTGCCGTCAGCTTGGTAGTATTGAAGCATGGCTTGGGCAAAGTCATGTTCGGCCAATTGCAACCGCGCCTTCTCGGAGACTGAGATCCCCCACATGTTCAAATAGTCACCATAGTCGAGGCGGGTAACATAGGAAATGCCAATTGCGAGCCAGTCGTTATTGCTGATGGATTTTATTTCATCATAAGAATACTGGCTGAATCCCAAGTTATCTCTGCGGAGCAACCATTCGGACTCATTCTTTTTGGCCCGGTTAAATTCACGTTCCAAGATATGAAGTCGTGCCAGTAGGTGCCAGCCGTCTTGAAGCACGCCTTGGGCTTGGGCGGCCATCATCATCTGGATATAGATGGCAACACCATGATTCCATTTTGTTAAGTTGGCTTGCTGCATATATGCAAAAGGATCTGGCTGATTCTGTGCTGTCTGCAGCGTTTCATACATGGATTTAAAAGGAAGTTTCTGGCAGCTTGGTGCTTCTCCTGTTTGCTTGAAGAATTGGGTTTTTGAATAGTACGAATAAGGGTTGGTACTGGCATGGCCTTCCCAGCCACTGAAGCGGAAACGTCCTTTTTCTAAGCCGTGGCCGAGTTCGTGGATATCACCATGGCCGGTTGGGCTAAAGGCCCAGCCCGCATCATATGGGTTGCCCGAGCAGCCATAGCCGCAAGTCGGCTGATCCGCATTCATATGCTTGACGATGGCATGGCTGTCGATTGTCCAACCCTTCTGGGCCGCAAAATCATGAATTTCTGGGATCTGGGTGATACCGTCTCCCTGGAAACCTGCCAGTACGTGTGGGTAGTCATGAATGTATGCATCAATTGCGCTGGCTAAGTTTTCCGCGGTTGTCCAGTTGGCATCTGACAAAGTGGACTTCATCTTCGACATGGTCGAGTGCACTTCAAAGTAGGGAGTGGCCACCTCAGCCCAATCAAATTGCTCTTGCTCCATAGCCTGGGCAAAGCTGATGTTGTCTTCGCTGCTTCGCCAATGAGGGTGGCGGCCAATTTGCTTGAACGCTAGCTCAACGGGTAATCCTGCCTCACCACTAAATCCGACTTGCACCGGCCCGCCGTAAGGCGACGTTAGCTTGAGGGTTTCACCCGGCAGTAAGCTAATTTTCACTGACTGGAGGTACTTCGGCCGTTTGTAGCCCCCGGAGGAGAATGGCTTCGAAGCTGATGATCGCAACGAATTGACAAACACTGTGGTATTGGCTGCGGCATTATCATCAAGGCGCGTTACTTCAAATGTTTGTCCCGGCAGGGCGTAAACACCGGCAGACTGGAAATGAGCCTTGCTTGTCAGTGTTACAGTCCGGTCGCTTGGTGTGATATGGCTGAAGTCACCGCGGCTAAAGTTGCCAAGATCCGGCTGAGCAGGGCTGAGGTCACGGTAATTGTATTGAACGTGGTCGGCATAATAGGCTTCCAGGAAGCGGGTGGTATCGCTCGAGGCCATGTCCATTGGAAATGAAACGGACTGGCGGAAATAATCGGCGAGCAAGATCAGCAGTTTCTGGTACTTATATCCTTCTAGTGAGAATAAGTCGGTCTTGTTGCTGTCTAGGCCGTTGGCCATGTTCCTGACCAGGGTCGCTGCGTCTTGGAATTCAGTTTTGAAGCTGTCGACGTTTGAACAACTTGAATCACATTGGCTTAAATCGCTGGTAAAGCTTTGATCGAGGAAATGCGTGACCATGGTTTTGACTTTTTCGACATCGTCAGGCAGTAGTCCTTGTCTAGCTGTAATATCAAAACCTTTCAGCCCTAGCTTTTTCCAGTAATTATCCCATTCGTAACTGACATTGAAGAGCTGGAATAGCTGTTTGCCCAGTGCGGTCTGGTTGCCGTCATGATGGAGATACATGACGGGGATCCCTTGTGCCTGCGCAGCTTGTACTTGCTCAGCAATGCTCTCGGCGTCTTCCCCGCTGCGAAGATACTGGGAGACGATCAATAAATCAGTTTCTGGGGTGATACAGCCGGTAAGTGCCGTGCCATTGCAACTTCTGGCCGGATTGTAAGTGACGCTATCGGGAAAGCGGTGATCTAGCCAGTTACGCGTCGCACTTTCATCGGGGAAGTAATAGCCATTCTCCATCTGTGCAATAACAATGTTCAGCCCACCAGAAAGAATATCACTGGGTGTTTTACCGGTTAGCCACTGAATACTGTTTTCAACAAAAGCCTCTGTTTGTTCATTGGTTTCAAAACCACGCTGCCAAGTTCGCATGGGGTTGGAGCCGAGCACTAAATAGCGGCTGTTGTCTGTTTCACCAACAATACCGATGGCTTTTTCATACACCGTCTTACCCGACACATAGACATCGTTGGTGTACAAAATGGCTTCGTTGACTCCATAGGTAGGAATAAACGTGCTGGCATCGTGGGTTGGGTCCCATGATAGGTTGGTTAAGCTGCTGCCGTCTTCTTTGGCATGCCCATCAGGCGTGAGGTTGAAAATGGCATTTTTTGCCTCTTGATATTGCGTGCTGTTAGCTTCAATGACATTGAGGATCGCTTGCAGCACCGATTCCCTATCTGGAATGAGAAGGGCATTTCCAGATTCAACGGCGGCGTCCACGGGATCAGGGCAGCCTGATGTCACGGCATAGAAGCTTGCTTGAGGGGCGTAGCTATTGACAGGTTGGTAGGCCAGGAAGCATCCACTATGCGATTTTTGTGCCTGTTGGGTGAAGTCTGACGGCAAGCTTTTATCAACGAAGAAGTCAGGCCATTTGTCCAGCTGAACAACACCGGTATGGTAATTGTCGATATCGATGCCAGCCAGTTGGCTGAAGAAGTTAGTTTGGCCGCCTTCATTGCGATAAATGGGGGTAGAAAAGCGTACAGGGGCGCCATAACGAACATATACCTTGGTGTCGTTTACGTTGACAAAATAGTACCCAGCGATTGGGTCCCAGTTTGGGTGCCCTCCGCAGCTGTAGGAGCAATCGCCTAATTCGGTGATACCAGCACTTTGAGAAGCCATATAGACCTCGCTCAGCGCTTGATTTGCCTGTACAGCAAGTTGTTCAAGTTCAATGGTGAGAGGGGCGGCGAGGGTTGACGAGCAGCCTATCGCCCAAACCCCAAGCGTAAGCTGGCAGAGTGATTTTTTCATGGATAATTCCCTTATCGATTTCAAGAGGATTGATAATAGCCATTTACTTATGGTTTTTTATTCAGTGGCTTACAGCGGGGAAAATACCTCCAAGGTTTCAAGTAAAGGTGTATGTTGCTTCTATTTATAATGTTAATGGAATAGTGCGAGCAAACCAGTGCTATTCTGTGAGCTTGCTTCATAGACTGATTAATTGTATGGATATTTGGACAAGGTTTTATTTGGCTGGGTTTGTTTTAGCTGAAGTGGCAAATTAAGCAGATTCGGGTCAGGTGAGATAAATTGTTCAGACACTGAGCAGTTGAACTCATTGGGGCTTTACAACAAGAAAGTCCTACTTTATTATACGCCGCACTTACGGAGAGATGGCTGAGTGGTTGAAAGCACCGGTCTTGAAAACCGGCATACGTTAATAGCGTATCTAGGGTTCAAATCCCTATCTCTCCGCCACATTCAAAAAAAGCCAGCTTAACTGCTGGCTTTTTTACTTCTGTCACTTGGCAATGAAAGTGATAGGGTGAAGAACGCTAGACAGGGTTCAGCCGAGCGAAGCGAGACAACGTTGCTAGCCGAAGGCGTTTTAAAGCAACGGCCCGAAGGGCGAAGTAAATCCCTATGTCTCCGCCACATTCAAAGGCCTTGACTAGGCGTCCCCGACACAAGACAAGGCCTTTTTCGTATCTACGCTGTCAATAATCTTCTTGCGCAGAAAAGAAGCACCGATGTGCTTATTGAGACTCCCAAATAGCGTGTACTTCACTCGGATCGCTACCTCATTTTCAAAGCGTCAAATTGGCTATCCCAACGAATTTACATTCTTCCTAATGGCCCGTGACCGCTTACCTGCGAACATTGATCAAGTTCAATTGTTTCACGCGTTGTTTGATTAAGCTATTACCACATCATTAAGCCTTATGATGTTTAAAGCAAAGCATATCCAATGCCATTAATGGGTGTCGTAGGTATACAAGCATCAACCACAAACCACTACACCTTTGCCTAGCACGGCACTGATAAAACGCAAGGTTAAGCTTTGTATCGACTCACAAACATTGGATGAGTAAACAGCTTTTTCGAGTATAAAAAATATCTGTATTCAAACTAGGTTACATAGGATAATGCGTTTTTTATTTCCCATGCTTTTGTTGTGGTTATGTTTGGGGTTGTTTGTGAATATTGAAATTTGGGTTACGTATCTTAGTGCAACTTTTATATACAGCGTAATTCCTGGCTCTGGTACAATTAATACCATTAATAATGGAATGGTATATGGTTTTAGGAAATCGCTGATATCTATCATAGGCTTGCAACTTGGTCTTGCATTCTACATTATCTTGATTGGTATGGGGTTAGGTGTTCTTGTTTCGCAGTCGTTGATGGCATTTATAGTAATCAAGTGGGTGGGAGTGGCTTACTTAATCTGGCTTGGAATACAAAAATTTCAAGAAACCACTACGATCAATGCTACAGATATATTAGTTGAAACCTCCGAATGGAAACTGTTTAGAAAAGCTGTTTTTGTCAACCTGACTAATCCTAAAACAGTAATCTTCTTTGCTGCTCTATTGCCACAGTTTCTTGATGCAACTTCTTCACACTATCTACAAATCATTCAGATGGGGGCAACCACAATCATAGTAGATACTTGTGTAATGGTAATTTATGTCATATTGGCAGCGAAGCTTGCTTATTACATCAAGTCTCCAATGGTCTTAAAAAGACTTAATCGTATTTTTGGAACAATGTTCATAGGTTGCGGAGCGCTGTTAGCTAGCACCAAAGCATAACTTTCTGTTAAAGCCTCTTTTCACTGAAGGGGCTTTTTCGTATGTGCTGAATCACTACTTTCTCCTCGCCTGTCGCCATATGGTAATTAAAGCCGCATGGGGTTTGTTACTTTGTTGTTGGCTCGTCGCATACTTAACACCTTGTACTGGTGTTTTGCATAAGGGCTTTAATATGAATGAAGTGCTATTGGAGGACAAATGAACAAAGTAAAGATGGCTATCGTTGCTGGCAGTTTGATGTTGGCTACCGGCCATGCCTATGCCGTTTCTGATGCTGCCAAAATTGGTGCAAATGCCGGTGCCATGATTTATTGTTATGAGCATGTCGCGAGCCCAAGTCAGCACTCAAAATATAAGCTGCTTAAGCTTAATACTTACGATGAATATAAAAAGTTACCAGATGGTGCACGAGCAAAAGCGCTAGTAGTGAAAAAAGCAGCAGAGGATGGTGATTATTTAGGTGATCGTCTAGATAAAGGCCGATGTGATAGCCTGCGTAAAATGTTATACATAAAATATAACTAAATAGTCAAAGTAAGGGTAAGTGTTAATCGGTTACCCAAAATATAAGATGAGCATTAATTTCAAGAACTCAGCGTTATCGTCTGTTAGCAGTTTCTTTTGCTCATCTTGTTGGCATACATTAGTTTGTCCGCTTGGATGCATAGATCTGAAAGCTCAATACCGTCATTGGTATCTACGCATAAGCAACCATAACTCACGCTAAAGTCATTGGTGTACGTTTTAAACTCTTTTCGCTTGGAGAGATTCGCGCGGTAATTTGATTCTATCAACTGGCATTTTTTCCGCAGCACCGGCTCTTCGATGTTGTTCAATACTACTACAAACTCATCGCCTCCTACGCGTGCTAAGATATCGCTTGAGCGAGTTAACTTTTTTATTTCAACGGCCAGGGCTTGAATAGCAATATCACCACAGTCATGGCCTAATTGATTGTTTATCTCCTTGAGGTTATCAGAGTCAAAATAAGCAATGGCAATTGAGTTAATGGCACTGTTGTGATTCTGTATTGTTTTCTGAACCATGGCCGAAAGACCACGCCGGTTATATAAACCGGTTAGCTCATCGGTCAGGGCAAGGTTTTTGACATTCTCGTAAGCATCGATAAGTTTCAGGTCGGCGGTAATTAACTCTCTAAGTTGTTCAAGCAGTTGATACAAGGTGTCATTGTATTCAGTCGGCTTGGTGTCTATCGCACAGATAGTGCCGAACACGGAGTTATCAGGCCAGTATATGGGCACACCAAAATAAGATCGGATCGGGCCTTCCTTTACAAATGGAATTTGGCTCCATTGTGGATCGTTGGCAGGATCTGCAACATACAGCGCGCTTCCTTTTTCGATAACATGGCGACAAAAGCTGTTCATTTCATAGGGCCAGGCATCACCGGTCTTGAGAAAATTATCCCTGTTCTGGCTAGAGCGAACGGTGTAGAACTCCTTATCGCGTAACTGTACGATGGCCCCGCAAGCACAGTTGAACAATTGGGCAATCAAATCGACTGTTTTTTGCCACTTTTCCAAGTCCAATTCTGGGTGACTATTTGAAGCTAAGCATTTTGTGCGACCAAACATTTCTAATCTCCAGCTTTGCAATTAGGAGTATATGTAGGCCGGTGGGGAGCAATGGGGGAATAGTTGCACTTTGTGATATTGCTGTGAATATTTTGATAATCAGCTGCAGAAGTCTCAGAAAATTTGCTAGACGAAACCATTAATGCCTTGATAGATAGGCAGTGGTGTCGAGGCGGGGAAAACGCTAGGGAGAGCACTCCTCCCCCTACATAATGTTTGTGTTATGAGCAAACAAACCATGAGTTGGCCGGGGCTGTGATATATGAAGTACGGTGCCAGTTAACCTTTTCTCGCATCGGTGCTGTTCTGATATCGCCCTTGAACTTTTCTTTTACCGAAACTTTGACCAGACCATCGTTGACACTGAATACCTGTCCTCGATAGGTGTGACCGAGGTTGGTTTGATGCGGATGATCATAGAGGCATACCGTGGTGCCGATATGCGAGTAAATATATTGACTTTCATCGCCCCAAGGTGCTGTAGCTGGCGATGCAGGTTGGTTGATTGCCTGCGTGATCGCAGTACCGGGGGCTAGTTCGCGGAGCGGGGAATAGGGCTCATAACCCAGAACTTGTGCGCTTTCATACCATTGGCTTTGACTTGCTTGGGTATTTTCATTTAGCCGCAAGGTGACAAAAGGCCCGTCCAAACATAAATCGGCCCATAATGCGGTACTGGTGATTTTTGCAGAGAACAGTGGTTGTTCGTTGGGGGTATTGGCAGCAAGTACGCACCAGGTTCCACTGGCCTGGCTAATTAGCTGCCCACTGTTGGTATCACAAACCCGTTTGGCGAGAGCTTGATATTCTGCAATATCCTTTGCGGCCTGCCGGGGATTGTCTGAGCAATAGCGATAGGTATAGGCAAACGTGTTTTTGGGGTAGAACACACCTTTATCGACAACGGCGCCGCTTCGCCGGGTATCCGTCAGTGCGATGAAACTCTGGGTCGAATCATAAAAACTGTATTCTCCACTGCGCCTTACCCCGTCAGGCCCGGAGCTGCAGCCACTGAGCAACAGCGAGATGAATACGGAGAATGGGACGATCTTTTGAGTCAATGAAAACATTGCGCACCTACCTCCTACGCCTACGACATGACAGGCTCAGTAACCTAATCAAAAAAGTTACTCTTGTCACAAAACAAGCTTGGGTATAAGTATATCGGATTTGTATCGAACTGCTTGCGATGTCTGGAGGCTAGGCACCTCATCGGTATTGATGGGTGCCAAGAATAGTGCTGGCTTACTGGCTCAGTGGTAGGCTGGCTCCGAGTAGGGCAAATACTGTGCCGCACCCCCGGTTGAAGCGTTGGCCGCTTTTTTGCAGCCAAGGGCGCAACTGATGGGCAATGCAGGCCACAAAAAACTCAACGCAGAACTCCACTACCGCGAAGGTCACCGCCAGGATGAAAAACTGGTTGAGCAGTGGTGCATTGGGCGTCATAAATTGTGGCAAGAACGCGCCAAAAAATAAAATAACCTTTGGGTTTGAAACTGCCGCCAGAAGCCCCTGGCGAAAGCGGGCCAATTGCCCATTGTCAACAACTGTCTTGTTTTCCAATGTGATGGCTGGTGCTCGCCACAATTGGATCCCGAGGTAGACGAGGTAGGCACCGCCGAGCCATTTCAGCAAAGAAAGCACATGTGCCGAGGCCATCATGAGCGAGCCGATCCCAAACATCGAAATGGCAATTACGCCAATAAAGCCAGTTACTCCTCCCAAAATCGTTGGGAGTGTTTTTCGGCGGCCATAAAGGGCGCCGTGGCTTAATGCCAGCAAGCCATTTGGGCCTGGAGCAAAAGCTAATCCAATGACGGCTACCAAATAGAGCAACCAAGTTTGCAGTTCCATAATATACCTTATAGAGGAGAAGGGGCTGGTTGGCAGTATACGAGTGAGCGGTACAAAAGTTATGGTTGTATCTGGACTAACTGAGGTAATATTTGGACATTATCAGCTTTTCACGGATCCCCATGTCTACTCATCTGCCTTCATCTTCAGCCCCGGTACCGCCAATTAATGAGCCGGATGTACGTTTCTTGCTGGTCCCATTGCCCACTTTTAATATGCTGCCGTTTGGCAGCTTTCTCGATAAATTACGTTTTTCTGCCGATGATGAGGATTACAGCCGGCAGAAATACTGTGCTTGGGATGTGGCAGGATTGTCTGAAGGCGAAGTGTTATCAAGCAGTGGTGTGCAGCTCTCGATTCCGCTGTCATTCAAACATGTTGATTTGGCTCAATATGATTATGTCGTAGTGTTTGGTGGCCGCCGCGCCGGCGAGATGAAAGCTATGGCTGCTCTTTACCAGTCCTTTTTCAAGCAAGCCGTTGCCAGAGGCAATACTTTGGTGGCGGTGGACAATGCCAGCTTTTTACTAGCTGAATTGGGATTGTTTGCCGGTTGTGAAGTAGCTGTACACTGGCGTCACCAGCAGGAGTTTGAGACCGCTTTTCCGACGTTGAAGGTGAGCTCTGACCAACTTTATTGTTTCGATGGTAAGCGGATCAGCTGTGTTGGAGGTTCTGCCGTTATCGAGTTGGCCATCGAGCTGTTAGCTCAAAAGTGTGGCCGTGAGAGGGCGTTGAAAGGGTTGGCGGATATGCTGGTGGATGAAACCCGAAATAGACAACATTATTTGAAATCACTGGGACACGAGAGCAACCAAGCGCATCGACATAATCGCCATATTTCACGAGCGATCTCACTCATGCGCCAGAATCTATCGGTATCACTGAGTATTGAGGCATTGGCCGTGCAGTTGGGGTTAAGTCGCAGGCAACTCGACAGGGTATTTAAAACAGAATTGGCAATTAGTCCTCGCGAATACTGGGCTGAAATGCGGATGGATCATGCGCATTGGCGCTTGCAAAATTCCTTCTTCAGTCTTTCTGATATTGCCAATGAAGTCAGCTTCTCTGATGTAAGTTATTTTTGCAAAGTGTTCAAGAAACACTTTGGATATAGCCCAGCCCAATTGAAGAAAGATGGCAAGGTACATTAGTAACCGGGTTGTTATATCTCCAGAAAAACAGCGTACTAGTGAGTGCGTATTAATTGTGTTGTTGTTATTGCTGTTTTTTTGTACTTTGTCATCGGTTTTTTAAGACGGATTTGTATTATTGAGTAACAGGCATTCCACAACATATCAGAATCTATTCTATTGAATAAGCCTTGAAGGCAATTACTGTGTTTCATAGCAATGCGTTATTTTGCATTGCCATCTATAATTAATATTTATTAATAAGGTGGCTCATATTCTTGTATGGCTTCATGCGCAGGAAGTGGGTTTGCGATAATTCGTGTTCCATTTGGAAAGTGATGAAGTATTATATTGCTTTGTTTCTTTTGGGGGAGGCTAAATGTTGAATTTGGCGTCTATTGAGTTTATTCCAGAATTTTCTTTTGATTTTATTTACTTTCTGCTGAGCAGGTCACATTAGCGCTTGCTCTTATTGCATATACATCACATTTTCCATCCCCGGCCTTCTGTATATTTCCGACCACGACAATGCTCGTTCGAAAATAATATAGGTAACGAAATGAAAAAAGTATTTGCTCACCGTGGTATGTCTGCACTTGCTCCTGAAAATACGCTGGCAGCATTTTCCATGTGCAAGCAATATGGAATTCAATGGATTGAATGTGATGTCGACATCCTGGCCGATGGAACGGTCGTTTTATCTCACGACGATACGCTGGATCGTTGTACTGACCGCTGTGGAAGTTTATATGACCTTACCTTAAGCGATTTATCTGATATTGATGCAGGTAGCTGGTTCCATGATGATTTTATCGGCGAAAGAATCCCCACCTTTGAACAACTCGTTACACTAGCTAATGAACATGAGCTTAACCTAAATGTTGAGATCAAGTCTTGTACTGCCGGCTGGGAGATGACCGATAAGCTACTTACGAATGTCATCCGTGATTTAGAAAAGTTAAATCCAGAACGTGAGCTGATTGTGTCGAGCTTTAATCATTTAGCGCTTGTCGAGTTCAAGCGCCGTCGACCTGAAACTGCAGTGGCTTGCTTATTTGAAGATGCAAATCTATGGGATGACTGGTGTTCGATCCTAGAGGCTTGCCAGGCAGAGTATATCCACCCTGAAGATGTCAATCTAACCAAAGAGAAAGTACAAAAGTTCAAGGCCGCTGGTTACAAAATTAATGTGTATACAGTGAATGATCTTGCTCGTGCCAACCAGCTATTTAATTGGGGAGTCGATGGTGTTTTCACTGATATCGCCAATCAATTTCCGTCAAAGTATAAAAAGTAACAACTACGTCCAATAACAACAAATAGAAGAAACTAAGTTATGAAACGAATGATTGAAAAAATAGGTTTTGACTCTAACAAGCGGTTTTACGGCTTCTTGTCGGTAGTCATGTCAGGCCAGATCATCTACTCAGCTTTTGAAGCGTTTAAAGGCACGTTCTACAACTTATTATTGGATGTGCTTCAAATCGACAATACCCAAATGGGTATCTTGTTTACCTTGATCGGCTCAGCAATGTTCTTCTACATTCCTGCGGGTTGGGTTAATAACCGATTTTCTGTTCGTTCTATTTTGATGAGCAGCCTAGCCGTTCGCTTTGTCAGTATGATGTTTATCATCCTATTCCAGCCGGAATTCACCGTACTGGCTATCATTGCCGGTATCTGGGGTATTACTGATGCTATCTTCTGGCCTGCGGTAGTTAACGGTGTCAACCTAATGTCGGGAGACAAGAATAAAGGGATGGCCTTTGGTTTACTCGAGTCTATCCGCCGTGCGATGGAAATGAGCATGAACGCCGCTATTGTTGGTATCATGGCATTGATCGGTGGCTCTATTCTGGTATTCAAAGGCGCGATTCTGTTCTATACCTTGCTAATTATCCCGATGATCTTCCTTGTCTGGAAGTATGTACCTAATAACCAATTGGAGGTTAAAGAGGGCGAATCCAAGAATAAAGCGGCACTGCAGGGGCTTATTCACGTTCTGAAAATGCCAACAGTATGGTTGGCGGCATTAACGTCGATGACGGTATACTGGACATACATTACCCTAATTTACACCGTCCCTTACCTGCAGGCAGTATTTGGCCTGACTACGTCTCAGGCGGCAATGTTCGGGATCATCAATACCGGTGCTATGGGGGTTATCGCGGGACTTGTCGCTGGTACATTGTCTGATTTTCTATTCAAGTCATCGACTAAGATGATGATGTTTGCCCTTGGTTTAACAGCACTATGCCTATTGGCTACTATTCTGATGCCGAAAGGTGAAGGTATGCTGATGATGAATATCATCCTGCTGATGTGCTTCTCGTTCTCTATCTTCTTAGCAAAAGGTATCATCTTGGCGCCGGTTGCTGAAGCGGGTGTACCTGCTCAGTGTAGCGGTGCGGCAATGAGTGTTGGTTCGTTTGCAGCTTACGCGTCTGTTTTCTGGGCATATGCGCTGAACGGCTGGATCATTGATACCTTCGATAAGATCGAGGCCTATCAGATGAT
Source organism: Photobacterium sp. DA100 (assembly GCF_029223585.1). Lineage (NCBI taxonomy): Bacteria > Pseudomonadati > Pseudomonadota > Gammaproteobacteria > Vibrionales > Vibrionaceae > Photobacterium > Photobacterium sp. DA100. The sequence continues at coordinate 1,589,742 of NZ_CP119424.1, read as the reverse complement.
CTTCGGTATCGGCCTAACAGTGTCATCGGTAGGCATGCTATGTGCTGGTGTGTTACTGATAGTGAAGCGTCGACAGCAAAACCAAGAAGTGAGTCCGGAACCCGTCGCTTCATAACTTATGAGGCATCCTATCACTTTCGTGATTATATAAACTAGGATGAGCGGTGCAAACCGCTCATCCTTTTTCATGTTAAATTCCAAGCACAAATCAGGGACTAGTCTGTAGGCATGTTTAGAGGCACCTAAATTGAGATGAAATGAGTTTTGTTGCCTGATATCCAATAGAGTAACGTTAAAGAGACGTACTGCGTTATCAATCTATCAGCGTGCAGTGAGACGGCTTAATTCAGTTGTAGCTATAATACAATCAATTCAATCGGTTTCTTTATCTTAAGCTGGCTTCGGCTGCAGGCGAGAACAATACGGTAATTGGGGCAACCTAAAGATTTCGGTGATCTCGGTATACCGATACCCGCTTGGCTCAAGTCATTGAGTAAACCTGTTTCTTTAAGATGAGGTGTTTTTGTTAGGTTTTCAAAAAACATACTTGAATTATCCAGTGCAATATTGATTAAAATAAAGCGGAATACTACATCTAAGAAAATACCAATAGCTTATTAAATATGGTGAAGCTTGCTTTGGTTCAACATATTGCTAATAGCATTAATTAAAGAGTAGTGGTTGTCATTTTTTTAAGCAATTGAAGTTGGAAGTAAATATTTGTTACTGGTTATAGCTTAATTTTTCTGCCACAGCTTCTGCATTTGTAAACGGCATTATAGAAAAACTTTTGGATGAGGCTTCTTTTCATTTGGATAGCCGCTGGATTATCACAGCACTTCATACAAATATCCTTTTGATGATTGATTTTCTCGACATGGTATACATGTTATTGGGTGTAAGGTGTGACATTGCTCACAAAATGTGTTCGTGGCTGATATGGTTTTTATAAATAATTCCAGATTTATGTATTTGTAAGATAAATGGTAATGTTGTTTTTCTTACTGTATCAAGGTATTAATAAATTAGGCGGCTAATTGCTTTTAGATGAGCAAAATATTGTAGTGAATAGCATGTTTAGTTAAAGCATGTTTATATTGGCTAGTATGTTGTTGGCTTTATCTAAAATAGACTTTCGTCCTTCTTTAGACATATTATCCCAACTTCGGTAAATCATCCTGGTTCTGGGGTTCTTTGCTAGCCAGGTATCATTCTGATGAAGAAAATTCCAGTATAAACTATTTAATGGGCATGAATTTGCTTCTGTTTTTGTTTTGACATCATAAAAGCAATGTTTGCAATGGTCGCTCATTTTATTGATATAGTTGCCACTGGCCGCATAAGGTTTAGTGGCAATAATGCCGTTGTCGGCAAAGAGTGCCATACCGCGTGTATTGGGCATTTCAACCCATTCAATCGCATCGATGTATATCCCCAGGTACCATTGCTCTACTTCATCAGGGGCGATGCCAGCCAATAAACAAAAATTACCCGTTACCATTAAGCGCTGAATGTGGTGGGCATAGGCATAGTCCAAAGATTGTGTAATTGCTGCTTTCATACAGGCCATTTTGGTTTTCCCTGTCCAGAAAAAATCCGGTAGGCGGCGGGTGGCCTTTAAGGCATTTGTTTGGCTGTAGTTGGGCATATTGGCCCAATAGATGGCACGGATATACTCTCGCCATCCCAGAATCTGCCTGACGAAGCCTTCTATCTGGGCAATGTCTATCGCACTATTCTGCTCGAAGGCATTGATTGCCTGTTCGATAACGTCTTTGGGCGAAATAAGCTTGCAGTTCAAAGCAAATGAAAGTCGTGAGTGGTACAAGCTCCAACTGTGCGGGCTATTCTCCGTCATGGCATCTTGGAAGCGGCCAAATCGCGCTAAGCAGTGGCGACAAAAGAAATCCAACAGTGCTTTGGCTTGGCTGGCGGTGACTGGCCAGAGTAATTGCTGTTGGGCTTTGCCGATAGTGGCGATATGGTGCGATTCAATCCTGCTTAAGATGGCGCTAACGTCATTGGCAAAACAGAGCGGAGCAGGGATGTCTTTTAGCTCATTGGCTTTGAGTTTGTTACGGTTGCTTTGATCAAAATTCCACTTTCCCCCGAGCGGCTGGTCATCATCCATCAGGAGGTTAAATCTTTTTCTCATACGACGGTAAAAATGCTCCATTAATATGTGCTTTCCTGCTGGGAAATCAGCTTCAATCTCACTGAAAGGCAAGAGGAAATGTTCGGTGTCCCATTCCCTGCAATAAAAGCCAGTTTGGCTAAGGGTGCCGGCAAGTGAATGTAATTGTTCATACAATCTGTACTCGTCGGGGCGCTGGAATTCGAAATGTGTACATTGATGCTGCTTCAGTAGACTGACAATGAGATTGGGTAGATCCGCAAACTGTGCGGATTGGTCGAGGCTAAGATAAGTGACTTGATGACCCTTCAGCGTGAGGTGGTTAGCAAAATGCTCCATGGCAGCAAAAAAAGCAGATACTTTCTGTATATGGTGAGTGACATAGCCTGTTTCTTGATGAAGTTCGGCGATTAGATATAGGGTAGATTCATCGGCGCGGCTATACCAAGAGTGCTCTGCGTTTAATTGGTCGCCGAGGATTAATCTGAGTGTTTTAAAGCGCACTGCTGACATCTGGCACCTGTCTCTGCGTTGTTATCGAATAGGCCAATCAGCAGCATCGACAGAGTCGATATTACCGTCATAGTTGTTCCCTTCCCACCTACGGATAAATTCGCCATTTGGATCATAGAGTTCAGTTTGTTTGTTCAAATTGAAGTGGCGGCCGTGCTGCGGGTCAGCTCCGACGCCAGCGATGTATTGCCAATTTCCCCAGTTTGATGCGGTATCGTAGTCAATAAGATGTTCTTCAAAAAACGCGGCACCGTACCGCCAATCTAGGCTGAGCTCATTAACCATGCAGCTAGCAGCAATTTGCCTGCCACGGTTAGACATATAACCGGTTCGCCTTAGCTGGTTCATTAAGGCATTGACCAGGGGATAAGGGGTATTTCCTTCACTCCAGCGGCGGAAGCGCTCTGGATAAAATGCGGTATGGGGTGGGGTCGATTTGATACCGCCAAAAGTAAAGAGTTTTGGTCCGTGGTGGTGGGCATACCACTGGAAGTATTCCCGCCACAACAGCTCAAACTTAATCCATTGGGTGGATTCATTGCACTCGACGTTATGTTCATAGCTCTGCAGGCGTTGGATCAGCTTGTTGGCAGAAAGACAGCCTAAGGCCAACCAAGGCGAAAATTTGGTGGAGTTTTCCCAGCCATCCAGTTCATTTCTGGTCAATTTGTAGCGGCTTGCAGCTCGGGAAGAAAAGTAGTTTTCAAGGTGTCGAAGGGCTGCGGTTTCGCCACCATCAAAATGGCCCAGAAGCTTTGGGTTGATCATGGCACTGGTAATGTCAAAGGCCTTTAATCTACCTGGTGGAGTCGGCATTTTAGCAATGCTGGTTAAGGGGGGACGAATTTCAAGGTGTTCAACCTGCTTGCGAAACTGGCTGAAGGTATCGGGAAGTGTCTCTGTTATTTCAAAAGGCAGATCAGTTTTATCAAACAGGGTATGTGTAGCAATGTTTCGGAAAGTGATGTAGGGATACCTTCCTTTTAGGGTGTACCAGTTACGTTGTTCATACACACCAGCATGCTCGCTGGTATAAATCATAGAGACATTGTACTGACCGATTAATTCCGGCAACACGTTGAGTGGGTGATCTAGCATCACGTGCAAACTCTGACCGCATTCGCTGAGTTGCTCGGCCAGGTTGTGGAGTGATTGTAAGAGAAACTGGTGACGGTAGGTTCCAGGCTTACCAATATGGTAAGGGTAACGATTGAGGTGATCGACGGGCAAACAGTAGACGCAGATGAGGTGATCGGCCTCTTGAGTGGCTAGGGCGAGTGCAGGGTTGTCGTGTAGTCTAAGATCATTTTGGAAAAGAAATAAACCTGTTGCCATTGAAGATCCCTCTAAGCCAATCTCATAGCTTAACTATAGGCGTAATATCATAATTATTTGGGGTTTTATGAGCCTAAGTTATAAGGGATCGTATCAATAGTAACGGCTTACCTATTTAAGGGAGCGGATGATTTTAGCTGGAGAGCCACCCACCAAGGTGTCGGGTGGGACATCTCCGGTGACCGTAGAGTTAGCGGCAACCACCGAGCGGGCACCGATTGTGACACCTTGGCACACCACAACATGGCCACCAATCCATACATCATCTTCAATCACAATGGGCTTGGCAAAGGTTTCCCAGCGACGGCGACTATGGTGATCGAGTGAGTGGCTTGGAGTATAAAGCTGGACGTTGGGACCAATTAGAACGTTGTTGCCAATATGGATCTCGGCATTGTCCAGCATGGTGGCGCCCATATTGATGAAGGTGTGGGAGCCAATATGAATGGTTTTGCCAAATTCGCACAGAAAAGGGGGGAGGATATGGCTATCTTCGCCAAATGATCCCAGCAGTTGCTCGAGCAACTGGCGAGGGGCATCTCCGGGATGCTGGTTAATGGCCACTTTGAGTCTGTAGGCGTTGTCTCTGATGGCAAGGATCTCCGGGTCTTCGCCGTCGAAATCCATGCCATTTACCATTTTTTCTAATTCAGTCATTGTGGGTACTGCATAATAATTAGTAATGATGATTACGTTTGGCGACCAAGGTGAACTTGTAGTCAGATGATTTGAAGTAGTTACGACTATACTCAAACACCGTACCATCGACCAAGTAGCCTTTGGTGACTTTTTCAATGATTGGCTGGTCAGCCGGAATACCCAGTTGATTCACCACTTCTTGCGGCGGCAGCACCGGGATGATTTCCTGCTCGCTGCGGTCGATAACCATTTTCTTGGTCCCTTCGATGAACTCGTACTTCGAGCCCTGCATCACTTCATAGGTGAGATCCGGGAATAGCGAAAGCGGCATCCAGGTCTCTTCAAGGGTCACTGGGTTCTCATCGATAAAGCGGACGCGCTTAACGTAAAAGATCCTGTCTTCTTCATTGATCTCCAGTGCCTCGGCAATGGCCGGAGCTGGCGTGGTGATTTCAAATGCAAGAATTTCACTGTGGGTTTTGACATCAAGGTGACTCAGCTTTTCATAGAAGCTTGAGTATTCGTACATGTCGTAGTTGACCTTGTTCTCTTTCACATAGGTCCCACTTCCTTGGATGCTTTCCAGCACATTTTGCTCTACGAGTAGTTTTAAGGCTTGTCGAACCGTCACCCGGCTCACGGAGAAGGCTTCTCGTAGTTGTGCTTCAGTCGGCAAAGCCTCACCCGGTTTGTATTCACCGGATTGGATCTTCTCCTTTATTGCGTCAGCGATCTGACGATACATAGGAAGGCGTGCCACATCGTTCTCCTCTGGAAGGCAAGTTTCTAATATACCAAAGCTATCTGAGGTCACTTGGGTGTATTACATCTATAGTTTTATAGCTGGCGATACCTGTATTTTACCTGTATTTACAGCATCATTCAAAGTTGTCATATACAAGCTGGCTCTCTTCTTAATACAACAATGATACCTATTTTGGGTTTGTGTGAATACGATCACAGAACGAGATGTCATAATACGTATCATATTTGTATTAATACAACTAAGGGCGAACCACGCCCACCTGGATGACGGTACAGAGGACGACGATGAAACTGACTACCCTTACCAATAAGTCGCTGATTTCAATCCAAACGACATTTGACAGTCGTGAGGCAGCGATTCATGCTCTGGCAGACAAGCTGGATCAGCAAGGTAAATTGCATGATAAGCAGGCTTACCTTGATGCAGTTTTTGCCCGTGAAGAGCAAGGCCCTACAGCGCTAGGCGAAGGCTTAGCAGTCCCGCACGGCAAAACTGACGCGGTAAAAGAGGCCGGTTTTGCGGTCGCGACGCTAAAACAAGATCTTAAATGGAAAGGCATTGATGAAGACGAAGATGAAGATGTAAATCTGGTCTTTCTGATTGCCATTCCAAATGCTGAAGCCGGCTCAACCCACATGCATTTGTTGACCGAGCTAACCACGACGCTGGTTGATGATGATGTTCGTGAAGCAGTACTCAACGCACAAAGTGCGGAAGAGCTGATGGCTCTGCTCGATGGTGCTGGCGAGCAGGAGGAACAAGACAACCTTAATACAAATGAAGGCAACCCAACGATTGTTTGTGTTACTGCTTGTCCTGCAGGTATTGCCCACACTTATATGGCGGCGGAATACCTTGAGAAAGCCGGTAAGAAAATGGGCATCAATGTCCATGTCGAGAAACAGGGTGCCAACGGTATTGAAGGCCGTTTGACAGCAGAGCAGCTAAACAAAGCCGATGCTGTTGTCTTTGCAGCTGAAGTGGCCATTAAAGAAATCGAGCGCTTCAATGGTATCCCGCGTGTTGAAACGCCCGTTGCCGAGCCGATTCGCCATGCTGAGCGTATCTTGAATGATGCGATGGAAGCGGCAAAGAAGGGTACAGGCGAAGAGCGCGTTGCAGCCACCGAAGACAAACCGAAGAAAGTCCCATTCAAGACTGAGCTTAAGCAAGCATTGCTAAGCGGTATTTCTTTTGCCGTTCCTCTTATTGTTGCAGGTGGTACGGTTCTCGCGGTTGCGGTTTTGATTGCGCAGATATTTGATCTGCAAGATCTATATGCAACAGACGGTTCATGGCTAAATATGTACCGGAAACTGGGTGGCGGCCTGCTTGGCACCCTGATGGTACCTGTTCTTGCAGCCTACACCGCATACTCCCTCGCTGATAAGCCGGCATTGGGCCCAGGTTTCGCAGCAGGTCTTGCTGCAAACATGATTGGCTCTGGTTTCCTTGGTGGTGTTGTCGGTGGTTTGATTGCCGGTTACGTGATGCGCTGGGTGAAAGAAAACGTTCGTCTTAGCCCTGCGTTTAACGGCTTCCTGACCTTCTACCTCTACCCTGTGATTGGTACGCTGGTTGTTGGTAGTTTGATGCTGTTTGTTATTGGCAAGCCGGTAGCCATGTTGAACCAAGGTTTGACTGATTGGCTAAACGGCCTAAATGGTTCGAACGCACTGCTGCTTGGCGCAATCATCGGTATCTTTGTTTCATTCGACTTGGGTGGCCCGGTAAACAAAGCGGCATATGCATTCTGCCTGGGCGCGATGGCTAACGGCGTATACGGCCCATACGCAATCTTCGGCTCGGTGAAGATGGTATCTGCCTTTACTGTAACGGCGTCTACCATGATGGCACCACGCCTATTCAAAGACTTCGAAATCGAAACAGGTAAATCAACTTGGCTACTTGGCCTAGCGGGTATCACTGAAGGTGCGATCCCAATGGCGATTGAAGATCCAATCCGTGTTATCGGTTCTTTCCTCGCGGGCTCAATGGTAACAGGTGCTATCGTCGGTGCGGCGGGTATCGGTCTGTCGACGCCGGGGGCAGGTATCTTCTCAATGTTCCTACTTCATGATGCGGGTATCGGTAGCTTTATGGCGGCTGGTATCTGGTTGGGCGCCGCGCTAATTGGTGCTGCTATCTCTACCGTGATGCTAGTGAGCTGGAGGGCACATGCGACAAAAAAGGGCACATTTAAAGTGACCGCTGATGCTTAACCCTGCTTTTCAAGACTAAAACGAATCACGTCACATTATTTATGTCGGAAACGACAACACCCTAAATCATCGGGTGCAGGGAGTCCTGCGCCCGACATTAAAGAAAGATTATCAGGTACATTATTATGGCTACTTCTCGCGTTCATATTACTCCTCACATGCACTGGGATCGTGAATGGTATTTCACTACAGAAGAATCGCGAATTCTGCTAGTAAACAACATGGAAGAAATCCTGACTCGCCTTGAGTCAGATCCTGAATACACATTCTATGTACTTGATGGCCAGACAGCAGTTCTGGAAGATTACTTCGCTATCATGCCTGAAAACGAAGAGCGCGTACGTAAACAAGTACAAGCGGGCAAACTAATTATCGGACCATGGTACTCGCAAACTGACACCATGCAGGTTGCGGGTGAATCTATCGTTCGTAACATGATGTACGGCATCCGTGATTGCATGAACTTTGGCGAAGCCATGAAAATTGGTTACCTGCCAGACTCTTTCTCCATGAGCTCACAGCTGCCAATGATCTACAACGGCTTTGGTATTGACCGCGCAATGTTCTGGCGTGGTTGTTCAGAGCGTCACGGTACCAACAAAACGGAATTTGTGTGGCAGAGTAATGACGGCAGTGAAGTGACAGCACAGGTGCTTCCGCTGGGTTACGCAATCGGTAAATACCTGCCACAAGACGAAGAAGGCCTACGTGCCCGTCTAGATAAATACTTCCCAGTATTGGAAAAACCATCGGTAACCAAAGATATCCTGCTGCCGAACGGCCACGATCAGATGCCGATCCAAAAAGATATCTTCGAGGTAATGGACAAGCTACGTGAAATCTATCCTAACCGCGAATTTAAGATGAGCCGCTTTGAGGAAGTGTTCGAGCGTATCGAAGAAGTGCGTGATCAGCTTGATACGGTGAAAGGCGAGTTCAACGACGGTAAATACATGCGTGTTCACCGTACGATTTCTTCTACCCGTATGGACATCAAATTGATCCACGCGGAAGTAGAAAACAAGATTGTAAATATTTTGGAGCCGTTGGCATCGATTGCCTGGACGCTGGGCTTTGATTACCACCACGGCCTGATTGAGAAAATGTGGAAAGAGAGCATGAAGAACCATGCCCACGACTCAATTGGTTGCTGCTGCTCGGATAAAGTCCATGCCGAGATCCTAAACCGCTACATCCTTGCCGATGACATGGCGACAAACCTGATCAACTTCTACAAGCGTAAGATTGTGGACCACATGCCAGCCCGTGAAGGATGCGACAAGCTAGCGATGTTCAACCTGTCGCCATATGACCGTGAAGAAGTGATCAACACTACCATCACGATCCGTGCGCAAGAGTTCAAGATCTTCGATGAGCACGGCCATGAAGTCGAGTACTACATCCAAGATCAGCGTGTGATTGACCCAGGTAAGATTGACCGCCAGATCGTGCACTACGGAAACTACGACCCGTTCGTAGAATACGATATCCAAATCAAGCACATCGTACCGGCAATGGGCTTCACCACGCTTCACATCGAAGGCAATGCCAAAGGCAAGGTGAAAGTTGCCGAGCAGAAAGAATACCTGATGGAGAATGAGTTCTACCGTATCAATGTCAATGACAACGGTACGCTGACTATCTTCGATAAGGAAACACAGCAGACTTTCGACCAGGTACTTCGCCTCGAAGACGGCTCTGATGACGGTGACGAGTACGACTACTCTCCATCTCGTAAAGAGTGGCTGCTGTACTCTGACGAATTCAAAGTTGAAACCAACATCAAGCATGAAGGTTTCCAGTCAGTGGCCAGCATCAAGCTACGTATGGATGTGCCTGACAACCTGCAAGCCCGTGAAGAGCGTACGAACCAAGACGGTTACGTGGATGTTGATTGCCAAGTGGTACTAAAAGCGGGCACTCGCCGCATTGAAGTACGCATGGAGCTGGACAACCAAGCTGACGATCACCGTGTGCGTGTGCTGGTACCAACGCCGTTTGTTTCTGAGACTGTGGTTGCCGATAACCAATTTGGTTTGATCACCCGTCCGGTAAATGACCCAGAAATGGCGAACTGGGAAAAAGACGGTTGGAAAGAAGCGCCTGTCCCTGTTTACCAACTGATGAACTTTGCTGCGCTGGAGAGTGGTCAAGCAGGTATGGCTATCATGAGCAACGGCCTGCGTGAGTTCGAAGTTATTTCTTCTAAAGGCAATGAAGAAAAAGATACCTTCGCGTTAACGCTGCTTCGCGGTGTAGGTGTACTGGGTAAAGAAGAGCTTCTGCTTCGCCCTGGTCGTCCTTCGGGTATCAAGATCCCAACTCCTGATTCACAGGTGCGCGGTAAGATCGTTTGTAACTTTACCTTGAGTGGCTTTGCGGGTAACCACATTGAAGCCAATGTGATGGCAATGGCGCGTGACAATGTGACGTCTATCCAGTGCTACAACAAGATCCCATACAATGCGATGAAACTGAATGTGGGTGAGCAAAACCAGCCGCTGACTTTCTCGCTACTAGATAAAGGCACGCAAGGTGCAGTGCTGAGCGTGTTGAAGAAAGCGGAAGATGAAAATGCGCTCATCGTACGTGTTTACAACCCGTCGGAAACTGAAACCATTACCGATGGTATCCGCTTCAGCCGCCCTATCACTGAGTGGGTAGAGACTCGTATGGACGAAGTGGTGCTTGAAGAGCAAGGCTATGAAGCCGGTCAATTCGGTGAACTTCGTCCTTGCCAGGCTAAGACGTTCCGAGTCCGTTTCTAATCTCATGTAATGCACTGGCAGGGCGTGATGACCCCTGTCAGTGCTGAGAGTTAGTTGTTTTTCTACGTGGAATATTTCCAATTTTCTGCCGGGCTTGCCCGGCAGCTTTTTATCCGGATAACGATGATATGTATAAGCTAGGTAATGTGATTCAAAACTATGCGTGGGGCAGTAAAACCGCGATGACGGCCTTGTTTGGCATCAGCAACCCAGATGACCAGCCACAAGCCGAACTGTGGATGGGGGCTCACCCAAATGGCTGCTCCCGTATTGTTTGTGATGGTGAAAGCCGGCTGCTTTCTGATGTGATTGAGCAGTCACCTGAAACCGTGTTGGGCCGTTACACCCATGATAAATTTGGCGAGCTGCCCTACTTGGTAAAAGTCCTGTCAGCCGCTAAGCCACTGTCTATTCAGGTGCACCCGAAGAAATCTGCCGCTGAAGAAGGCTTCCATCGAGAGAACCTTGCCGGGATCCCGCTTAATGCCGCAGAGCGTAACTATAAAGATCCTAACCATAAACCAGAGATGGTTTACGCCCTGACCAACTACAAGGCAATGAACGGCTTCCGCGTGATTAACGAGATGGTCGAGCTGTTCGAGCAAGCCAATTGCCCGACACTCTCAGAAGATGTGCAGGCGCTGAAAGCCAATCCAACGCCGATTCAGTTGGCGGCGTTTTTCCGTGAGGTGATTTCCCTAACGGGCGAGAAGAAGCAGTCTGCGATTGCAGAGCTGATGGAAAACATCGGCTCGAAAGGCTTGTCGACAGATGCTAAAGCCATCTTCGAATTAATTGCTGGCTTTGCTACAGAGTACCCAAGTGATGTCGGTTTGTTTGCGCCATTGATGCTCAATGTTATTGAGCTAGAAGCGGGCGAGGCGATGTACCTGGATGCCGAAACACCGCATGCCTACCTTGAAGGCACAGGGATTGAGGTAATGGCAAGCTCGGACAACGTTTTGCGTGCAGGCTTGACGCCAAAGTTTATGGATGTTGAAGAGCTGTTGAAAAATACCCGATTCGAGCCCATCCCTGCGCAGCACTTAAAACTGAAAGGGCAGGTGAAAGACAACAAGGTTAGCTACAATGTGCCAGTTGATGATTTCAAGGTCGAAGTCATCACCCTGACCGACAAACCACAGATCGAGTATGTCCGCAGCGCTGAAATCATCATGTGCCTGCAGGGTAAGTTGACGCTGGAAAGCGAAGGCCAAGAGATTAACCTGATTGCCGGTGAGTCTGCGTTTATCCCATACAGTAGGCGCCAATATAGCTACAAGGGTACGGGGAAAGCGGTTAGGACCTTTAACTAAATTTTTGTTGTTGTGTAAAGAATAAACGCCATCCCAATTGGGTGGCGTTTTAGTAGGCTAGCAACCATCATAAAACTTTAAGACTTTTAACTCACCGAGATTACCATCGTTCAAGTCAGTAAAATTTCTTTTTCGTTCAATCAACAAGGCGCAGTTCTTAACATCAATGTCAAAGGCCTTGTCATCATATTTTTCGCCGAGCTTAACCCATACTTGACTGTAGAAGCGTTTGCCGCTCGTGAATTGAAAGATACCGTAACCGTCTGTCTGCATAATACGTTTAATGTTGTCTGGATAAAGAGCAACATACCCATCACGAATATCTATGTCAGTGCCTGGAATAGTTATTATTTCCATAGAGTGTTCAAGACCATGCATCTTGGCTTTACCCATGACGACATCATTAGCAGACCAGAAAGCGCCCGCAAATGCGTCAAGGGTGGCAATTCGCGCATCTCTTGATATGCCTAAAAAGCGTGGGGCAGCAGTGACTGCGAGGATACCGAGCAGGACAATGACGACAACCATTTCAATCAGCGTAAAGCCTTTATTATTCATTTTTTTATGTTTCAAGTGTCAATTTATTGGCGTGAACTATACAAGCTGGGAGCTTGTTGTAAACAGTGTTTTTTATTTTTTCGATGAGAAGGCTATGGAGTTGCTGGCTGCTTAAGCAGATTGTTTGTTTTCTGGGTTGTGAGCGACGTGTTTTTGACTGATGATTGACCGGACATCTTCGCCATGATAAAAAACGTTGTTTTATATTGGTGTGTAGCATAGTATCGCATCAACAATTTAATTGCTGAATAAGTGTGAATAGCGCAGCTAAGAAAGAACAAGAAGCTTTATGATAGATATCATGAAATACCTGCTCACTTTTGTGTGTGGCTGCCTGTGCGGTTTTGTCCTCTTTGGCTTCAACGAAGTGAATGACGAGCTTAAGCAACTGCAAATGTACACAGAAATGCAGCAATATAGCCTAGATCAGTTGCGCCATGAAATAGCGGATATACAGCAGGAAATGATTAAAAAATAGTGTTTATTCAATGTGGTTGAATATGTGTTGTAACCGCACATCTATAATTGTTGCCAACAGAGCTTCTCCAATTTCAGTGAGGGGCAAATGCCTGCATGGGGAAGCCAATAAATAATGAAAGAGATAATCTTAACTCCCGAACAAGTTACCCAAGTGCGCCGAGAGTTTCACGCCAAGGTCAAAACGGAGGCCAAAGAGCCGTTTTTGGGGATTACCCCCGACCAGCTTGATTACTTGGCTGGTGTTGGTTTCTCGTTGGTGATTGGGATGCTGGTACTTGCGCTGTCATTTGAGTCTATCCGTTCATTGTTACATAAGTCTTAGCTGCCCTTGGAGATATTCACGCAGCAACGTTTTCTGGGGCCGGTTAGTGAATGTGGCATATAAAAAACCAGCAAGCTAAGGCTTGCTGGTTTGATATTTATCGCACTCTCATCTTATCAATGCTTAATAGGTGATGTTATTGTTCTGACACGTTTGCAATCGCTTTGCCGTTAGCAGGCACTTCAACAAGCACGTAGCTTACCGTCACACCGTTGACCAGTTTGTGCATTGCCGAGATTTGCGAACCATTGACATTGATACGGTCATGCTCCCCGTAGAAGCGCGCTTCCCACTCAAGAGGTTGCTCTGACGTGTTGGTCAAGCTGGTTTCTATTAACCCTTCATGTCGGATTGCCAGTTCGTGCTCACCCATTGGTAGGTATTCAACTTCCAGCCATTCGACATCTTGCGGCAAGTGAGAGGCCGTCACGACACGGTTTTGTGGCGCATTCGGCTCAATACCCATCAGTCCTTCAATGGTGTTGGAAATGAAGGTGAAGGAAATTTCCGGATAGTCGCCATTGGTGCCCTGGGTTGGGCGCTCGTGAGGCAGATCTTTCTGGTTGATGATGTAGTTCATCCATTTCCAGGCTTCCTCATTGCGATTATACGGGAAGTAGGTTTCTGGGATATAGGTGTAGGCCTCGATGTTGTATGGCGCTTCAGGCGTCGAGCCGATCCCCTCGCCGAGGTTATAGGAAATAAAGTCGAGGTAGTTATCGTTACGCTCTCCTGGTTCTGTGATGAGCTTCATCGGCATGAACCAGCTGTTTTCCTTGCCGAAATCGTTCAGGCGCAGGCCATCTTTTTGAATAATGTTGACGTAATTATCCAGTGGGTTGGCAGGGTCTTTAATGCTCCATTCTTCGTTGAAGAAGCGTTTGAGCTCAACGGCTTTTTCTTGCCATTCAGCAGCCAAGTCCGTTTCGCCTCGGGCTTCAAGCATGGCTGCGTAAGCAACTGTTGCCTGGTACTGCGAGCCGATGCCATCGCCGGCTTCAATCGGGAATTCGCCGCGCTCATTGTAGGTGGCAGATCCCTCGAAGATGCCGCCGTAGCCTTCGGCAATGCCGTTAGGTTCTTGATCATCATGTAGGGCGATGTAGTCGGTCAGTACCTTGGTGTAGAACTGCCATAGGTCTGGATCATTAATGTAGCGCTCATCGCCCGTCCAGCGGTATTGCTCAAAGGCTTTTTCGACAAATTCGAACTGTGCGGGCACTTCACGAACAAAATATTCATCGTGGTGGTAGTCAATGGTATGCGGCGTGCCATCGAAGTTAATCGCCCACAGGGTGTACCACTTGCGCGGTTCGGTAGAGTGACGGGCAAAGGTCTGGAACATAGAGAGGTTCTCAGCGCCGAGGCCGGCTAGCCAGCCACCACTGGCCTGATGCAGGAAGTCTCGGGAATAGAACGCGGTACGGTCGAAATACCCTGCCCAGTAGGATGGAATGTAGTCTGCACGTCCGGAGCCATCATTGTTGCGTTCATCACGGTTAACCAAGCCGCTTTGGCCTGTCATGACAAATTGTTTGGTCTTATCAATGGCCCAGTTAAATGCCTCTTCCAGTTCGGCATTTGACGAAGAGACAGTAACTTCTTTATCACTGACATCTGCAGTAATGGTCCACGTTTCGCTGATCCCTTTCTCATTGACCACTTCAACGCTTACTGGCGATGAAAAATCAACAACATCGCCTTGACGTAAACTGGTTTGGCTATGAGGAGAAGCCAGCAATGTGCTAATTGTCAACTGGCTGATATCGGTAGAGTAGGGAACCGAAAACGCAATGCGTTGTTCATTGCGGTTGATGGTGGTCGTTCCCGACTGCTCGGCGACATTAAACTGGATGATCTGGTTGAAGTTCGGCAACTTGCCTTTTTTCGATTTGATCAGGCTGACATTATCAATACTGACGGCTGTTTTGTCCGATCCGGAGAAGAACACGGAAAGGATTTCGCCTTCTTCAAGCGCGATATTTTTGATCTTGTTCAGGGAGTATTGCTTATTGGCTCCAACCTGTTTTGATAGCAGCACCTCTCCGGCCAGGTTCTTCAAGCCAAACTGGCCGCCTTGCTTGTCGTTCTGGATGAATGCTGACAAGTCGTAATAGCCAGTTTCAGGTACGGTGATCACTTGGCTGATGTGGTGTTCGGCTCCGATAGCGATACGCCCGCGGTATGTTCCCTCATACGCCCCATCACTGCGAATGTTAGCAAACCAATAGCTCCATCCCAGCCCTTTATCTTCAAAGCCCGGATTATGGATGACATTGTGTTCGCCGGCGTTAGCCAAGCCGCCCAAAAGGATACCTGAGAGTACTACTGCCAAAGATGTAGGTTTCATATTGACCTCATGTCTCGTTGTTGTCGTTTTGTTTTGGTTGGCAGGTATCTTGGCATGGTGATCTGACTGAAATCGTCACGAATAATCACACTGATATCCTGTTTTCTAAGATCGTGTGAGCGGGTTAACGGAAGAGCCCTAAAAACAAAAAGAGCCTCAAGTGAGGCTCTTTGTTTAACTGGAAAAGAGGTTTATTACAGGGTAGAGATGTAGTGCAGTACTACATTCTTAACAAACTTCTGGTTGTCAGTCGCCGTTGATGGGTCGTACTTGCCGCCGTTGGTCAGGTTGTTCGATAGGATACGGATACCCAGGAATGGAATACCGTAAGCTTCAGCCATCATTGCTGCAGACGCAGTTTCCATTTCTTCTACACTAGAACCGAAGTGCTTGTTCAACCAGTTCATGCGGTCGATTTCATTGTTCCAGAAGTTGGCAGAGCCGATAGTCCCTTCAACAACCTTACCGCGCTTATGCGTCTCTTTTACCGCATGTGCCGAAGCCAGTAACTCTGGGTTACCTTCGTAGTAACGGACTTTTTCTGCATCCACCGCACCGTCGCCTTCACCCGCGCTGCCTTCAGAGGCCATCACATCCATCGGGATCCAGTTCATTGGGTTTGAGCCTTCGCCTTCACTCAGTACAGGGGTTTTGAAATTACCTGCGTTGAAAGAACGCTTGCCAAGGACGATATCACCGACATTCAGCGATTTATCGTGGCCGCCAGATGTACCTTGGTTGATGATGGCACGTGGCTTATAGCGCTCGATAGCAATTGCAGTCGCCGCAGCTGTGTTTTCAACACCCTTGCTGGTTTTGGTGACGACAATCGGGTAGTCGTTCAACGTACCAATGTAGAAAGTGAAGTTGCCGCTGTGTTCGATGCGAACATCTTTTAGCAAGTCAGCAAAGTACTCCGCTTCGATAGGCATCGGGCCCTGAATTAGGATTGGTTGCTTAGGGGCAGTGTTTGCAGGAACGGTTACGCTCTTCACGGTTGAAGCTGTGGCAACAGTAGAGAGAAGAAGTGCTCCTATGACGAAAAACACTTTTTTGGTTTGCGATAGCATGGGGTGATCCTTGTATATAGCTTAAGCGCTTAATGTGTGCGGCTCGGAATATACATGGCGCAATCGTTTGCGTCACTACCGGTGATTGTAACTAAGTGTGTCAAAGTGGAATAAATAGCTAATAAGTAAGGATAAAAGTTAATAATCTTGAATTGGTGAAATAAAGTAAGGCAAGTTGCATATTAGTGATTTTTGCTCTCAATTAGGGTTTACAACAGCCATTCATCCTCACTGCATTATATGAACGGTTCAGGCTTCGTTGACACTGGAGATTGAATAGTCTTTAACATCCATTTATTTTCTACCTATTTTGTCTTGTTTTAGATTGCTTTGATCTTGAAGATCTTTTCTCTGATATATATCCGGTAAATGCCATATGGCCGACCGACAACACCGGCGATTAAACAGAAGATGAGAACACTTTTTAGCATTTGCTCGGGGGTCGCACCGCTTATCGAAAGGTTGATGAGATATAGCGGCATTTCAAATGAAAGGTAGGCAAAGGTATCCACTAAGTAAGGGATAACACCTTTATTGTTGTTAGTGAGTCGGCATTTCTTAAAAATCCAATCACGCCATATTCCAAAAGGCCGTGCAGTTGCGGTGATGATGAAGAGCCCTATAAATCGGGCGCTGAGATGGGTGGCCAAACTCATTTGTGCAAAGCCCAACTCGATAGGGATAGAGATAAAATAACAAAAGGTATTGAGCGCAAACACATCGGCCGCGAAGTTTACCAACCGTTGTTTTTTTCTTGAGGAGAGTACTGCTTCCATACTTTTTCCGTATTGCTTTTCAGGATATTACACGACTATGCTAAGCGGGTATGATAATACCTTTGCAAATCATGAGTTTAGCGATGTTATTCCACTGGTTGCTATGCGTCAATATTGCCCTTAAGGGGAAGTTGATTTTAGTTACATATCTGCTGAACAGTATTTAACAGGCAGGATGAATGGTTATATTTTGTAAAATAAGCAGTGCTTTATAAATTATAACCGGGCGAATTTGATCGCTTTGACGTCATTGAAATACCGGCAGTGAGTGTGAGCGAGCGACTATTATGTGGGAGTTCCACTATGTGGGAACAGTATTCCGCAAAATGGAACGTTGACCATCATCACATTTTATCGAATTGCAGCACGCTATATTTACACCATCAGAGATTGGGGGGTCAGTATGGGTTCAAAACAAGGCAATCAGGCATTAAACAAAGCCATCGCGGTTATCGACGCGATTGCCGATGGCCACCGCCAATTAAAAGATATTTGC
This sequence comes from Photobacterium sp. DA100, assembly GCF_029223585.1. NCBI lineage: Bacteria > Pseudomonadati > Pseudomonadota > Gammaproteobacteria > Vibrionales > Vibrionaceae > Photobacterium > Photobacterium sp. DA100. Next base: position 1,571,997 of record NZ_CP119424.1, on the reverse strand, counting down.
GATCTGCTGGATTTACCAAAGTCTACTGTTCACCGTATTTTGCAGGGGCTGATTGAAGCCCGTTACATTCGAGAAGTGAAGGGTATCGGTCTTGTCTTGGGCACTAAGATGATCCAGCTGGGGATCCGCGCCCAGCAAGATATGCCGCTGAAAGAAATTGCCAAGCCTTTTTTGCGTGCATTGGCAGAAGAGACGAAGGACACTGTGCACCTCGGGATCAAAGACGAAGACGAGATCTTCTATCTCGATAAGATCCCGGGCGAAAGGGCGATACAACTGCGTTCCCAAGTGGGTGACCGGCTGCCGATGGCGGCAACCGGCGTGGGGAAGGCGTTGATGATTGATATGCCGAAAATGGAGTGGCAACGCCTAATCAAAAAACAACAGGGCGTTGATCTGGAAGCCATGCTTTCACGAATGGAAGAATACTCCAAGAACGATTACAGCTTTGATCTTGAAGATAATGAAGATCTCGTACGATGTGTAGCAGTACCTATTCGCAACAAATACAACAATATTATTGCTGCTATTTCCGTTACCAGTATTAAAGAGTATATGCCTGATGAAAGAATGCAGGCACTTATTCCCTTAATGAAATCATATAGTCAGAAGATATCTGAACAACTTAATTAAACTCTACCCATAACGAACTATCGTTATATATAAAGACCTATTAGGAAGATACTATGTCTAGATCAGGTAAAATTCTAGCCATTGGTGGGCTTTTTATCGCCTCCATTATTGGTGCCGCTATTGTAACGAATGGCAATAACACAACAAATACCGCAAATTTAGCCTGTGAGTCACAAATAAAAACGCTGCGCTTTAGTATGAGTTCTAATACCCAGCATCCTATTTATGATGGTGCAAGTAAATTTAAAGAATTAGTAGAAAAAACAACTGATTTAACCGTTGATATTTATCCGTCAGCACAATTAGGCGATGACCGGGCAGCCATTGAAATGTTGCAATTGGGCACCCTAGATGTGTCGATTCCATCGACGGCGCCATTGGCAAACTTTTATCCGGAATATAATGTTTTTGATCTTCCTTTTATGATTCCGAATGAAGCCGTTGCTGATAAAGTACTGCGTAGCGATTTTGCCGGCGATATGCTGGAAATGCTTCAGTCCCGTCGTTTGATTGGCCTGGACTTCTGGGAAAATGGTTTCCGTCATCTCACCAACTCGCGCCGTACGGTGACCAGTGTTGATGATGTGAAAGGCCTGAAGGTACGTACCATGGAAAGTCCGCTTCACCTTGATGCGTGGAAGGCTCTTGGCGCAACGCCAACGCCAATGGCATTCAACGAATTGTTTACCGCTCTTCAGCAGGGAACGGTTGATGGCCAGGAAAACCCATACCCGAATATTGCCCTCAACAACCTGTACGAAGTACAGAAGCAGATGACAGATACTGGCCACGTGTATACTCCGTTGGTACTTATTTTCAGCGAGGCAAGTTGGAACAAGCTAAGTGCTCATGATCAGGCGGCAGTGCGCCAGGCGGCGATTGAAGCCGGAGACTACCAGCGTGAAGTCAACCGTCGTGTCAATAATGATAGCTTGGCAACTATTAAAGCCAATATGCAGGTGACAGAACTTACACCGGAAGCGCGCAGTGAATTCCGCAAGGCGACTGAATCTGTGGTTGATAAATACCGTGATGTGATCGGTGGTGACATTATTGATTCATTCACTAAAGAAATCGCCAAAGCAGAAAAAGAATCAGCAGTTCAGTAATTAAAATAAACCACTCTATCGGTATTTCCGCTTGGCAAGTGATGCCGGGCGGAATAAGGAAAACCTTATGATTAAATGGTTAGACAAATACTTGGAAAATACACTGGCCTGTATTTTACTTGCTGTCATGGTTGTCGCGATATTTACTCAGGTCGTGACCCGGACATTAGATATTTCACTGTCATGGACAGAAGAGCTTGCCCGCTATTGTTTTATTTGGCTGGTATATATCGGTGTAAGTTTTGCCGCTTCGCGTAAGTGCCATATTAAGATTGATGCAATTGCAATGGTGTTGGATGAAAAAGAAAAGAAATACCTGTCGCTATTGGCTGACTTGGTATTCTTTGCCTTCTCGTCCTTCATCCTGTTCCATTCGACTCAAATGGTGCTGGAGCTCTATCACCTTGGTCAAACATCGCCAGCTCTGGGGTTGCCAATGTGGATTGTGTATCTGGCAGGGCCCGTTGGCTTTGCACTTACGTCATTCCGTTTGATCCAGCAGATGGTCATCACTTTTGATGAGCTTGAAGCACTCAAGCTGCAACATGCAAAAGCCAGCGAATAAGGAAGGGAAGCATGTCTATATTTATTCTTTTTTCAACCTTTGCCTTCTTGGTGATCTACACCGTGCCGATTGCGATTGCATTGGGTATTGCAACCTTGGTAACGATTTTGTCTACGGGCAATTTGAGTGTCGACTTTCTTGTCAGCACATTGATCACATCGGTGGACTCGTTCCCAATCATGGCAGTGCCGTTCTTCATCTTGGCCGGTGACATCATGGGAAGCGGCGGTATCTCACAGCGCTTGGTGAACTTTGCCAACTCGCTGGTGAAAAACATCACTGGTGGCTTTGCGATAGCCTCAATCATTACCTGTATGTTCTTCGCGGCGATTTCGGGTTCAGGTCCGGCAACGGTAGCGGCCGTGGGTGGCATCATGATCCCGGCAATGATCAAATATGGCTATGACCGAGGCTTCGCTACCGCCGTCGTCACGGCTGCCGGTGCGATTGGGGTGATGATCCCACCGAGCATCCCAATGGTGATGTACGGCGTGTCTGCCAGCACATCGATTGGTGACTTGTTTATTGCCGGTGTGGTTCCTGGCCTGCTTGTAACGTTCTGTTTGATTGTGTGGGCGTACATTTATTCTAAGAAGAAAGGCTACAAAGGCTCCGGTGAACCGTTCTCGCTTAAAGAAGTGTTCGAGCAGCTTAAGCATGCCCAGCTTGCCCTGCTGATCCCGGTGATTATTCTGGGGGGGATCTATGGCGGTATCTTCACCCCGACCGAAGCCAGTGTGGTTGCAGTGGTTTACGGCCTGGTTGTTAGCTTGTTTGTCTACAAGGAAATCACGTTCAAGGATCTGCCGCAAATATTCACCAAGTCAGTGCTGACTTCTGTGATTGTATTGTTGATTGTCGGTACGGCGACAGCCTTCGGCAAGTACTTGGCCCTTGAGCAAATCCCGACTCAAATTGCCAATGCCATGTTGGCGTTTTCTGACAGCAAGATTGTCTTTATTCTGCTGATGGTTGCGCTTCTGCTGGTTGTCGGCTGTTTCATGGAAACGGTTGCCGCGATCATCATCCTGACACCAATCCTGGTACCGGTTGCCATGCTGTTCGGATTTAACCCCGTGCACATCGGTATCATCATGGTGGTGACATTGGCGATTGGCTTTATTACCCCACCGCTTGGCTTGAACCTGTTTGTCGGCTCGAGTGTGTCTGGGATCTCCGTTGAGCGTCTGTCGAAAGCCATTGTGCCATTCTTCGTCGCTATGCTAATTGCCCTGCTATTTGTCATCTTCATTCCGCAACTGTCTCTGGCTCTGATTTAAAAAGGTAACACTATGAAAATTATTGACGTTATTCCGCACGCGATTTCTGTACCGCTGGAGCAGCCGTTTTATTTCTCGCAGGGCTGGGTACATAACCGTAGCTCGCTGATTGTGGAGATTGTGACTGACGAGGGGATTAGCGGCTTTGGTGAAGCTCTTTGCCATGGCCTGCAGCCTCCTCACATTGCCGCTGCTTTCATTGAGCATGCGTTCAAGCCACTACTGCTAAACCGCGACCCATTTGATGTCGAAGTGCTGTGGGAAGAGATGTACAACCTGACTCGTCCATACGGCCAAGGAGGCTCGGCGGTTAATGCTATCAGCGGTGTTGATATCGCATTGTGGGACATCATGGGTAAAGCACTCAACCAGCCTATCCACAAATTGATTGGTGGGGCGTTCCGTAAAGAGGTGACACCTTACGCGACCGGTTTCTACCGTGTCGATGGGGCAACGTATCCTGCCGATTCTATTGATGAAGCCCACCGCCATGTTGAATCGGGATTCGGTGCGTTCAAGCTGAAGATTGGCTTCGGTATCGAGGAAGATATCGCGTTGATCCGCGCTATCCGCGAAGCGGTGGGTGAGGAGGTGAAGATCATGGCTGATGCCAACGGGGCCTACAGTGTCGGGGCGGCACGTCGCATCATCAAGGAAACTGAAGAGTACAACCCGTATTTCCTTGAAGAGCTCCTGGCTCCTGAAGATCTGGAAGGCTACCAGCAGATCAAGAACCTGTCGAAAACCTACATTGCAGCCGGCGAGCAGGTTTTTGGCAAAACGGGTTACCGCCCGTGGTTGGAAGGCAATGCTCTGGACATTATTCAACCGGATCTTTGCTCGTCAGGCGGTATTACGGAGTGTAAGAAAATCGCGGCGATGGCACAGGCGAACAATACCCGCATGATCCCGCATGTCTGGGGGTCGGGCATTGGCATTGCTGCATCATTGCAGTTCATTGCTTCATTGCCAGCGGCACCATTGTCACTTAATCCTATCGAGCCAATGTTGGAATATGACCAATCATCACATCCATTCCGCAAGGATCTGATTTGCGACGGCATCAATATGGTTGATGGCAAGGTGCAAATTTCGACCAAACCGGGTATTGGCGTAGATGTTAATCGTGAGATCATCGAACGCTATAAGATCAACTAACGCTCTAATTTTTTTATATTTTGCCCCGTGATAGCGGGGCAATGGTAGGGATCTTATTGAATGATTAAAAAACAAATACCGGCACATTGGCTCGTCATTGATTGGGGAACAACAAACTTTCGCGCTTTTGCGATGGACGCAAAAGGCGACGTACTTGATAAGGTTGAGCTGTCACTGGGCTTGCTTCAAGTAAAGGAAGGTGAGTTTGCCTCTGAGCTGGAAGATGTGTTGTCAGGCTGGCTAGCCGAGTATAAGCATCTGCCAATTTTTATGGCAGGTATGGTGGGTTCACAGCAGGGGTGGGTCAATGTTGATTATGCATCGACGTCAGTAAATGCATCACAGCTTGCCGATAAAGCCTATCGTTTCGAGCTACCTTGGGGGGCATTGGCAACTATAGTTCCTGGTGTCAGCCATCAGTCCGGTACGGGCATGTTTGATGTCATGCGTGGTGAAGAGGTTCAACTGTTTGGTCTTGCCAGACTAACGGGCAGACTGGATTTAACTGCAGTTATGCCGGGTACTCACAGTAAGCATGCAGTACTAAGCAATGGCGAACTAACGTCTTTTTCGTCCTACATGACGGGCGAGCTATTTTCAGTGGTTTCAAAGCACACCATTTTGGCACGAGGTTTACCTGAAAATACTTTGCCGCTTAACCATACAGCCTTTTTGAAAGGGGTGGCAGACGGACAGGCTGAACAGCTTACCAATACCTTGTTCATGGCTCGTACTCACCGTTTATTCAACAACATTGCCGAAGACGAAGTTTCTGATTATCTCTCGGGTGTGCTGATTGGCAATGAGCTTAAAGCCCTAACTGTGCAACAAAAACAGGTGTATTTAGTCGGTGGCAGCAAGCTATGTGCTCGCTACCAACTTGCCTGCCAGGCACTAGATATTGAATCAACTTACATTAATGGCGATGACTGTTTCATTGCCGGAATGGCTGCTATCCAGGAGGTAATGAAACATGACCACTAAAGCATTTAACTTAGCTGATAACCTGCCGTTGGTGGCAATCATCCGTGGTGTCACACCGTCTGATGTGGTTGATGTGGCACAAGTGCTTATTGAAGAGGGCTTCACCATGATTGAGGTCCCGCTCAATAGCCCTGACGCGCTAGTGAGCATCAAAAAGCTGGTAGACCATTTCGGTAGCGATTTCTACATCGGTGCCGGTACAGTGACAACGCCAGAACTTGCCCAGCAAGTGATCGATACGGGGGCTAACTTGGTCGTTACGCCCAACTATCATCAAGAGGTAGTTGAAATGTCTGTCGAGGCTGGGTGCGTGACCTTCCCGGGTGTTGTGACACCAACTGAGGCGTTCGCGGCCTTGGCAGCCGGAGCGACCGGCCTCAAGTTGTTCCCGGTCACTGTGCTGGGGACATCAGGGTTCAAGGCGCTGAAGTCCGTATTGCCGCCAGACACCATTTGTTTGCCTGTCGGTGGCATCAGCCCAAGTGTAGATAGTATGAAGCCGTACATGGAGATTGGCGCGCAAGGTTTTGGCCTTGGTGCGGCGCTTTACAAGCCGGGTATGACATTAGAGCAGATCCGGGGCAACGCTAAAGCGTATATTGAAGCGTTTAAGGCTTGCTATTAACCCGGTAAGGGGGATTTAAGTGCCGGTGCAAGCCGCATTAATAAAGTAGTAAGTGTGGCTGATAGGACGACAGTCTTTTCAGCCCTTATTAAAAATGCTGGTTTACGATGTATTCGGCATATTCACTGGTGAAGCCCACGCAGCTGAAATTGAGGATCTCGCCGGCGTAGAAGGTGTGCTGGTTTCCCTGTAGCTGATTGAGCTTGTCGTAAAACCCCTTGTTAAGCTCATCGGTTTCGACGTGGGGAAAGTATTTCCAGTGAATGAATTGATGGACAGACTCTATTTCGCCACCCATTTGATGGACAAACGTTCGCAGGTTGTCGGTGACTTCTTTTTCGCTGATGTTTTTATCGGTTAGAACATAAAAAGAGTAGACGGGCTGCCCGGCATGACGGTAGTACCAAAATACGGGGTGGCCTTCTCGCTCTCGACAAAAGTTCTCTGGCACGTAGCCGGTTTTTTCAACAAAATTGTTAACCGTGCAAAGAATGGTTTGGTAGTCCAGGTACTGGATTTTTTTAAACAGTGTCTGCTCTTGCAGGCTCAAGTCCATAAACAACGCGGTTTCGTCCAAAGGCGTTGTCACAATTAGTTTGTCGAACTCTTCTCTCCCGGACTCTGTGTCAATTGTTATGGTTTCAGCCCGGCTGATTTGGCTTATTTCTGCCTTGAATCGAACATCATGCTGTCTGGCGACACGAGTCCATAGCCCCTGTATGCCGTTGGGAAAGGTGTACACTTGATTTTTTAAGTAGGCAACAATCGTTTTCCAGTTGACGTACTTAAGGACATAGGCGGTTGGCACATGATCGGAATAACAGTAGCCAAAGCCGGAGAGAAATAAACTGAAGACATTGGCTAAATCACTAATTTTGTATTTTTTTGAAAATTGATCAAAGGGCAAGGTAATTGCCGGGGAAAGATTGCGAAACCCGGGGGACGCCAGCTCGTTGTACCGTTTGAGTATACGCCGATAGCGAAAGAACAGTTGCCAAAGCACTTTGAGTTTGAGCGCCAATGACTGCGAAGGGATGGGCTGGCCGTTCTGGTCAACGAAGATACTCTGGCCAAAATGTGCCCGTTCAAAGGGGATCGCATACTTTTTCGCCAACCGAAGAGGCACGGTGTTATTCTCGGTCAAAATTCCCGCCCCAAGTTCATAGGTTTTTGCGGCGATATCGACACTGAGGCATTTTCCGCCGGCATGATCGGTGCGCTCAAAGACAGTGATATGCTGATAGCCTTTTTGTTTCAGAGCTTCAGCAGCAGTGAGCCCTGCCGCGCCAGCCCCTAGGATGGCAATGCGCTGATTCAGATCTATCTCATTGTTTTGTTGACGGTCCATAGTAAATTTTTCTTTAAAATTGTCGACGCGCAAAGTAGCCCTGCCATGGTGCCGCCGGCGATGCTTGCCGTCATCACATCCTGCCCCGAGAGAAATAGATTGGTTACCGGGGTATGTATGCGCAGACATTTTTGCCGGAAGCGTTGCGGTGAGTGGGCGAGACCGTAGATCTCACCTTGCTGGTGGTGGGAAAAGTGGCTTGTACTGAGCGGGGTCGAGACTTCGTAATAATCGACTTTTCCTTTCAGCTGCGGAGCCACACGGTACAGCTGCTCTAACATTTGCTGTGCGAGATGCTCTTTGAGCGCATTATACTCTTCGCCCCGCTTCTGCCATGTTGTATTTTCCCATTGGGCAAACCAGCCATAGGGCACCAGAATCACCACTTCGGCGGTGCTTCTGCCGGGGTGTGCCTGCTGTGCGGCAGGATCTTTTGCCCAGGGGAACGAGACAAACGCGACCGGAAGCGGGCAGGAGAAATCCTTGTACTCAGCGCGCCCTCGGTCATGATCGTACTGCTGGGGAAAAATCCAGTAATTGCATTTGGGCAAGTTCAGTGCCGATGGCGGCTCTTTGATGCCGATATATAATCCGGCATGTGCCGTGGCAGGCTCGAACTTGTCTATGAGGGTGTCGAGCTGGTGCTGCTGGCGTACTTCATTAGGCAGCAGGCATGAGTAGGTACTGACAATGCCGGTGGCGCTGACAACCGTACTGGCGTAAAAGGCTTCACCGTCACTCATGCGGACGCCTATTGCTTTATTGTTTTCGACAATAATCTCGCGCACATCGGCTTGGGTTAGGGCCACCCCGTCCGAGTGCTCAATAATTGGAACAACACACTCGGCGAGTTTCGAAGCCCCGCCTACAGGATAACCGGCCCCTTCCATATAGTGATTGGCAAGCAGAGCATGCATATAGAAGCTGCTCTTCGATGGCTCTAAACCGTAATCACCATATTGGCAGGTTAATACACCAATCAGCTTGGGATTGTCAGTGATTTCCCTTAATACTTCCAATGTGGTTCTGTCGGATAGCTTGAGTGTGCTGCGGCGGAGAAAGTCGCCGAAGAGTTTAGCCAGAAACGGGGGGAGGGTTTTTTCGACATAATAGCCGCTACCAAGTTGTTGGGCTTGATCGAGTAAAGCGAAGTACTTGTCGATCGAGGCCTTGTCCTGCTCGGCGGGGAAGTATTGTTTTAGTTTCGCCTTAAGGTTTTCCCGTCCTCTGGGGAAATCGTATTCGTCGTCACCAAAGATTGCCCGGTCATAGATGTCATCGAGGGGGGCCCATTGGAGCTTGTCTTGCGAAATATAGCGAAACACCTTGTTTAGTGCAGTGCCCTTGATATGAACTTGCCCCACATAATGTAAGCCAACGTCCCAGGCATATCCCTTGCGGCTAAACGTATGGGAATATCCGCCGAGTACGGTATGTTGCTCTAGCAGAAGCACGCGCTTGCCGGCTTGGGCTAAAAAGGAAGCGGCACTCATTCCGCCGGTCCCAGAGCCGATTATGATGGTATCAAAGGTCCGTGTGTCTGTAGCTTGAGCCGATTTAATGTAATCCTTGTACCCTCTGCCAATCATATCGTGCACCTTTTAGTTAAGGTTGCATTACCATCAAAGTGCCAGCAAGTTTGACAAGTCCATCAATCCATACAACCCGCTAGGTAAAATCTCACTCTAATAGTAGCAGGCCAACTAATACGCTAGTGTAAATTTTGCGGGCGGTGAGACAGCAGTTGTAGTGCGAGCGTTAAGGTAGCGGTTGTCGCTTACAGGTGTAGTGAGCTAACCCGCCCTCTAGGTGCGGGTTAGCCGGTGTTGTTGTTTATCCTAGCGGGCCCATACCTCAATGATTCTGAAATTGTTCCATTCCCTTAGGCGCTTGTCGTCTGGGTCGTTGTTGCCGTTACAGACTAAGCGGATACTTTGGGCCGAAACACTCCCTAAAGGTAGTTCAACGAGCAGATCACTATTTCCCGGCGTAATGATTTCGGTGAGCCTGTTAAATACCGTTCCGTCCTCGCTATATTCGACGGTAAAGAAGTACTGACGTTGGTCTCCTTTGTTTTGCGCCACTTTCAAGGTGTGAAGCTGGTGTGGTTTGTCGAAATGTAAGGTAAAGGGAATCCCGAGTCCTTTGGCCGACCACTTGGTTGCTAATTGCCCATCAACCGCATGGATAGGCGGCTCATCATCTTTTTGTTGTTCGGCTTCAATGGATTGCGGGATCACTTGATAATCATCGACCCCGCCGCCGCAGCTTGTAAATAGCGGGAGTAACTGCGGGTTAAATTTTTCCAGAGCAGGGAATAGGTAGTCTAGGCCATCACTCGACACCCCCAACCAGTTGAGAAGCGTGGCATGAAGCTGATCACTGGCGAGGGTTGGGATCATTCGACCGCGACTGAGTGATTGCTCGCCATCAACCACGAGTGATGGCCATTGGCCAAATACTTGGCCGCCGTTCAAGTCCCCACTCATAACCAGGTGATTACTCCCCCAGCCATGGTCTGTGCCAGAGTCATTTGGTTCTAAGGTTCGGCCGAACTCAGAAAATGTAAAGGCCGTGACATTGTCGGCCAGTCCGTCATCCTTAAGCTTGCTAAATAAGGTGGCCAGGCTGGTTGCGAGGGTGTCTAATAGGTTGTGCTGATACTTTAGTTGATTTGAGTGGGTATCAAACCCTCCTAGATTGAGGGAGAAGCATTGAACGGCTTGTGATAACTGAGCTTGCTCTTTGATCATTTGGTAGACACGGCGACATTGCTTGCCAAAGTCGGAGCTAGGAAAACCAAGGTCATTATCATCAGAGATAATGCCACTGAAAAGCGCATATTGTTCGCGAGCCCTGAGGCTTTCAGTGCTGAAAAACTGGCGGTGAATATTGCTGTCTACTGAGTCTGTTTTACGGAGGTCATTGAATAGATCTTCCGCCTGTTGGTGGCCATCAAAGTTGAAGTTTGGTGGCAGGGAGTTACCCAACAGGTTGGGCGTGATGTTCCTTGAATACGCCCATATATTTGACGATGATGACATCGAGTACATCGACGAAGTGTCACTAAGGCTACTTAGCACTAAGTCAAGCCCTTCGCCGCCCCAGCCGTCTTGTTTGAGAGTTGCCCCTGTATTGGTTTGAACTATTTGCGATTGATAGTTATGTGCATAGAGCTTGTCGGGCAGCAATGATGGATCATTTTGAATCTGTGTCTTTGTCACTGGTTGTAACAGTGGACCTGTGTTTACGACAGGAGCGGCAAGCCCCAGATCGAAAAAAGGTTGCAGCGGGGCCAGAGCCGGATGCAGGCCAAGTTGGTTGGGGTCATCGTTTAGGTACAGCGGAATGATGTCGTCAATCGAGATCGCCAACTTTGCTCTGGCTATGGAATATTCGTGATAGCTAGCTGTCTCTCGTGGGATAAACATATTAAAGCCGTCATTCCCGCCCGACAAATTAATTGCGATGAGAGCTCGGTATTGTTTGGGTTCACAAGTACCGAAAGCTTGGGCTAGGGGGCTACTCATTCCCAGGGTAGAGATGCCAATACCACTGATACTTGATTTAATAAAATTTCGTCGAGATAGTTTCATAGCTTAACCCTGGGTGTGAAATGTAGGTGAAAAGATTAATTGGATAAATAGCTGCCACAGTCTGGTATTGCTATTTCGGTTGCTGGGTGTTGCTATGAGGTACTTGCGTACAGCTGACCGAACTTTTTCTGGCATGGTATAGCCAAATAGCTGCTGATCGAGTTTATCAATCAGTGCATCATCCTCGAAGTTTTCGAATAAGGATTTGAGCTCAGAAAAGTCATACTCTATTCCGTGTTGATGACAAGCCCGACGAATTTGGTCATGGTAGTAGTGGCAATCTATCCAGTTATAAACGGCAAATTCAGGACTAGCATGATTATCGAAATTACCGTCAGTCGGCGAGTCATCTGGTTGGTAATAGTAAAATACCGATGGTGCAGCCATTGGCCAGAAACGCTGCCCACGCCATGAATACAAATTATCCCAAATTAATTGCCCCGTTTTTCGCTGCATGCCCAAAGCACGGTGTGCGTGGATAAATACAATTTCTGGTTCACGCAGTTTTCCACCATATTTTCCGCCCACGAGCTGCGCTTCTTGATCATCTAGAATCGCGGTGATAGTGGCCGACATGTCGCCGTTGGTACGGTTAAATTCTGTCGCAACCCGTTTGACGTAGTCCGGACTCGGATTTGCAGTGACCATTTTTTTGATGAAAAATTTGGCAATAAATGGTGCGGTGTTTGGGTGGCTGCTGAGCATATCCAGCACCAGATGCATTTCATCTTTGGCACTCAATCCGGCAGGGATTTCCAATCCAAATACACTTTTACTGTCAGGATCGTGCGTCCCGCTATCGATCATCGGCTTGAGCCAGTCACTGTCATCAAGCTTCCAGCCGGTAAATACGCGGGCTAAGTTTTCAATGTCTTGCTGGCTATAACTTGGGGCTTCTCGACCAAGGTTGTCCATTACAGGTGTTCCATCCAGGTTGAGTAAATATGGCCCTATGGTGAAGAGCTGTAAAATCTCACGGGCAAAGTTCTCATCAGGGCTTTTTCCTTCGACATAGTTGTTATCTCGGTAAGTTAAAAACTCACCCATGACCGCGTGCTGAGCCATAGCACCAAGCGTGGTTCTGAACGTGCCGAGGCAATTATTGGCTAATTGGTCATAGTAATGAGCAAAAGCAACTTTCTTATCATGGCTGCTTAAGGTCGGTACTCTTTTGCTGACAACGAATAACTGCGTGAAGATATAGGCGATACGCTGACGTAAAATATCTTTCTTTTCAACGGTCATGTACATCCAACTACAATTCAGGTGGACGTCAGTCCAACCGGGCTTAGAATGGTTTTCTTGCTGGTACTCGAAAAGACTTTGCCATGAAGTCGGAGTTAGTTTTTTTTGGCTTTCAACCCATTCTGAAACACTTGAGCATGAGATAAAGTTATTTATATCACTTTCGGTTGGACCAAAAGTACTTTGTACTAGTGTCCGATAAGCTTGACTATAATGTTCTGCCATTACTTTTCCTAGCGTATATATTTAATATATTGATTAGTGAACAAGCTGTATTTGCTAGCTATTATTGCTTTTATGTATGTAAATATATCAATTGCGAAAGTGATAGAAAGAACGTCGATATATAAGTGAGAAATTATTTCCAGAATTACTTGTACATTAATGAATTTACCTATCACTAACATTCTTGAGTAAGCAAGTTATTGGAGGTAACGACTTCATGAAAACTAAAATAACCAGGAATAGCAGAGCCATTGTTTGTGGTAATTAATCGTTATCTACGGTTGATAGTGACGATGACATGCCACTCCATTCTTTTCATTGTTGTTTAGGGGCTGTTCTGGGTAGCAATTGCTGGTACTACTGCCTCTTGCCCCATCGAGATCTGATTTAGAAGCCTAGGGTATTACCTCGATGTGATGTAACACTTATCCTGCAACAATCACTGTAACAAAAACTGTAACACCTCCTGTGGTATCAGTTTGTGGCTTGGCTTCAATATCCCAAGTGCCATGATGTCTGGAATGGAAAGAACAGCATGTTTGTCGATTATTTGTGCTTTTTATGGCTTTTTGATGTGGTAATTGATTGTTTTGTATTCGTTTGTGTGTTTTTTTCTTGATTACGTGACTGTGCTTTATTTGCTGCTCAATGAATATTTTACTGTAACAGTTACAGTTATGTGCGGTTGATCACTTCTTTTGTTCCGGTATGTGGTTAGTATTCTTGCAAGTTTCATTCGGTATTAATTAGGCAGTATGATGTTAAATACGACAGGACATAAAATTTGGCAGTCGCCAGAAGTGACGGGGATCAACCGCTTGAAAGGGCATGCCCCTTTATTTAGCTGGCGCTCCGAGCAAGCAGCATTGAAAGATTCATCCAGCTCATCCGTAATGCCGCTCGATGGTGAATGGGATTTTGCGCTGTTCGAATCGCCAGAAAGTGTTCCGGAACAATGGCATAAGCAAGGTCTCGCAGAGAGCAGTAAAATTACTGTTCCAGGTAACTGGCAGCTGCAAGGATACGACCGCCCGATTTATACCAATGTAAAATACCCTTTTCCGTGTAACCCTCCTCTTGTGCCGGAAGACAATCCAACAGGTTGTTACTATCGAACCTTTAACGTGCCATCAGGCTGGCAGGAGAAAACACAAACACGCATCGTGTTTGATGGGGTAAATAGTGCGTTCTCACTTTGGTGTAATGGGCGCTGGGTTGGCTATTCTCAAGACAGTCGTTTGCCAGCTGAATTTGACCTGTCGTCTTACTTGATTGAAGGAACTAACACCCTTGCTGTAATGGTTATGCGTTGGTGTGATGGTAGCTATATGGAAGGGCAGGACATGTGGTGGTTGAGCGGTATTTTCCGCTCAGTAAAACTGCTCAATAAACCGTTATCCCATATATCAGACGTCAATGTTACCCCCGACTTAGATGCCAATTACCTTGATGGCAGCTTGAAAGTCGAGGTACAGGCTAACTGTGCTGATAATCACTCGGTTCGCGCCACGCTTTACGATAGCGATGACTGTGTCGTTGTGACCCAAAGCATGGTGATGGGAACGAAGCCAATCGATGAAAGGGGAGCATACAAAGACCGATGCATGCTCAAATTAGACGTTAGCAATCCTCAAAAGTGGAGCGCGGAACAGCCTAACCTGTATCGTGTGGTTGTAACCTTGGTTGATCCAGTTGGCGGTGATGTCGAAAGTGAAGCTTATGACGTGGGTTTCCGAAAGGTTGAAGTGCTGGATGGGCAACTGTGCCTGAACGGTAAGCCATTGGTGATCCGCGGCGTCAATAAGCATGAACATCATCCGACCAAAGGCCATGCTGAGCCGTTAGCAATGGTTGAGCACGATCTTAAGTTGATGAAGCAGAATAACTTTAATGCAGTACGTTGTTCTCATTATCCTCATCAGCCAGGCCTATACTCCCTTTGCGATCGACTGGGGTTGTATGTAATTGATGAAGCGAATATTGAAACCCATGGTGTTTCTCCAATGAGGTATCTGGCCGATGATCCTCTCTGGGCGAATGCGTTTCTTGAACGTATGATCCGCATGGTACAGCGGGATTACAATCACCCCTGCATTATTATCTGGTCGCTAGGCAATGAGTCTGGCTATGGTGCTGCTCATGATGCGATGTACCAGTGGACTAAACGTCGTGACCCATCCCGCCCGATCCAATATGAGGGAGGAGGCTCCGATACCGCCGCGACCGATATTATTTGCCCAATGTATGCGAGAACCGACCGCGATCAAGAGCAAGGTCATAGCGATGATCCCAAGTGGTCTCTAGAAAAGTGGGTGGGGTTACCAAATGAAAACCGGCCAATTATTCTTTGTGAGTACTCCCATGCGATGGGTAATAGCTTAGGGGGCTATAAGGAATACTGGGACTGCTTTAGGAAACACAAGCGTCTTCAGGGCGGCTTTATTTGGGACTGGGTCGATCAGGGCTTGGAAAAAACCAGTGATGATGGCCTGCAGTACTGGGCTTATGGGGGGGATTTCGGTGATGAAATCAATGACCGCCAGTTCTGCATTAATGGCCTGGTATTCCCCGACCGCACTCCTCACCCTTCACTACTTGAGGCCAAGCGAGTACACCAGCCTTTCCAGTTTGAGGTTGTTAGTTTCCAGCCACTTACTGTCAAGGTGCACAGCGAGCACTTATTTGTGGCAACAGCTGACCATTACCTTTCATGGAAAATCCATAGCGAAGGTGAAGTAATTACAGCGGGTGAGCAGGACTTGCATCTGGCACCAAATAGCTGTGGTGAATATGTGCTGGCCGAGCAGTCTGTTGATATGTCTCAGCAAGCCTACCTTGATATTTCGGTGGTGCAACGCGGTGAAACCCGTTGGTCGCCAGCGAACCATACGGTTGCCCAGCATCAATGTGCTCTGCCTAAGAAGTTGCCGAGTGAACTTGCCGTGTCTAAGAGCTCAAGCAATGCTGCTTTTACCGAAACAGAGACAAGCTGGCAAGTGATGTCGGCAGGGCAGAGTTGGGAGATTTGTAAATCGACAGGTTTGCTCACGCAGTGGGAGAAGGATCAGGTACCGCAGCTCTTTTCACCTTTGGTTGACAATTTCTTCCGCGCTCCAATAGATAATGATATCGGTATCAGTGAAGTGGACTACCAAGACCCAAATGCCTGGGTGGTTCGTTGGCAGCAGGCTGGACTGTTTGACTTGAGCCATCGTTGTCTGTCACTGGAGGTTTTGCCAGAGCGAGGTGAAGTGATTGCCCATCATGGCTACTCGAGCAAGGGCAACTTGTTAATCACTACCTGCTGGACATGGCATTTTGTCGGGAATGGTGAGGTGAGAGTAAATATTGATGTCAAATTGGATCCGGCTTTGCCTCCGATGCCGCGTATAGGCGCCGTGATGCGCTTGAATACCGCACCTGAGCAAGTCATGTGGCAAGGGCGGGGTCCTCACGAGAATTACCCGGATCGCAAGGCAAGTGCTGACATTGGCCGTTGGCTACAGCCATTAACACAGATGCATACGCCATATATTTTCCCTAGCGATAATGGGTTGCGCTGCGATTGTACCAGCCTGCAGCTTGGTACGGTCGAAGTTGGTGGGCAATTCCATTTCAGTGTCTCGAAATATGGACAACAGCAATTAGCCGAAGCCAAACATACCTTCGAGCTTCAGCCGCATGATGGCTTGTATGTGTATATTGATGGTTTCCATATGGGGCTTGGCGGTGATGATTCTTGGACGCCGAGTGTACTACCGAAATATCGACTAGAACAGCCTGAATATCAGTGGGCTATCACTTTGAAATAATAAATAAACAAAACTGCCTGCCTAGAAATAGGCAGGCGTATTTTCAATCCATATAACAAAGGTTACATTATGTCTGAAGGCGTAATATCGTTAAAAACTAAAGTGTCTTATGGCTTAGGGGCTTTAGGTAAAGACTTTGCTTGTTCGATTATTTATATATTCCTGATGTTTTATTATACCGATGTTGCTGGTATTCCTGCGGCATTTGTCGGTACGCTATTTTTAGTCGCCAGGTTTGTTGATGCCGTAACAGACCCTATTATGGGAATGGTGGTAGATAATACCCGTTCACGATTTGGTAAATTTAGGCCTTGGATTGTCATTGGCACCTTAGTCAACTCGGTATTTCTGGTGATGGTGTTTAGCACCCATTACTTTGAGGGGATGGCTTTATATGTCTACGCCACGGTTACCTATATACTCTGGGGTATTACCTATACCATCATGGATATTCCATACTGGTCGATGATTCCATCCATGTCGAAAGAACGGGCAGAGCGTGAAAGGCTGGTGGTATGGCCGCGCCTGTTTGCCAGCTTTGCTTGGATGTTAATGGGTACTTATGGCCTCTATGTGGTTGGTTTCTTTGGTGGTGAAGACAAAGGCAGTGGCTTTTTATACTTGAGTCTTGCAATTGTCGTTGCGTTTATTGCCAGTGCGCTCATTACTTTCTTTAATGTCAAAGAAGTCATAAAAGATAAAAAAGTTACCACCGAAAAATTTAGTCTTCATGATGTGAAGAAGATTATTAGTGAAAACGACCAGCTTAAATCTCTCATCGGCGTTGTCTTAAGTTTTAATATTGCCATCCAGCTGGTTGGTGGATTTGCTATTTACTACTTTACTTATGCTATTGGTCGAGAAGACTTATTCCCGATGTTTGCACTACTTTCGGGTGTGGCTGAAATTGCCGGTGTATTTTTATTCCCTCGCTTGTGTAACATCATTAATCGAAAGCATATGTGGTTGGTGGCATGTGGCTTCCCAATGCTCTGTAGCGTAGTACTTATTTTTACTGGCCTGTTCGCGCCAGAAAATGGCATTTTGGTTGGTGTCGCCGGTGCGGCATTGAAATTCGGTGGCGGTCTATCCAATGGTCTTTCAACGGTTATGCTGGCAGATGTTGTGGATTATGGTGAGTATAAAACTGGCCACCGCAGCGAAAGTATTATCTTCTCGGTTCAGACTATGTTGGTGAAATTCGCCGGGGCCCTGTCAGGCTTTTTCGTGGGTATCGGACTTACCATGATTGGCTACGTTCCGAATGTTGAGCAGGCAGCTGAAACAATTCTTGGCTTGCGCATCTTGATGATTGGTATTCCGACATTGTTGGTCGCAATGAGTGCATTTATCTACGTCAAAACATATAAGTTAAACGGCGAATACCAGCGTATGGTCGTTGAAAAAATTACAGCAGTATAAATAACAATATAAAGGGAAAATTATGAAACACCTTAGTAGCCCTACACTTTTAGCTTGTGCTTCGTTACTTGCATCGACATCTGCATATTCGGCTTATGTTGAAATCGGTAGTGAATATGAAGATTGGGGGGACCAGCCTCAGCGTACGAACCATGTGCCATACGTTGCCTTCGAATTTAATCCAGTCGATGATTCATCGTTGTTTTTATACGCTAACTTTAGTTATCGTCATATGGACCAGAGTGATGAGCGAACTTGGAATAACCGTGCCCGTCAGGATCTAGCAATTGGCTTGTCTGAATGGTACGAAGATATTGGTCTTTGGTGGGGACCGAAATTTCAAATACGTAACGAGATGTATGCCAATGATACGCGTCGTACCGAATATAGATTCTACAATAACATGGCGTATCGCCTAGCCGAGGACTACGAACTGATCCTTGACGGGTTTATTGCTCCTGTCGGCACCCACAATCGCCCTCGAGGAGAGGATTGTGTCGGTGAGAACGGTTGCCAAGATCCTGCCAATAACGATCGCAGAGAGGACTACTGGGACTACTACCATGAGCTAGATTTTGGCCTGCGCACCCATCTGTCTTGGGATAAAACGTTACAAACAACGCTATACAGTGAAGTAAGCAAGCAGAATGATTATGGTGATGATAATCGGTACTGGGAAGAAAATAAGCGAGTTGAATGGCAGCTACGCGTAAATTATACCCAAAGATTCAATGATCTGACATTAACCCCTTTTGTGCGCTACACGTTCCATCGTGAAGCCGAAAGTGTGGGCTACGGGAATAAGGATGAGCTGAGAATACGTGCTGGTTTATGGGGAGATTATAAGCTCGACGATAAATCAAAACTATTATTTGAAACCTATTATCAAACGGAAGATAAAGAGAACTTCGAGAATGATTGGAATCAGCAGCAGTGGACGGATGACTACTTTTTCGTAAAGTTGGCCTATCGTCGTAGCTTTTAATACATGATGCTCTTCATTGAAAATAAATAGTACCCGAGATAAAAAATGAAAAAATTATTATTGTCCATGGCAGTTGCTTCAGTACTGTCTGCACCTGGCTTTGCTTCAACGCTCGATATTGATATTAATGACACTAAGCAGACCATCCACAGTTTCGGAGCGTCGGATGCCTGGTCTATCAACCCTGCGATTAACAAATGGCAGTCTGAAGGCAATGAACAGGCGATTGCTAACCTAGCTGATATGTTGTTTTCCACTGATAAAGGTATTGGCTTATCAGCATGGCGTTTTAATATCGGTGCAGGTAGTGCAGAGCAGGGCGCGGAGAGCTTCATCCGTGACCCATTACGTCGGGCCGAGCTACTCGTTCCTGAGCAAGGTGGTGAGATCGACCCAACTAAGCAGCGAGGTCAAATCCGCTTCATGCAAGAGGCTCACCAGCGGGGCGTGAATAACTTTATCGCGTTTTCAAATAGCCCACCGTATTACTTGACCAAAAATGGCCTGGCGCACCCGACAGCGGCAGATGGTGTGGGTTCAACAAACCTAAAACCAGAGCATGTTGATGATTTTTCAGACTTCCTTGTTGATGTGCTGACTTACCTTCGCAGTGATGAAGTGGGCGTGCCGGTGAACTATATCAGTCCGATTAACGAGCCAACATGGGAATGGGAGGGGCAAACCCAAGAGGGGAACCGCTATAACATGAAGGAAGTGAAAGCGGTTTATCGAAGCTTGGATAAGAAGCTAACCGATGCAGGGCTGCGTGCCGATATCCATATCGATGGTGGTGAGGTTGTGGAATACACCGCGGCATTGCGCGACTCCTATAAACGCAACTTTAATGGCTCATCGCAGACCAATGGAATGAATTCTCGTGGGGTCGGTTTATACCGCAACTATATTGATGAATTACTTGGTGATGAGGAAATCCGCGATATTATCGGCAACCAGATCTCGTTGCATGGCTATTTCTCTGATGGTTGGTCAGATCGCCTCGGTAAACTGCGTGATATGACCTACGACAACGTCAAGGCAGTATCGCCAGATGCCCAAATCTGGATGAGTGAAATGAGTATTCTTGGCGGCGCGGGCGGCGTCCGTGATTTTGACGGTCATGGTTTTGATGTCAATGACATGGACTACGCATTGCATGTCGGCAGGATCATTCACCGCGACCTAACCAGGTTGAATGCATCGGCTTGGCATTGGTGGCTGGGTCTGACCCCTTACGATTATAAAGATGGTATGGTGAAAATTGCGCCTTCGCTTGATGCTAATACGGTTCAAGATTCCAAAATGATGTGGACTGTGGGTAACTACAGCCGATTCATCCGTCCAGGCTATCAACGAGTGGAGCTTGGTGGCTATGATGATTTGAAAGGGCTTATGGCGTCAGCCTATCTTTCACCACAAGGCAAAGAGTTGGTCGTTGTGATGGTCAATATGGGAGATACAGCGGAAGGTGTGGATCTTGATATTGGCAACGAGGCCAAAATCAGCCAACTGACAACTTACGTAACGAACAAGGAATACGATCTCGAAGAAGTCGCCCTGGCGAAGAAAGACGCCGAGTATGTCGTACCTCCGCGTTCGACAGTCACTTTCGTGGCAACGCTATAACCACTAGTACTGCCAGTTAATAAAAAGTCCGCTATCAAATAGCGGACTTTTTTTATTGTTTGGCGACAGAGTCTCTTGGAACTAAGGTCGGAATATAGACATTGTTTGCCGCATCATCGGGCGTTTGCATTGATGCCAACTCGATTGCCAGCATCGCTGCTTGCTCAGCCATGATTTGAATTGGATAGCGGACTGTTGTCAGTTGTGGCTGAAGGTAGGTCGCAATTCCGGCATCGTCATAACCGATAATTGAGATGTCTTCCGGCACACGAATATTATTGGCTCTCAGGACTGAAATAGCGCCGGCGGCCATAAAATCGTTGTAGGTTGCTACTGCAGTAATTGGCAGGTTCTTAGCGAGCAGGTTACTCATCGCCTCCGCTCCTCCGGCTTCATCGGGCTCGCCTGACACAACTAAGGCATCGGAGTACTTGAGGTTATTATCTACCAGCGCTTGTCTAAAGCCTGCTTTTCTGTCAATGGAATCATCAATGTTATGGCTTGATGCAAGATAGCCAATATTCTTATGGCCTTGCTGAATAAGGTAGCTCACTGCTTGATAGCTGCCTTTGACATTATCGAGTGAAATACAACGGTCGGCTATGGCGGGTATATGACGGTTGATGATCACCAAGCCAGGGATTTGATCGGCAAACTTGATGAGTTCTTCATCACTTAAGCCCTTGGCATGCACAACGAGAGATTCACAGCGATTTTTAACCAGCAGTTCTATCGCTTCACGCTCATAGTCTGCATTATGGTAACCATGGCTGATGAGGATCTGGCGCTTTTGCTCCCTTGCCACTTTATCGACCGCTTTTACCATCAAACCATAAAATGAATTCGATACATCGGCAACTAAGACACCAATGGAATGCGCAGAGTGGGCATTGGAAGACTTGCTTTTTTCTGTCGGGTTATAGCCAAGCTTTTTCATCGCCTCATTAACCGCTTTAATCGCTGTCTTGCTAGTGTGTGGCAGCCTGTTGATTACCCTAGAAACAGTAGCGACGGAAACATTGGCTTCTTTTGCGACATCTCTGATATTTGCCATGGTGAAACTTGCTTATTCGATTTGCTAAAGGGCTGAAAGTATATCATAAAAGGGATGCAACTATACTTATCTTCCTCAGAATCAAATCTCATTTCACATGTTGTCGGCTGGTGTTTGTTTGTTAAAGCCGAGTCTCTCAATCGCTTTGACTGCGGATAGCAAATCAAGAGTTTTGCGTTATGCTAAACACTTGGCCAACGGTTGTGTTAAGCGACGGCAAATGGTGCGGCGGTTGCGGTGATATTGCTGAGTTGGGTGTTGTGCTATTAAGCAAGCGAGGATGAGCGTATGGGGGCTGAATATAACCCGCCTGAAGTATGGACGTACGACAATGAAAATGGGGGAGAGTGGGCGAGTATCAACCGGCCTGATGCAGGGGCCAGGTATGAGCAGGATTTGCCTATCGGCTCTCACCCCTTGCAGCTTTACTCGATGGGTACGCCGAATGGCCAGAAGGTCACCATCATGCTGGAGGAGTTGCTGGCTGCTGGGGTATCAGAAGCCGAGTATGATGCGCATTTGGTGCGCATCGGCGATGGTGAGCAGTTTTCATCTGGGTTTGTCGAGGTCAACCCCAATTCTAAAATTCCCGCGCTGGTCGACTACTCGGTAGAAAAGCCGATTAATGTGTTTGAGTCTGGGGCAATCTTGCTTTATCTGGCTGAGAAGTTTGGCCATTTCCTTCCCCAACAGCTCGACGCCAAAACAAAGGTGATGAATTGGCTGTTCTGGCTACAGGGCTCTGCACCATATCTCGGTGGCGGTTTTGGCCATTTCTATGCCTATGCGCCAATGAAACTTGAATATCCAATTGATCGCTTTGCCATGGAAGCCAAGCGCCAGCTTGATGTACTCGACAAGCAGCTTGCAGACAACGCCTTTGTGGCCGGTGATGAGTATTCTATCGCCGATATGGCAATCTGGCCGTGGTATGGCAATCTGGTGCTTGGCAAGCTGTATGATGCGGCGGAATTTCTCCAAGTCGAGCAGTACACCCATGTCGTACGTTGGGCGAAAGAAATCGAGGTTCGTCCAGCTGTCCAGCGGGGCCGAATGGTCAACCGCACCTGGGGGGAAGAGTGGGAGCAGGTGGCAGAACGCCACAGCGCAAGTGATATTGATGAGGTGCTGGCGCTGAAGCCTTCTTCATCTTAAATAATGCTTGCAAGTACCGATGATGGTGAAGGTGTTACTCTTGCTTGCGAACCGCTGTCTCCTTGGGGCTGCCCACTACCGAAAAGGTAGTGGGTTCGATGGTCAAAGCGTTTATGCTGTGAGCATATGTGCTCGGCAACGAGGGTGATAGCCTACTGTTTTTTCAGTTGTAGGTAGCTCAGTACTGAAAGCAGGGTAAAGAAAGCGGGATCGCTCCAGCCGAAGCCAGTAAATATCCCTTTAACGCCAGCATAAACAGTAATTATGGCACCGAGAGCGTTGTTGACCAGTAAAGCGGCAAACAGTCTTCTTGCCACTGCACTGGGCGCAATGTCTCTGAGCATCAGGCTGACTGCGGCGATTCCGCCGAGAAAGATACTGGTATGCTGCGAGAGGAAATACGCATATTGGTCATTGAGCTCGACACCATACATTGGCCACATTAGGCCAGGTACAAAGAACAGCGCCAGGGCAAAGACGAGGTAAATTGCGCCATGCAGAGTTAAAAAGGTTTTGTTGTTCATCGTTGCCTCACTGATTGACCGGGCCTTCATTTATTGAGGTTAGCGGTTGGTTGATGTCAAAAATCTTCCCCCGAACTTTATTGATCCCCATTTGCTGTAAACGAGCTGTGTGCATATCTAGGTATGTCTGTGCACTCGCTTGGTCTTCAAACAGATAGATACCGCCACCTAGCTGATCGTTTTCACTCTCTGTCCAGATCTTCCAGATCATGCCCGGTTCATTGTTAATTGACTCGGCAAGGCCAGCTAATGCACTGGACAGTTCTTTACCAAACGGACCGCTAAACTCAAAATCAACCTGTAGTAGTTTCGCCATTGTTATATCTCCACATTGGAACAAGCCAGCTTCATCGGCTTCGTTTTAAATTGTGGGATCATTCTGATCTATAAAAAACCAACAGAAAAGTTCATAATATTGCGGGTAAATGTGGAATATTTAGACATATGAGATTAAAGACCACTCTCGATCAATGGCTGACGCTGCAGGAGATTGATCGTGCTGGCAGTATTCAGGCAGCGGCCACCAACTTGAACAAAAGCCATACCACGCTTATCTATGCGGTGAAAAAACTCGAAGAACAATTAGGGGTTTCATTGGTAGAAGTGCAAAAGCGAAGGGCCGTTCTCACGGAGGAGGGGCAGGCGTTACTGCGCAGGGCCAATGCCATGCTTGAGCAGGCGCGTGATTTGGAGGTGATGAGCGAACAGATAGCCAAAGGGATAGAGTCTGAAATCACGATTGCTATCGATCACCTTTGTGATCCGGCATGGCTATATCACCCGATGGCGGAATACTTGTCGCAAAACAGCACGACGTCGATTCAGGTTGTGGAAACCTCGCTGTCTAAGACCCAAGAAATGGTTACTAGCGAGCAAGCGGACATCGCTATCATTAATCTGCCGGTTACCAACTACCCTGCTGAAGCTTTTGGGGTGATTTCCATGGTTCCAGTTATCGCTACACATCATCCTCTGGCACAAAAAACGTCACTTTGCTTTGGCGATCTCTCTACCACCAGCCAGATTGTGGTCCGTGATTTAGGCGGTGAACGTGATAGAAACAGTAAGCAAGATATTGGCTGGTTGAAATCTCGCCAGCGAATCACGGTCGATAATTTCGACCATGCTTTTCGAGCCGTTGAGCAGGGGGTGGGATTCTGTCGTTTACCAGAGCACATCGTAAAAAGCCGTGCTGGTGACAGCATGGTAGTACTCAGCATAGAAAACGCCGAACGTTATCAAGTGCCGTTGCACCTGACTTTACCCAAAGGCGTGAAAACAGGCCCGGCAGCAAAATGTTTCTATGATATGTTGCTGAATGCAGGTAGAAAAAGGCTCAACTGACAAACCTTCTCTGGATTAAACTCAGACGGCTGCTATTCAATATCGAGTTTGTGTATCTCGGCCATTGTTAGTCTTGTTTTTTGTGTTTTTTGCACTCTGGTTGCTGCTTGAGTTCATCCAGCCATCTGCGGTGGTAGGAATGGATATTGCGGCTGGTGAAAAACTTGGTCAGCCAAGTCATGCCGCCGCGTTGGGTCGACTCAGTCAAGATAAGGCAGCCCTTGTCGGTGGGCTCCAGCAGCCAAGCATGGTACATGTCGACATCACCGCATTTGCCTTTCCAGGCGATCCGCTTATGGGGGAGATACTCTACCACCGTACAATCAAAGTGCAGGGTGCGGGCTTTCCAGCGAAAGATTGTGCCCTTGTGCAGCTCCACACCATCGCCATTGAGGATCTGAACCGAGGTTTGGGCTCGTCCCCATTGCGGCCAGCATGGGGCATGGATGAGACATGACCAGATGGTTTCGGCCTCGGCGGAAATGAGCGTTTTGTTTCTGACATGCAATTGCGCATTCTTTGGGTGGTAATATTCAGGCCAATGGATTTCCTTGCTGGTCGTCATTGTCAGCGCCTTTTACTGTAAGGTCTTTAAAGACTAATACGAATAGCGTGTTTGCACTAGTTGGCTGCCGCAATGGCCGCGAGCGAATCGTTATTCTCGGCGCAGGTATTTTCCCGGGGTCACACCAAATTGTTTTTTGAATATAGAAACAAACGCAGACACGGAGTCGTAACCACATTCTAGGGCGACGCGGGTGACGGCATGGCCCGACTCCAGCTTGTTCAATGCTTCTAACAGTCTCGCCCTCTGGCGCCACTGCTGGAAGGTCAGTCCGGTTTGCTGCTTGAATAGCCGGCTGACACTTCGTCCTGACAAACCAACGAGCTCGCCGAGCTGCTCGATGTCCCTTGGCTCTTCTGGGTGCTGCTGGAGGTGCTCGGAAAGCGTAGTAAGTCGCTTATCGCTGGGCATGGTTAATTGGGTCGATGCGGGTGGCAGACAGGCAATTTGGTCGATCAGCACCTGTGCCAATCGGCCATCAGCACCGCCACAATCATAATTGGCCGGAAGAGTGCAGAACTGGAGAGTCAGTTCACGGACCAAAGGTGTAATACTGCACACCCTAGGACTGCGCCACTCTATTTCGGCGAGCGAACTGGTCTCGATATACAGGCTGCGCATTTGCGCGGCGCCGTTGGAAATCACTTTGTGCTCGATTCCCTCGGGGATCCAAATCGCAAACTGTGGCGGAGCAACATATTGGCCTTGCTGGGTATGGACGATGAGCATGCCTTCAACGGCATAAGACCATTGCCCCCAGTCATGGCTATGCCAGTGGGTCTGGCTGCCCGACTGCTGCCAGTTTTCGACACGGGCATAGACCGGGCGGGGAAGTGCCGATAGCGAAGGTACTGGCCGGTACTGCCTCTGGAGTTTGATGCTTGTCTGCTTGCTCATGCCGAGCCTTCCATCTTGGTTGGCGAATAAAAATTTAGGTTGCTTTGTCCTGTTACCGATAAAAGTTATCTTATTTGCGATAGCAGGAAATCATGACCAGCGTATCCTATTACCGTACAGTTGCCAACCGATGGCATGTTGCCACATCAATCTCGCTGAGGTGGGGAAGGTTGAAGTTTGGTATGAAAGGTGAGTCAAGTGATTGAACAAGTAATAAATTACTTTAGAAAAGAATGGTTTCTAACGGGAATGCTGATTGCGGTGGCGCTCGCTGCAGTGATGCCCTCGGTCGGGCAGTCGGGTGGGGTACTCCATTTGGATAAAGTGACCGCCGTGGGGATTGCCGTTATCTTTTTCCTCCATGGTATTGGCCTGTCGCCGCAGGCGATCAGGGCGGGTATCACCAACTGGAAGCTGCATATCTTCGTTCAGAGCGCAACCTTTGTCGCTTACCCTCTGCTCTGGCTGATTTTCGGCAATATCTTCCATGCCTTGATGCCGGCGGCGCTGGCCTTTGGCTTTTGCTACCTGTTTGTCCTGCCGAGCACGATTTCTTCCTCGGTTGCCATGACCAGCGCCGCGAAAGGCAATGTCCCGGGGGCAATCTTCAACGCATCTTTGTCCAGTGTGCTGGGGGTATTGATCACGCCGTTATTGATCCAGTGGTTTATGGGGATGGATGGGGTCGAGATGGACGTTGTTGATACCGTGGTATCGATTTCGTCCATGCTGCTGCTGCCAATGATTGTCGGCCAGTTGCTGCGCCCGGTACTGCTTCGCTTCTTGGAAAAGCGCAAGGCAGTCATCAACAAAATCGACAAGTGGGTGATCCTGCTTATCGTTTTCAACGCCTTCAGCGATTCAGTCAAGGACGGTATCTGGACAGATTTTGCCTTTAGTACTTTGGCCATGACGCTGTTAGCAGCCACGTTAATCTTGTTGGTGGTGGTGCATAGCATGCAGTGGATTGCCCGCAAGGCCGGTTTTAGCCGGGAAGATGAAATTGCCGCTGTGTTTTGTGGTACCAAGAAAACCTTGGCAGCCGGGGTGCCGATGGCGAAAGTGATTTTTGGTGCCAACCCTATGCTGGGTATGATGCTGCTGCCGATTATGTTCTACCACCAAATCCAGATCTTCTACTGTGCCATTCTGGCTAATCGCTACGCCAAGGCCAGTGATGAAGTGCAGGCGGCTTCTCAACCAGCTAAAGTGAGATAATGGCTCGCACTGGCAATCCCCGGGAGTGTACCTGCCGGGGATTTTTCTAGTGAGCGGCTGCTCGGTGTTGCTGGAGCCATTTGGGGGCAAAGGTATTGATGGCCGTCGCCAGAGCGATGAGGCTAATTCCTGCCACCTTATTTATGCTGAGGGTTTCATCAAAAAAGCTCACTTGCCAAATGAGTGCAAACAACAAATTGGTGAAAATCAGAGGTGCCAACTGGGAGCCAGAGAAGGCCAGCTTATAGGCTTTGGCGCGAAACATTTGGGTACTGACTATGCTAATTGCCAGTGTTGCGAGTAGTACCATCAGCGTATTGCTGTCAAAAGGGTTGGAGGCAACCAGCAGGCTACCAGCGGAGAAAACCTTGATAGTGGCGACAGGGAGTATGATGAATGCTGCCAGCATAAAGCACCATCCATTAAGGGCCGCTGGTGGCAAATCCGATTTAGCTCCCTTGAACAAGGTTACTTGAGAGAGGGCATTGAACCCACCGGCAGCCAGGCCAACGAGCAGCTCAGGCCGTAATTCTATTCCTGCTGGATTTCCGGCCTGAAGCAGTACACCGCAAAATGTCATTGTCAGACACATTAAAGTGATACCCTGAATAGGCGTGCGATACATCAGTTTTTCTAACACTGGAATAAATAATGGCCCGGTACTGAATAGCACCACACTTTCAACCAAGGTCAAATTGTTCAACGTTGCCAGAAAACAGAGCTGGCTACCGACTACGCACAGAGCACGAATGATAATGGGACGGCTATTGTGTTTATTAGGAACAACCCAGCCGGATGCTTTAAGCATCAAGAGCATGATTGTAGCGGGAAGGAAGAATCTCAGGAAACCGAGCACTTCGATGCTGAAACTGTCAGTCAGTAATTTTCCCATTAGGCCATTGAGCGACAGACTCAAAGTAGAGATCAGCATGAAAAGAACAGGCCTGAGGTCTGTGGGCATGTGTTTGTTCTCCAATTCTAAATAAAAAGGGCAGTATTTTTTACTGGTAGGGCTGGTTTTGGCCATGAATGCCTTTGAGTACTGGAACTGCGCCAGGGCTTTATATGGTTTGATTTTAGGTTGCTTGTACGATGGAAAAAAGCGAGTAATACTGACTGAAATTGTTAGAAAAACTTACATATGAGAAAGCTGGTTCCCCTAAAATCAATTTATGCATTTGTCGCTGTCGCAGAAACCGGCAGTATGACGGAAGCTGCCGAGTTATTGAGTGTTAGTCATTCAGCCGTTAGCCAAGCGATAAAGGCTTTGGAAGCTCAGCTTGATGTAAGTTTGTTCCGTCGGGTCGGGCGGCGGGTAGAGCTCAACTCGGTGGGGCGCAAGTATTACCGCAAAGTCGCACCAGCCTTGGCTCAGATTGTCGAAGCCAGTGAGGCGATTGCCCGTAAGCCACAAGGTAATCGTATTACCTTGAATATGGTCAACTCCCTGGCGCTGCATTGGTGGATCCCCCGCGTTCCTGACTTCAACGTATACGCTCCGCATATTGATATCCGTATTTCCAACATCATCCATGCCTTTGACTTGGAGAGGGAGGGGGTTGATGTGGCTTTGCTCCACGGCACGACCGATGAGTGGCAGGACTATTACTGTGAAAAGCTGGGTGACGATGAACTCATTATGGTGTGCAGCCCGCACCTGTTGGAAGGAAACCAACAGGCAACGCCCCAACAGCTATTGGCGAAATACCCGGCTATTTTTGCGACCAATCCACGTCGGCAAAATGACTGGCAAGTGTGGTGTGAACACCATCAGTTAGCGGTGCCAAGCCAACAGAAAAACTTAACCTTTAGCGCTTCGGTGCAAGCGGTACAGGCAACAATAAGAAGGTTAGGGGTCTTGATCACCCACAAACAGTTCGTGCGGGATGACATCAAGCACAATATGCTGGTACAGGTTGGCGAACCGGTATTGAACCCTCATCAGGAATTCTATTTTGTCTGTTTGCCGGAAAAGCTCAGAGAAGAGAGTGTGCTTACTTTGAGAAACTGGTTTCGAACGCAATTTGGGGCGGCCTAACAGTGAATAGCAATTAACGCGTTACGATTAGTAGGAGAAAAATATTCCACTTTTCAAACAATTTGCAGAGAACAAAGAAAACAAATTCTCCTGGTTGCTGGGTATATTTCTATCCAAGATGAGGGCTTAGTGAAGACGCCACTGATGTTTACTAAGTCCAGTACCGCAAAAAGGAAAATACGATGACTCAAACAATCAATACCGTGAATGCCCCAGCGGCTGTTGGCCCATATGTACAAGGTAAGCACTTCGGCAATATGCTGATCACCTCGGGCCAACTTCCTTTGAATCCAGAAACAAACACCATGCCAGAAGATGTAGCAGCACAGGCTAAACAGTCACTGGCCAATGTGGAAGCCATTGTGAACGAAGCCGGAATGACTAAAGCGGATATCGTGAAGGCGACTGTGTTTGTCAAGGATTTGAACGATTTTGCAACGGTCAATGAAGTTTACGCGGCATTTTTTGGTGAAAACTGCCCAGCCCGTAGCTGTGTGGAAGTGGCTCGCCTGCCACTTGATGCGAAAGTAGAAATTGAAGTGATCGCTGTGAAGGGGTAATCCTCTTATGTAGCGCCAACTTGCATTGAAACGCCCACCGGTTGGTGGGCGTTTGTTTGAGCTGAGACTGAAAATTAAATCTGCTTCCAAGGATCGCCTTGGGTCGGCTCGTTGCCCTGAGACCACCATTTCGCTTCATAGTTAGCGCCTTTGTAGCTGACTTTGTCGCCGGTCAGATAGACTTTGGTGACATCCCAGGCAGGGAAGTCGCCATCGACAGGTGGCTCCGGCGGATCAACGGGGTCCAGTTGATCTACAATCTTCACTGCCGGCCAGTTAGCGTGTGACTCATAGAAGTTGGAGACGCACAGTTCGTAATCCCCTTCAACCAAAGCAGAGTAAGCCGTCTGGTAGCCTACCAGCTTACACTCGAACGATACGCCACCAGGGCGGTCGGCATGATAAGTCCAGTCACCGTCCCAGTTGGTATAAAGGACATCGGTTGCCCCTTGAAGGTTCAAGCTGGCATACGGAGTTTGTTGCCAGCAGGTGTTCTTCTCATCGGCGGGGACTTCGATTTGATAGTGGTTGGATAGCCCTTCCCAGTAACGGATGCGGTTTACCGGTTGCCCCTTATCAGCATTATGCTCGCCACACTCTATCCCGCCATTGATGATGTTGATGGTGGTACCAAATCCATAGCCGATGCCAGCATCGATCTCGCGCTGCGAAGGCACCCATGTCCGGTCGATCACATGGAGCATGGCAGGCTTAGGGGCCTGGGGTGTCATGAAGAACCAGATGGCAGAAGCCAAGTTAAGCCAGGAATCTGCGACGAGGCCGGGGTTATTGAGTAGTACGGTCGCATCGCCGTCGAACATGACTTCAGAGAAGGCACCATAGTTGAAGTGATAGGACAACTGCTTGGCACCGCGGCCAAAGTAACCCTGGTTCTCGGCGCATGGCCATTTTTTATTTTGCCAGTCATTCTGGCCACAGCCGGTGGTATAGCCCGGTTGCCCTTCCGACCATCCCATTTCGCGGACATGCACAAGTGCTTGCTGCCATTCTTCCAGCCCGAGCGGGTTATCCCAGGTATTATCGACGGCGATATGCCCGCCGGTCTCCTGAGCAAAGTGGGCGAATGCCGTTATGATGGACTTCTTGCAGATGGCGTCGGCGTCGCGCCCGTCGGTGTAATCACCACAGAATGCTGGAAATTTACCGATAGCTCGAAGGAATCGGGTATAGGTGTATTCTGGGGCAGCCATCTGGGTGAGGTAGTGCCACTCAGTTTCCGGAAAAACTTTCTCGGCGCGGATCACATTGGCCGGGTTCGAAGCCAAGCCCGGTAGGATGGCCTCCACCTTGTCATTGGGCAGGGTAGTCAGAGCCTTGGCCCAGATGTCATACATGGGATCAGCCGTTTTAGCTTGCTCTGTGGCCAGTACATCGGCGCGCAAGACAAGATAGCCTCCTGGGGTATTCGGATCCGGCTCGATAGTCATAGCAAAGCTGCTGGCGGTCATCGCGCAGCCTATCAGGGCAACGAGAGTGTTCTTTTTCAACATGTCATTATTCCTTTAATTCAGAATTAAGTCTCTGTGTTGTGCTATTCCATGCTGGACCTGTGTGACTTCTGATGTTGACAGTGTCGCTCAAAATGACTCAGGGTGTGCATGAGCGTCATAGGTATGATGAGCCCTATTTGCGAGCACAATGTATTTGAAACCCACTAACTATAAAGTGATTGGGGATGATGAGTTAGGCCTGCTGGGATGGTCTGATTAACTTCATTTACGTTCATTTTCCAGCTTAAAAAACCGAGTATTTGATTTCTTGCGAGGTTATTTACTAATAACGGGCTTTGATTTCTGCTGAAGTAGGGGTTTGTCTGGCTGCGTTACAGGCAAGCATTTTTACATTGTGCGAGTCACTTCGGTTTGTTCTTGTTGGGTGGAGGAGGAGAGCTGGCATTTTTGGAAGCTGTGTCGTGATGGGGCGGTGTGAAAAGAGCCCACAAGGCGAGTAGCGATTGTGGGCTTGTTGTCACGGGTTATATCAGATGAAGGCCAGGATAGGCGAGATACACAGTAGGATGCCCGTTGCGATAATCATGTATGTCGCAGCCCCCTTGTACTTGTGCAGTGAGGGTACTTTGTACACAAGGTATGCTGGGATCAAGCATCCAACCAAGCCGAATACGGGGCTACAGATGGAAGTGAAAGACAGAATGGGGGCATTCAGGGCAATCGCAGACCATGCTAGCAGGATAATGAAGGTGATGACGCCTTTGTTTACCCATTCCTTGTTGATCTCTTCTTCCTTGTACTTGCGAAGCAAGAGGTTCATTGCCAAACCTTTACACGCTTCGCGGAAAGCAAGAAACACCCCGAAGAATGATGTGACAACAGCAAAGATGTTTATCACGATACCAGCCACTGTCGCCCAGCTGCCTGAATAGTAATGAGCGATAATAGCAAGTGCAGACACGTTCTTGTTCATCGCATCCATGGCTTGCTCTTGGCTGATGGCGAAGGTAAACGAGATAGCGAAGAAGAATACAATCACGAACAGAATGCTGAAGGCGACCTTCATGGCGCGGGTGGCTTTGTAGCGCGCTACTTCAATTGATTTCTCATGAGAGCGGTATGAAATCACCATTGGGCTCAGTGACTGGATAAACAGGATTGAGGTCAGGGTAAACGGCAATGTAATGATGGCATCTTTGAACATTGGCAGGAACTCGCCAACGGCGGGGATATTGCTGAAATCCCAACGAGCGACCAGTAGCAATCCCATCACGGCAACCAGCGATAGTACGGTGACAGCCATGAAGCCGGACAGTTTAAACAGCAGCTTCTCACCTTTGCTGCCAATGAACGATAGCACGCAGATCAAGCCCAGACCGTAGAAGACATTTTCATTCAGGTAGCCTTCTGTTATTCCGAAAGAGTGGAGGTAGGAAGAGCTGTCGTTAGTAACGGCCAGCGAATAGACCAGCACCCAAATCACCAACATGATGAAGTAGAGTACACCGAGGGCGATGCCCCAGTTCTTTCCGAGGTAGCCGGAAATGATTGCCGGGTAATCGGTACATTCTTTTGATTCAGCCAGGGTATTGATAAAGAGTTTTTGGAACAAGTACATGGCAGGATAGCCAATGACAGAAGAGAGGAGAAATACCCAAATGCCCATGATACCGACTTGGACGGGCAAGAATACGATACCTGCCCCGATGGCCATGCCGATACTCATGACGACCCACCCGATATCCACACTGTCGAATTTGATGGCTTGCTTCCACTCCGATTCGGTCATACCTGCTTTTATATGCGGAGGGAGATGTTCGGCGGCACCGGTAAGGGTTTCTGTTTGCGTGTTCATAGCTACTCCATGTAGGGTTATTATTATTACTGCACGGGCTAAGTGATTGATGTAATGGAACTCAAGATTGAAGTGCAGCATCAACCATTTAATCAGCCCATGTTAGTTGAAACTTTTGTGCAGGCATAATAGTGCTAGCTTGTGGAGAAAAACATTCTCACTTTTTGCCAAAATTAAGAAAAACGAGCATCTTTTTTTCTTAATTTGAAGAATGCAGAAATGAATTTTCGGGCTTTGACTTTTGTCATGCAAAGTGTCAATAAAACTAGGCACACTTCAAAAAAAGAATAAAAAAGTCAGTGATTTCATTGGAATTGCTTTTCCATAAAACGTGCCTGAGTTCACGTTCTTCAACATTCTTTATCAGGCTGTCAATAAGGCTGCCAGGGATTGTCATCGATTACTATGAAGCGGGAGGCTATCGATGGCCTCTTTGAGGCGAGAATAGTAGCTTGCTGCTCCGGCTGCTTGAGTCAGTTGTACAGTGAATGGATTCTGGTTGGGTATTGACGTAGTTTTTGCTTGGTGTGGGAACTTTCCCAAATGTTAACGCCGAATGTGATCTGCACGAGTTTTTGGCAACGAAAACCTGCGTAACAAGAGCAATAGCCAAAGCGCTAGGGAATAATATCGGCTTCTATTTTAGCCGGCATTGCCGGATTGATGAGGTGCAGATCCAATCATGGCGTTAACAGAAAAACAGAAGATGATCTCTGGTGAGATGTATCAAGCGTGGGATGAAGAGCTTGTCGCAGACCGCCAAAAAGCAAAGAAGCTTTGCTTCGCGCTGAACCAAACATGCCCTACAGATAAAGACGCTCGCCAGGCGTTAATTAATGAGCTGTTGGGCAAGGAGACCGATGCATGGATAGAGTCGCCGTTTAACTGTGACTATGGTTACAACCTCAAAGTGGGGAAGGGCTTTTATGCCAACCATGGGTGTACCATTTTGGACTGCGCGCCGATTCACATTGGTGACAACTGCTTGTTGGCACCTGGGGTGGTGATTGCGACGGCTGGTCACCCGCTTGACCCGGTCGAGCGAGCTTCTGGCGAGGAGTTTGCCAAGGCGATCACTATCGGTAGTGATGTATGGATTGGGGCCAATGTGACCGTTTGTCCGGGCGTTACCATTGGCGATAACGTTGTTGTCGGTGCCGGGAGTGTGGTAACAAAAGATCTGCCTGCGAATACCGTATGTGTCGGCTCACCGGCAAAGCCGATTCGTACCCTGGCTATCAACGACAAAAAAGCAGAGCTGATTGAGTGATGAAGGCGTGAGTGCGTTCCGCTGTCCGGTGTTGAACACCATGATTAGTACATGAGTTCAATGAGCGGACAGTGGAGCCACTCTGAGATACCAACAGCCAGTGTTGGAAACGTAATCAGCATGCCTGCTATGGACCACACCAGTTTCCGAGTGTTCATACTCATTCCCTAAGATAGTATTCATTAACTAATTAATTGTAATTAATCGACGCAAAAAGTCCTGCACTTTGACAATGATTTACTTTCGTGGACATACCACCATATACAAGTCTCTCTTTGTCTTAGCTATTTGCTTTAATTTCAATTGCCAATCCTAGGCTTTTAAACATCTGCGGATTAGGACTTTTCTTACTCCTGCGCATACAGTCTCAGTTGTGATTCAGTGTATGGCTTTTGAGGCATGACCAGACAACTACACTTTGCAACATGAATCAGTTGTTGGTGTTGGAGGGGGTATGGGTAAACACTTGATTTGGTTGTTGCTGGTAGCCGTTTCTTCATTGGTCGGTTGTCATGATGAAGAAATAACATTCGATGTCACTCTGTCAGGTGCTCAAGAAGTGCCTCCCGTTGGTACTGAAGCAATGGCCTTTGGCGTGGTGACTCTACTGATCGAAAAGAGTCATGATGATGGTTTTTTGAATGTAACGATAAGTGAAGTGTCATCAGGTGACAGAGTCGACGAGCAAGAGAGTATCAACACACCATATAAAAACAATGGTGATGACGGCGATGATGGGACAAACGATGAAGACAGGTTCCTATTGTCAGCTGATATTGACGTCAGTGGCGTTGAGGGTGTGGTTGCCGCCCATATTCACCAAGGAATGATAGGTGAGAATGGGCCGGTGGCCTTTGAGTTTGTCGATAATGGTGATGGTACGATGTCGGTTAAAGACGTTGAGATTACCGCAGAACAAGCCGATATGCTGCTCAATGAAGAGTGGTATATCAATGTGCATACCCAGCAGACGCCATCAGGTGAAGTAAGAGGGCAGATCGTTGATAGCGACACAGCAATATTGGCTTTTGTACTTAGCGGTCGACAAGAAGTACCGGCAGTAGATACTGATGCCTTCGGGAATGGTTATGCGACGGTTAATACCGCCACTAATGCTGTGAACTTGAAAGTGCTGACTACGGGCGTAGAAGATGCGGTTGCTGCCCATATTCATGAGGGAGGGGTTGGTCAGAATGGCGGTGTCGTGGTCGTTCTTGAGCAGAACACCGATGATCCGAATGTGTGGCAAACACCTGACGGGGCTTCACTCGAGGCTGATATTATTGACCTGTTACTAGAGGGCGGTCACTACGTTAATGTTCACACGCCCGGTGTGCCAAGCGGGGAGCTGAGAGGCCAGATTTTCCCAAGCTCGGTGACGCTGTTTGCCTTTGAGCTCGGTGGCGATCAGGAGGTGCCTCCCGTGGAGACTGATGGCTCTGGTGATGGTTACGTCTGGTTTGATGCGCAAACTAACCTGCTTTCTGTTCTTGTTTATACAACTGACTTAGATGATGCCGTGGCCGCCCATGTTCACGAGGGTGAGGCGGGTACTAACGGTGGGGTCGTTGTAAGTTTGGAGCAAGATGGGGCGTCAACTTGGCGAAGCCCTGGTGAGGTTGAGATTGACGATGAAACCGCAGAGAAACTATTGTCGGCAGGCCATTACCTTAATGTTCATACACCGGATGTGCCAAGTGGCGAGGTGCGAGGACAGATACAGTAGGGAAGGCCTTTAGGCCATTGCTTGAACGTTTTGGGGAAATAACAAAGGAGCTGAAAAGCTCCTTTGTTATTGACGATGTGAGTGAGGGACTACTTTTTCTTGGTCAGGATAAATTGCTCATCACTGCTGACCACGATATTGTGCTTGAGGAAGTTCTTGCCCAAAATCATGCTGTACTCGAACCGGCTTCGGTCGCGCAGGTTAACCTTGATTTCTTTTTCCATTCCATCCAAATTCACCGTCATATTCACAACATAACGCGTGCTTGGTTTTTCTCCGGCACGGGCTTTAATCCGCATGGTTTTCACGACTTCACGCGTATAGATCTTCTGGTCACCTTGGTGGTTACTGTAGGTGAAGGTGACCATCTCCTTGCCATTTTCTTCGAAGGTTTTGATGTCGGTGGCATGCATGGAGCTAACATCTGCGCCAGTATCCAGTTTGACCGGGAACTGCATATTGTCCATCTTCAGTTGCTCGATATAACCGGCCTGGCTAGGCGCATGCTTGTCGAGAAGCTGGGTGGTGCGGGTATTGACTAACAAAGCGCCTGGGATCAAATCCGGGCTGATCTCTAGCTTACTGTACGTGCTATCGTCTTGCTCTTGAGTTTCCAGGGCAATGTCACGAAGGAGCAGTGAGGATGGCAGTGAAATTTCAGTCCCGACTATCGGCCGGACTTGATCACCCACCCGTACTTTTCTCTTAAGCGGCTTGTCCAGTTGGTGAGTTTTGCCATTGGTGTCCTTGATGGTGTACTGGATCATCCGACCATACTCGGAGCGACTTTCGTCAATCTGCGAGACTTTCAGCAATGGCGTCTTGATAAGGCCTGAAGGACCGGCGTTGATACTCACCCCGTCGATGTTGATGGTTTCCTCACCGCTGATCATCAATATTGAATCATCTTTGGCGACCGATGAGATAGGAGCTAGGTCCGACTTACCGAGATAGCTAGCCCCTAAATTGACCACGAAATACTGGTTAAGCGCCTCAGTCCCCAAGCGTAACTGGCTCTGGTTCTTCGAGCGATCTTTCAGATAGACCTGAATATATTGCTCTACGTTCCCCACTTTGACCGGCAAATAGACCATTGGCCTTTGTGCATTGCTAAAGCGAAGCATGCGGCTAAGCGGCAGGGTCATCGCTTGGCGGGATTTATCTCGACCTTCAAGAGTGAAGCTTACAGCCTTTTTCTTTTCATCAACCTTAATATCCAGGGCGTGTAAAATACTGTACCGGCTTTCGAAGGTGGTGCTGACATCCAGCGGTACGTTGCCTATGGTTGCTCTTTCCTTACGGCCGATAATGTGGGCGTCAGGTTGCGCTTGAAGATAATTGAACCCGGCATCGACCCAAGCGGTATCACGCAGGAACGTTTTGCCGATCAGGATAGGGTAGGAAAACTTGTCACGGTTTGTCAGGTTGACTTCGGTGCGGACTGTTTGCCCCGCGATGGTCAGGTCGAGCTCAACTACCGGGCGGGCCAAATGACCATCGCCTCGGCTTTTGATCATAGCTAAGCGGAATAGCGGTTTTTCAAGTCGGATCAACTCCCCGGTATAAGGGTGCCTGATGTCAAAGCTGACCATGATATTGGTTTTGTCCTCTCGGTCACGCAGCTGGGTAGTGCCGAGAGCATCGTATTCAACGGCAATAGCATCGAGCAGCTCGTCGCCTTTTAATCCATCGAAGGCCGGTTCATTAGTGGTAATGACAATGTTCTCGGCATGGATAGAAGTTGAATCAGCACCGGTATCAATTTTGGCCGGAACCCCAATGTCACTGAGCGAATCAATAGCAGGAAAATAAACGAGCTCTGTGCGGCCTAAAACCACCTTATTGTCGATTTTGGCACGGCTCTCAACAATGTTTTCATACTGGGTGTTTTGCGCCATGGCGGGAGAGGCGGCAAAGGCTGCCAAGCACAGTGTGGTCAACAGTCGTAGGGAAGTCATAGGTTTCCTGTATCTATTTAGCGAAGGGGGAGTTACTAAGACTAAGTTTACTGTTTAACGGTGATCACGAAGTGGTTTATTGGCAGCAATTCAGCGAAGATTCAGAAATACTGACAGAATCCTTGCAAAACTCTGGTGGAAAAAGGTTTTTAAATCAGTTAGCTGCACAGCTGTCCCCATGTGGAGTGTGAAAACGTGCCACACAGGGACTCGCTATCATCTATTACGGCAGGTTTGCTACACTGTCAGCCAATTGGATCAGCTTGTCGAGAATGCGCTCACCGTCGGCTCGCAGGCCATTGTGCTCGTACTCGTTGGTGATCCAAGCTTTGCTGTTGGGGATACCTTTAAGCGTTTCCAGCGAGTACTGCATCTCTACATACATATCTTCGGCATAGACCGCGCAGGCGACCGGTACGCGATTGTCCGCCAGGGCTTCAACATCATATAAATCATCCCAGTCGGTGCGTTCGGCAAGCAAATTGGCGGCGTCTTTCAGTGGTACCAGGCACTCGAATTGGTCAAACATCCACGGATAAACCATTTCCCCCGTAAATTGGAATTTGCCGCCTGTGTGGTAATTAAACTGTGGGAAATTATCACGTACCCTGTGCGCCGACCAATTAGAGGCCGTGTGCTGGCAATAAATAGACTCATGCAAAATCGCATAGATAGGGTTGGTTTGGTAGCTTTGTTCGGCCAGCATGGCGTTGAGGAAGCTATAGCTGAGGGTTTCCTTGCCGTTAGCCTCGACAAACGCCTCTTCGAGCAGGTAGTACATCGGCACATTGGCACTACTGCGGCCAAGGTTGATCCCTATCATCTGGAACTGCTCGACAGTAAAGCGCTGACCGTTAGGCAAGCGAACGTCGTTATCCAGCAAGTGATCGGCAATCTTTTGGCATTGCGCCTGAGCGGATGGGAACTGGGCAAAGAAGGCATCGTTCTTGTCTTGCACCCGCTGATAGGTCGCCTGGTAAACCTCATCGGCGTGGCGGGTCAGCGAGGGGACACCACCGGTAATATAGGCGCGGCTTAAACTCTGCGGGAAGAAAGAGAGGTACGTCAGCGAGCAAAAGCCGCCGAAGCTTTGGCCTAACGTTGCCCATTGCTGTACCCCTAGCTTCACCCTGATGGTTTCGGCATCACGGACAATGTTGTCAGCGCGGAAAAGGCTCAGGTAGTCGGCTTGCTCGGAAGCTGACAGGTGTGCCAGTGTTTGATGGCTGATAACTGTGCTGTTGCCGGTACCGCGTTGGTCTAGCAGCAAAACGCGGTATTGCTGCAGCGCCCGCTTGAGCCAACCCGAGCGGCTGTCCGGACGAGGCGAAGGGAACCCCGGACCACCCTGGAAATAAACCAACCAAGGAAGCTCCTCGTTTTGGCGGCCAAGATCGACAACCTCACGGGCAAAGACAGAGATTGTTTGTGCATCCGGTTGGCTGTAATCCAGAGGGACTTCGAAAATATGCTGACGGTAGAGTACATCACCATCAATGAAAGAGGTTTGCACAGGTAGCTCCTTTACTGGCGAAAACAGACTGATAAAGCAAAAGCTTATCCTAACACCAATCCTAATACCTTTTCATCTTGCCAGACTCTCAGGCGTAGCTAGGGAGCGTTGACCGGACGGACAATCTGTTCAAATAATCGAGGCTGGTCGAAATGGCGAATGCCGATAAAGGCAATGGCATGGTGGCCCAGCTGGCGTGTCGCCCCCGCAGATGGAATGCCGAATGGCCATAGGTAGGTACTCTCTAGGCGCTCGCTGCTAGGCAGTAATCCCCGATGATCGAAGAGGCTAATCGTATTCTGCTTGTTGGTGGGCAGTTGGCGTAATTGATCATAGTCGATAGGCTTGAGAGCTTGGGTTTGAGCTCCCGTGGCTGGGTCTTGCTCATGCCAATCCACCTGCTTGATCATATGCTCGCCATGTGACAGGGTCACCGACCATGACGGTGGCATTGCGTCATATGAAGGAACGATGCGCTCAAACAGCAAAGGTGTTTCGATATCGGGGGGGGCATTGGCAAAAGTGAAATTTTCGCTCAGGTTGAAAACCATGTGGTAGCAACCGCAGTGGTGGATTGAATCTAACAGCAGGGGCCGGCCACGGTGATCGAGAGTGAGCCTTAGCAATACCCCGTCAAATTGTCCGGCGTAGGGATCAAGCAATGAGGTCGGTGTGCGGTTGGCAAACCAAAGGCTGTAGTTTAGCTGGAGGTATGTCTTGCCATACAGCCGGGTATAACTGTGGTGCAGGTAGATGGCCGGCTGTGAGGTATCGACTGCTGGCTTTTGCTCCAGTGGCAAATAGCGTACGGCTCCCGGGATATTATCCTCGGGCCGAAAGGCTATATCCGAGCTTTGCTCCACGGCAATCAAGGGGGCGTAGTGGAGATGCAGCTGTGAAACCTGGCTGTCGCTCAGCATGGGCCAGTCCAACGTGGAATCAGAAAGGGCACGGTTGAACCATGCTTCTATTTGTGTTTGGTTTATGGTGGTGTTTGCCCTCGGAGTTTGGGTATTTGTCGCGCGGGCTAGCAGGTTTGTTTCGGTCGGCCTCTGCGCTAGCCGGTACTGAACGGTGGGCTGGCTCCGTTCTGGCACGTGGAATCCGAGCAAGATCCTCTTCTTTTCTTTGTCGATGGCTGACTGAGCTAGCTGGCTACTGATCGGGTAGAGACCAAACACGCGGAGCCATGGCTCGTAGCTATCAGCAATGGTGATCTCTTGCTGGACAATTGCTGACCAGACTCGGTCATTGTGTTTTGCCTCTTCGGTGAGCTTGCTTGCGCAGTGATCCAGTACGGGGAGCTCGAAGTGGTTAACAACCAGGTTGTTGAACTCGGCCTGGCGCTGGCGGGCGGCAAGTTGTGCCGTATAGTCGAGCCACTGGCTGCGGTCTTTAACGGTGACGATCCCCGCTAGTTGCGATTGGCTAAAGCGGTCAAAGGCGAGGTAGGGAAATGCCTGATGGCTAACAACTTGTACGTCGGAGACTTGTTGCCGCCTCACCTCTTTTTTGAACGCGGATAAGTGGCTGAGGCAATTTTGCAGACTATGAGAATAAATGGCAGGGTCGGTTGTCGCGCACGCGCCCATGACGACCGCCAATGTGACAACAATGAGTATGCGCATAGCCACCTAAATTCGACTTAGTTTGGTTTTGTTAAAGTCTTAAATTATAGATGCTTTATTGAATTGGTGGTGGGATAAAGCGGGAGCGCTTCGCTCCTGCTTTATATGTGCTCGGCGTCGGTCGCTAACGCGGAGCGACAATTAGCCCAACTGTTCGATAACGTAGTCAAGCGCTCCTGTGATGGCGGCGACTTGCGCGTCATTACACTGCGCTGGTGTTGCACGGTCACTGTCTGGGTAGACTTCCGTTGTGGTGCCATAGGTACAGTCAGTCATACCATTACATAGGCTCAGAGCCTTGAGCGGGTAGTTGATCACGCCTTCTTGCTGAACTGGGCTGCCAATGATGTTGCCATCGGCGTCCGGTGG
Organism: Photobacterium sp. DA100; assembly: GCF_029223585.1. NCBI lineage: Bacteria > Pseudomonadati > Pseudomonadota > Gammaproteobacteria > Vibrionales > Vibrionaceae > Photobacterium > Photobacterium sp. DA100. Next base: position 1,530,241 of record NZ_CP119424.1, on the reverse strand, counting down.
CGCGATATGGGTCACCTTGCGCACCGAATCAATGATCGCCTTCTGGAAGGCCGGCTGCGGGTTTTCCGTATCGCCTACGGTGTAGAAACCATCGGGTACCCCGTCTTCAATATACAGGTTGCCGTCGCGCGCTTCGCGGGCAGGGCGGAACTCCAGCTCATCGGTATCTGTGGTTTCATGCAGGTCGATGTGCACCAATACTTTACCGTCAAGGCTCGCAACCATTTTCATCAGGTTGGCCGCTTCTTCGGAAGGGCTGTCAGCGTAGAAGGAGCGGTTTGGATCGACGGTGTTCGGGTTCCAGCGGTTGATCACTTCATAGCCCCATGGACTCACGCAAGGGGCAATCACAATATTGAAGCGGTCACTGTATTGCGCAGCTTTGGTTGCAGCGAACTGCAGCGCACCGTGTACCCCACTGGTTTCGTAACCATGCACGCCACCGGTTACCAGCACAACTGGTTTGCTGCTATCCCAGTTGCGGGTTTTGATGGCTAAGAGTGGGTATTTATCGATGTCGTAGCTTAGTGCGCCGTACTGGAAGAGGTCGAAGTCTGTTTCAAGCGCCTGGATTTTAGAGACGACTTCTTGCTGGTATGAGCGCTTGATGGTTGTTTGTGCCAGCCATTGTGCTTTTTCTTCATCGCCCCATGGCTTGCCCGGTGTCCCGATCGGATAGTTGTGTTCGCGTTTCATTAGATTGTCTTTTGTTGTGTGTATTTGTCTTTGTTCAAACAGAGTAATTGACTGTGTATGCCGACGCAATCGTATTCAATGTGCTGATATAATTAGTTGGTTACTATTTTGTGAGCAGATGTGACGAATTGTCGGGGTACTCAGTCATAAATTGTCACCAGTGTGAGAAAACACGATCAAGCTAACTTCATTAATTTCCGCTAAGTCATTATGCTGTAACATAAACTGATGCCGTCGAGAGGAATATTCCGTGAAGCTTAATGATCCCCAATTATTGAAACAGGCCTGCTACGTGGCAGGTAACTGGGTGACCGCGATTGATGATGCCTGTTCACCGGTGACTAACCCTTCAACAGGAGAGTTGATAGCCACAGTGCCTGCGTTGGGCAAACAGGAAACATCATCGGCTATTCATGCGGCCGATAAGGCTCAGGGCGACTGGGCGGCACGAACGGCAAAAGAGCGGGCGACAGTATTGCGCCGCTGGTATGAACTGATTGTCGAAAATACCGAAGATTTGGCAACCATCCTGACCTCTGAGCAAGGGAAACCGCTGGCGGAAGCCAAGGGGGAGATAACTTATGCCGCGAGCTTCGTCGAATGGTATGCCGAAGAAGCGAAACGCGCCTATGGTGAGTTAATACCTAGTCATAAACCAGATGCGCGAATTTTGGTTTCCAAGCAGCCGATTGGTGTGGTCGGGGCTATCACACCATGGAATTTCCCGGCCGCGATGATCACCCGTAAATGTGGTCCTGCCTTTGCTGCGGGTTGTGCGGTGGTACTCAAACCGGCGCCGGATACACCGCTGACGGCGCTGGCGCTGGCTGAGTTGGCCGGTAGAGCCGGGATCCCTGCCGGTTTGTTTAGCGTGATCACGGGTGATGCGGTAGCCATTGGCGGTGCGCTGACCGAAAGCCCGACAGTGAAGAAAATTTCGTTTACCGGTTCAACGGGTGTCGGCAAGCTCTTGATGTCACAGTCGGCTGATACGGTGAAGAAGTTAGCCTTAGAACTGGGTGGCAACGCCCCGTTCATTGTGTGCGATGATGCTGATCTCGACAAAGCCATCGATGGCGTCATGATTGCCAAATTCCGCAATGCCGGGCAAACCTGCATTTGCGCCAACCGTATTTATGTCCATAACAGTATCTATGACGAATTCGCAGCCAAGTTGGTCGACAGGGTCAAAGCTCTGAAAGTCGCTGATGGCTTTGAGCCCGGCGCGAACCTTGGGCCTCTGATCAATGCTGCCGCGGTCGAGAAAGTTCAAGCTCATGTCGACGATGCGCAGGCCAAGGGGGCTAAGCTCGCCTATGGTGAGCCCCAGCCAGAAGGTACCCATTTCTTCCCGCCGCAGGTATTGACGGAAATGGATGACACCATGCGGATTGCCACGGAAGAAACTTTTGGTCCGGTTGCAGCCTTGTTCCGCTTCAGTGACGACGCTGATGTGATCCGTCGGGCCAACCACACCAGCTCGGGGCTGGCGGCCTATGCCTATACCCAATCACTGTCCCGTGCTTTTAAATTCAGCGAAGCACTGGAGTATGGGATGGTTGGTATCAATGAAGGCTTGATCTCCACTGAGGCCGCGCCTTTTGGTGGGGTTAAAGAGTCAGGCCTGGGCCGTGAAGGCGCAAGGCAAGGAATGGAAGATTTTCTGGAGACTAAATATACCCTAATGGGCGGTTTGTAGCTGAGTTAACTCCGATTAGGTGTTTAACAATTCAAGAGAATTTTTTAAACTTGCATGCATGACGAAACATTTCTTTCCTGCTTGCATGAAAGTAGAGATGGATTACAAGGCTCAGCCTGAGGAACAACCAATGACTAAAGCAAAAATCGGCATCGTGACTGTTAGCGACCGCGCCAGCGCAGGTGTTTATGAAGATATCTCTGGACAGGCGATTATCGATACATTGAATGACTACCTGACCTCGGAGTGGGAGCCAGTATACGAAGTTATTCCTGATGAGCAGGATGTGATTGAAGCGACGCTGATCAAAATGGCCGATGAGCAAGACTGCAGCCTGATTGTAACTACAGGCGGTACCGGTCCGGCTAAGCGTGACGTGACCCCAGAAGCTACTGAAGCGGTATGTGATCGCATGATGCCGGGCTTTGGTGAGCTGATGCGCGCTGAGTCGTTGAAGTTTGTACCGACCGCAATTCTGTCGCGCCAGACGGCTGGCCTTCGTGGCGATAGCTTGATTGTTAACCTGCCGGGTAAACCAAAATCGATTCGTGAATGTCTGGATGCCGTGTTCCCAGCTATTCCTTACTGTATCGATCTGATGGAAGGGCCATACCTCGAGTGTAACGAAGAGGTGATGAAGCCTTTCCGTCCGAAGAAAAAGTAAAGAACACTCAGTAGCTTGATTGATAAAACGCCGACGTGATTTGTCGGCGTTTTTGTATGTAATATTGGGTATTCGGCTAACAATGTTTCTTGCTCCGTACTCCTTCTATTGAATCACCCAGACTTATTTAAGGTAAACCACACTTCAGTAACGACTTCGCTGGTGACACCATCTTGTTCGGTAATCATCCGGTTTCCACCGATCCTTATGCGCTCGCCATCAGACAAAGGTAATCGCGTTGACAGTTTCTGGACTGAGCGGTTAAATCCCATTGTCTCGTCATTTGCAAATATTACGGAGGTGTCAAGAAAGACAGTATAATCTTTGTCAGGTATATCCGAACGTGTCACGAATATTGTGCTGTTATCTGCACCGTCATCCCCCAGTTTAAAGGTGGCAGAATCTTCCATGTTGATTACAAAAGTACTTCTTTGTTCATGACCGTGACCGACTCTGACTGGCTCAATAATGGCTTGGAACAGCGGGTTTTCTGATGCATCTATAGTCATAAAGTCATCGGCAATAACTGGACATGTAAAGGTCAACAGGCCTGTGATTAGAAAAAGTATCTTGTTCATCGATAACTAGCTCCCTCCAGCTAAATAACAGGTTGTAATATGCATGCTAACACATGGCCGTTGGGAAATGGGCCGAAGTGGAGGGATATTAGGCCAAGCAACACAAAACTACTGGCAGCGATCATAGGACAAAGGGTTCAGACTCCGATCCCTTTGTCAGCCCCTCGGTCGATTAACTATCAGTAGCAACCTTTTGCTTGATGCTGCCTTTAACTGGGCGGGCAAGTAATGTTCGTTTGAGCAGAGCAATTGAAAAATGTTCATTGCGATTCCAGGGCAACAGTGAAACAAGACGCGCCATGGCGCAGTATCCAAATAGTACCTGGGCCCAAGTGCCTATCGTCGGGATCCAATATATCCAAGCCAGCCCCTCGAACTGTGCCAACAATAGCAACGACAAGTACCAGAATCGAACCTGTATCGGAAATGCGGTAATACTCCGTTTGTTGATGACAAAGTGGAGTAGATGAATGACGGTCAGGCCTATAGCAAACACAAATCCCATCGGATCGGTGATTACTCCGTAGCTAAGCAGTACAGCCGTTATCAGCCAGTATCTCCAGCCTGTATCATTCAGCTCTATCATGAACATCTGCCACTTCTCCATTTACTTTGCTAAATTAGATTTTGCTTATTTAGTTGATGCTATATTAGTTATACCTTGTTGACAATGATTGATGTCACTTTTATCTGAATGGCTGCTTTTAAAAGGATAAAGGGGGGAGGTGCTATACCCAAGTTACTTCAAGGTGCTGGATTCAGAGGGTCATCGGCCTATTCAATCCAAGGCGAAGGTTTGTAGGAATGGCATTCCCTTTCAAAAAGCTTCAACGCAGGAGTGGGTGGGCTGATACCCTCCCGTAGGGCGAGTTTTCTAAACTTGTATACGTCGTTATTGTTTTTCGATTTAGAGCCACTAGATCTTTAAAACAATGCCTTGTATACAAGCTTATAAATTCTCGCTGAACCTGCATCTTGAAGTAGCTTGGGTATAGGCATCATTGAGTTTCCCTAAGGCCGCAGTGCTCAGTGTTTCTCGTTAGTAAGCGTCTTTGTGGGTATCACAAAGTCAGTTGTAAGTCGGGGAGCTGTGCAGTTTGAGATTAAGAGCTAACACAGTTCATGTCCAAAAAGTGAGTTAAACAACGACTTTAAGATTGGACTTATATGAATAAAATCATATGCTTTCAAACAAGAAAAAGACTCCCTCGGCTTTGCCAAGGGAGTCTGAATTAATCGTTATAGATAAGGGGTATTTGGTCTATTATGCCTTTTTGGCTTCCAGTTTATTTTTGGAAGTACCAACTCGAGAGAACAGGAAGTACCCAAGTGACGCGACAAGAATTGAATCTAAAGAAGGGATGCCTGTTAAAGTGAACCAGCCGTTGACAGTGCAAAAGCCAACCAACGAACCCAGCCCCCAGGCAATAAACGTGGATGGCTTAATTGCAGGGTCGTTTTCCAGACTTGCTTCGTCGTAGCCTTTACGGCGATTGATAAAGTAGTCAGCAATGTAGATCCCAGAAATCGGTGGGGTTGCAATGCCAAGGAATAACAGGAATGGAATAAACCATGCCAGGATATCCATACTACCGACCATAGTAGCAAGAATACCTAGCACTACAGTGATCTTCCATTTAGGGTACTGGGAGAATAGAGTCGAAACGACAAGCGTGCCTTGGAACATGTTGCCGGCATTACCCGTGATGCAGGCGAAAACCAACAGAATAGCAGCGGGTAGGGTTGTGCCGATTACAGCCATTGCTGCCAACAGTGAGCCTTCCGAGGTCATAGAGCCTGGAACTGCACCGACTAAGAACAATACCGGGTAAGCCAAACCAAACGTAAGGGTACCAGCGAGCACGGCATGTTTACGGTTGTGGACGAAGCTACCAAAGTCTGGTGAAGTAGCGACCAGAACAATAATGGTACCCACCACAGAGGATACCGCGGCACCGAAGCTTAAACTGCTGAGTTTCTCTGCCACAGGAACTGAACTGTTAAGTGCCAAGTATAAGATCACAAACATTAGCAGGGCGATGATTGGCACGGCAAACTTCGACACTTTACCCAGTGCTTCGAAACCAAATGCGGTAGAAGCGACGAAGATAACACAGCCAAATGCAACGATAACAGGGACCGGTAGTTCAAGGTTGAGCTGGGTAGCAAGAAGATCATGCACGCTATGTCCAAACATATTGGCAGTCACTGCTATCCAGCCAAAGAGGCTGATGGCCATGATAATATTGATGGCCGTTGCCCCTTTGCTGCCAAAGGAGTATTTCACGATACCGTAGGTGGGTAAGCGTGCTTTTTCACCGATTGATATGTTGATCACAGCGAGCACGGTTAAGATAATACTGCCCACGGTGATCACAGCAGCCGCTGTGCCTAATGTTAGCTGGCTGCCCAAGCTCGAGGAAGCCAGCAAAACCGGTGTAACAAGTATTCCGAGCAGGATCATTGCAATTTGGAAGCCGGAGGCAGTATTGGATAAATCCGTTTTATTTCTACTACTCATATGATTACGCCTTTCGTTCACGAATTAATTCGGTTTAAGATGTTCATGGGCAATAACGTTCTGATTTGAAGTTTTTTTATTTTTCTATCACTGCTTGGGTTCGGATATAGTTGCGCCAGCCTCCAGTCGCGGTGATTTCATGCATGCCCTTAACCAGCCAAGGTTCACCAAGTACTCCAAGTACTTCCGTTCCATCAGCCAATATCACCTTGCCAATAGACAGACCCGCAGGCTCATTACTCAGTACAGAAGCGAAGGCTTCCATCGGCAGTTCCCAGACTTCGAGATCAACACTGTTGTTTGCTTCGCTGGTGCGGATCATCGCAGGGTGGACATCATTGATTGACCATAGCCGATAGTGGCTGTCGGTTTTGTCTTCACGGATGAACTTCCCACCGACATTAGTAAGGTTTGGATTAAGTTCAAGGCCGCGCATCAAAGTGCCATTTACGGCTAAAAGGGTTGTGTTTGACATAAGGTGTACTCCGTTAAAAAGTGGCCCGGTCATGCCGAGCCAAGTTGAATTAGTTGTGGTTGCGAATCCAGGTACCTGTCTTACTATCAATGGCTTGGATTAATGTACTGGCTTTGGTTATTACGCCAGCACCATCGGGGTTGCCTTCAAGGAACTGCAGCAGTGCATCGACTTTCGGTTTCATTGAGCCTTCACCAAATTGGCCCTGTTCACTGAGTACTTTAGCGTCGGTAGGTGTGAGGTGATCTAGCCACTGCTGCTCGGGTGTACCAAAGTTGATGGCGACTTTCTCGACACCTGTAGGAATGATCAGCATGTCGGCCTGTAATTCTTTGGCAAGCAAGGCGGACGCAACGTCTTTGTCTATCACGGCTTCGACACCAATCAGATCGCCACTTTCATTTCGTTCAACCGGAATGCCACCACCTCCTGCGGCAATGACCAGTGAACCGCAGTTCAACAAGGTTTTGATACTATCGATTTCAATCACTTCTTGTGGGCTTGGGCTAGCAACACAGCGTCGCCACCCTCGACCAGCGTCTTCCATAATGAACCAATCCAGCTCATCAGCGTATTTCTCAGCGGTAGCCTTATCCATAAACGAACCGATGGGCTTATTCGGTGCCAGGAAAGCAGGATCATTAGGCTCAACCCGAGTTTGGGTGACTAATGTGACAACTGGGCGAGTAAGCCCACGGCGCTGTAATTCATTGCATAGCGCTTTCTGGAACATGTAGCCGATTGCGCCTTGGGTATCACCAACGGCATAGTCGACAGGTACCGGATCCACTTCATGGGCAGCTAGCTCTGAGCGACGCAGAATAAAACCGACTTGCGGGCCATTGCCGTGGGTTAGCACTAAGTCCCAGCCTCGTTCGATTAAATCCACCAGATAACCAACGTTATTGGTCACCGTTTGGTATTGATCCTGAATAGAGCAATGTGCGTTATCGTCAATTAGGGCATTACCGCCAAAAGCCACAACGGCTAAGGGTTTCTTATTCATATCTGACTCCTAGCGGTAGTGGTGGGGTGCGAGTGAGCGTAATGCATCAACAAAGCATTGCATCGGCGCGGTGGTGATACCGGCCCCAATCTGGCCCACACCTGCCTGTTTGTGAGCAATACCCGTATTGATAATTGGCAGTACGGAATGATCGACCACCTTGCGAGCATCAATACCTGCAGCCGTAGGCGCAAAGTTAAGTGCCGGGAGTGTGAAGGCCGGGTTGCCTCCTAGCGTGATGGTTTGCATTGAGCGGCTGTTGTTTGTCGCATCAGCTGGTGTACCGCCAACAAATTTCACGATGGCTGGCGAGGAAGCCATAGCGAAACCGCCAACACCGGCTGTTTCAGTAATGGCACTATCGCCCAAATCAGCGGCAGCATCGTCGACGCCGTAACCCGGGAAGAAAAGCCCATCAACTGGGTTCGCCGGGGCTTGGAACCATGTGTTGCCTGTACCAGAAAGACGGATACCGAAATTGACACCGTTACGCGCCATAACGGTTACCATGGTACTGTTTGGCACATTCTCGGCGGCCTTAAGCATACTTTTACACGCTGCCATCGAGAGGTTGAGGAAGAAATGGTCATTGGCTGTAATAAAACCAACGGCACGCTGTATCTGTTCCTGTGGTAGTGAGGAGCTTAGTAGCGCGGGCACCAGCTGTTTTAGCAATAAACCCGTTGCTGCTGCATTGCGGTTATGGACTTCATCACCCATGTGTAGCGCTTGAGCCATAATTGGCTTTAGTTCAATGGGACCAGACTGTAGCAGCATGGCTTTCATGGCTTGGGCAAGCTCAGCCCCCATCCATTCAAGGCGCTCAATAACGGCTTCACTATTCGCACCAAAACGTAATACTTTACCAAGACCTTCGTTGAAGTTGCTGTATACGCGTTCGTTGTTATGCGCTGGATTTTCAACGACCCATAGCGGCATAGAGCGGCTGATTATGCCTGCCATTGGCCCAACGGCATCATAGTGGTGACAGGGTTCAAAGGTGATTTCCCCATTGAGGATAAGTGTTTCTGCTTGTTCAAGGTTTTCAGCCCACTTCTCGAATAAAATGGCACCTAATATAGCGCCCTGAACAGGACCGCACATGTCATGCCAAGCAATTGGAGGGCCAGCGTGTAAGATCAGTTTCTGCTCTGCCAGTGCTGGTATTGCCTCACCGGCATGCATGACATCCACTAGCATTGGTTGGGCGGCGAGGTAACGATCCATCGCCGTTTGGTTTGCCTGCTCAACCTCAGGCTGGTTTAGTAGACTCGCAAGGGCGAGACCGCCGTCACGGTCGCCACCTGCTGGTGGTTGCCAATTCATGGCAATAGCCTCACCACCGGCACGTTCAATGTTAGAGGCAAAGCTCGCGAGACCGGCATTAAGGACCGTAAGCTTTTGAGTGAAAAGTGCTTTCATTGGAATTACCTAATTAGCCAAGTTGAGAGACAAGGTGAGCGGCGAGATGTGCAGCATCAGCATTATTGTTAGCCACCAAGACACCAGCATCTGCCAATGAATGACGGATCAATTCGCGTGATTGGGGATCCTGTTCGGTACCACAAACATGGGCGATAAAGGCTGGCGGAGTGGCCTGTTCACTGTTGATTTGCTCAATGATGGCAAGGAGTTCAGACAAAGGTTGCTCAGAGGCTCCGTAACCGAGAACAACATCAAACAGTACAACTGCAGTATTGGGGTCCTGAGCGTCTTGAAGAATGCGCTGGTTGCGCAAGCTTGGGTCGATCATTGGATGCGGACGGCCCTGGGTGAAGTCGTCATCACCGAGGTCAACAATGGTGTGTTGTTGGCTGTGCCAGACATCTTCAAGCAAGCTGTTGTGCTTAGTTGGGGTATTTGAGTGTGCGACAATGCCATACTTAGCTGCGATAAGCTGTGCTTCATAACAGAAGGTACCGCCAGCAAATACACCTCTGATGTAACGCTGGGTTACTGAAAGCTGGGTTTGCCGTTTTGCCAACTGTGGTTCACATGCTTTTACACTGCTTTGTGTTTGCGCAGTGGCTTGTGGGATTGCTTGGTTGCCAAGAATAGCGACAGCAACATCAGCAGAGTGTGCCAGTGAGTCAGCGAAATATACATTGCTTGGTGTAGATTCCGTTTTGCTGGCACCAAGGAAGTGAACGACAACGGGTTTATCTATTTGCGATGCGGTTGACAAGATACTCTCGGCAATCGCTTTTGCTGGTGGCTTAGATATCAATACAATAACTTGCGTTTCTTCATCGTCGGCCAGTGCTTGCAGGCCGTGTAACATAGAAATCCCACCGACTTCCTGGTGTAGGTCATGGCCGCCAGTCCCCAAGGCTTGGGATACCCCTTCACCCAGTTGATGAATACGGCATGTTGCTTCCTGTAATCCAGTACCTGATGCCGCGACTACGCCAATGGCACCACGACGGACAACGTTGGCAAAACCAAGTGGAATACCGTTAATAATGGCGGTTCCACAGTCTGGGCCCATCACCATTAATTCTTTCTGTTGCGCTAGCTGCTTGATACGTTTTTCATCATTGAGCGAGACATTGTCACTGAACATCATGACATTTAGGCCAAGGTTCAGTGCTTTCATCGCTTCTGCCGCCGCATATTCGCCAGGTACGGAGATCAGCGCGAGGTTGGCATCGGGGTGATGCTCTAAACCAAGCGCAAAACTGGTGAGAGTTTGCGAGAACTGCTGGCCATCGTTGGCGGTATCGGGTTTGGCTGTTAGGGCTTTTTGTGCGTGCTCGATGGCTTCATCACAGGCTTTGTCGTTACCTCTAACTGCAATGACGAGGTCGTTGGGTTTGGCTGCAATGTCTGTACCAAAACCAGCATCAGCCATGCGGGATAAGTTGGCTTCGGTTCCCATAACGACTGAAGCTTCTTCGATGCCATCAGTTGTATTAAGGCTGGCTGAAATCTGCATCAGGGAAACAGAGTCCTGATAGAGATTTTCAAACGTTTTATATTTAATAACCATATTAATACCAGTCAGTTTTAACTTGTTAACTCAGTAATAATTTCTTTATGCAGTACACGATGCCTGCAACCGTATCGGCACCAGAACTTGAACCAATATTGAGGTTGGTTGTTATTGTTGCTTCAATTGTTGGTATCTCTGTTGCCGTAAATAAGTAATAAATCAGCCATTGCACTGGCTTTGAAAAATGCTGTGATAGTGCCAGTGATAAATAGTGAGCGCTGATATCTGTCGTCTTCGCAATACCTTGTGGTACTTGCTTTTGCAAACGTTGGTAGGCTACGCCAGCTGTAGGGTTTAATTTCTGTATGCTGGCCAGCACGGCTATAACGCCGATCAGAAAGTCATCACCGGAAGGGGTGAGTCCTATACCATAACCGATGTTTTCAACAAGTGTTTCTGAGAAAGAGCCAATACATTTAGGTGTGTTTAAACCTAGGTGACAAATATATTCATCAACAGAAGATAGTGGCTGTATTTCGTTTTTTGAAATATGTTTTACCAAAACTTTCTCTGCGATGAGAATATTATCTTTAATTCTCTCTTTATTTATTTGTGGTAAAGGTGGCGCCTGTGACCAGTCTGTGGCAGCTAGAGTATTTATTGCCAGCGATGAAGGAGAGCTAAAGCGTATAATACCTCCTCGCATAAATACGGTGTCACCCACATTTACCATTGCCATTAAGTTTTTTTGTGCCCCCCAATTGCACTGATAGGCTGTTGGGGTCTCAGGTAATGTGTCGTCGAGTAGGGATACCAAAGGTGTCTCTTTTTGATCTGTGGCTATATTTACCGACCGCTTAAAGACGCTGTGTACTTTGCCATTGAATGACAGAGTTGGGCAAAGGTATCCCTTAGTAAGCGCAAGGATCATGTCTGCAGCTTATTTTAGGCCCTCGATAATATTTTCCGCGTTAGATACCCAACCGAAAATTGCACCCTGCGCTTTGATCATTTCGAGTGCATATTTTTGAAACTCAGGGAAATAAGAACCCACACAATCTTCGGGAATGATGCACTCATAACCGCGGTCATTGGCTTCGCGCACTGTCGTGTTAACACAGACTTCGGTTGTTACACCACAAACAATCAGGGTTTTGATATTGTGGTTTTGCAGAATAAGGTGAAGGTCAGTTTGGTAGAAAGCCCCTTTACCTGGCTTATCGATAATAGGCTCGCCAGTGATAGGATAGAGTTCTGGAATAATATCATGGCCTTCTTCGCCTCGAATAAGAATACGACCTTTTGGACCGGTTTCGCCAATGAAAGTTTTGCCACCACGCGTTAGTTTTGCTGGCGGGCAGTCGCTAAGGTCGGCACGGTGACCTTCACGAGTATGAATAACCATCATTCCAGCATCGCGTGCTGCTTGTAGTACTTTGCCGCAAGGCTCAATGGCAGAGCGAACCAGCGACACATCATTACCGAGTGCTTCACCAAACCCGCCGGGTTCAACAAAGTCACGTTGCATGTCAATGACAACCAAAGCAGTTGTTTCAGGAGTAAAATCGAGGGCAAAGGGTTCGGCATTAAATGTTCTAGTCATAGTTCAATAACCTTTAATTATTGGGTCAGGCTAACTCTTGGTGGTTAGCACAGGACTGATATTATCCAGCCGTGACTAATTAAAAAAGTGAGTAAATTAGACCTCTGAAATCAAAGATTTTGATGAGTCAGACATAGATGTGTGACTCATCACATTATTATGGCGTTTGATGGCCTAGAGTCGCGGGAAATCACAGTTTTTTTGCTGACATCGAAAAAACTGATGTGTTATTTCAGCTTTTTATTGACTTGAAAGGCTGAAAATCGGAACTGGATCACGGCGTTGGCGCGCCATTTTAGCGGCACCACTGGCCGGTTTTTTCTGGCTGCATCAAGTATTCGATACACCAGTTCAACACAGGGCTCTCACGGTTGGCGTGCCAGGCATAAAAAAGCTGTGTCGGCTGTTTATGCTCGACAATGGCTTTCTTAATGACAGTTCCTTGGTCTAGTAAGTGCTTTATACGGTGATGGGGGATATAGCCAATTCCGACACCACGTTCAATCATCTTAATCGCGGTTGTTAACTCCGGGGCATAAATAATTTTCTGCCCCGTGAGGGACCAGGTATCTTGCGGTGAGATGTGCTGTGAGGTGTCTTTGACGACAATGGCGGGGTAATACCGTAACTGCTCTGCCGTTAATACAGTTATTTGACTTGCTAGTGGATGACTCTGCGCGACGATGAAGTCCCATTCAATGTTACCGATGGAATGGTAGATAATTCCTTCCATCTTTGGTGCTGAGTGTGGTGCACCAATGACCAAGTCAGCCCGCCGATCGTATAACGCATCCCAACAGCCGTTGTAGACTTCAGTTTTGATTGAAATCTGGGTCGAGGGAAACTGCTCATTTAGTTGTTCAATTAAATCAATGAGGCCTTCACGATTGATAATATTATTGATCGCTATCGAAAATGATATATCAACCCCCGTACTGATCATGGCTGTGTTGCGAACTAACTCTTCGTAAGAATCAAGCATCCATTGGCTTTGGTCGATAAAGTATTGCCCCGCAGGCGTAAGCTTCACCTGCCGACCGGTTCGGTCAAACAATGGAAAGCCGAGTTCTTCCTCCATTTTTTTTACTGTATAGCTAACGGCTGAAGGTACGCGACTGAGTCGCTCTGCGGCAACAGCAAAGCTGCCTGATTTGGCGATGACATGAATGGTTTTTAGCGCGTCTTTAGACAGGGGCATGCTGATATCCGAATAGCGATGATGATAAAATTATATGTTTTTGAGTATGGTAATCAATGTCATGAGTGCACCTGTAAGTTAAACATCACAACTTGAACCTAATAAAAGCAGAATTAGTTTCTCCATATCAACACCTTCTTTACACTGCTTTCTTAGTCAATGTTCCATATTCACCCTGATAGCCTTGTTGTTACAGATGGAACAGGGGCTACTATTAATGATGGGCTAGGAGGAAAGAATGAAATATAAAACGCTAATTATTGCATTAGTACTAGCTACTGCAGCCCCAGCCCATGCTGGCTGGGATGAGATCAAAGACGCTGCCTCTAAACTTGGCGAGGAAGTGGGCAAGGGCTCTAGAGAAGCCTGGGATTCCGTGTCGGATTTCTCCAAGGAGACTTGGGATTCTGTCTCGGAGTGGGGTGAGGATGCCTATAACACGGCGGGCGAGTGGACGGACGCCTCTATCGAGAAAAGCAAAGAGTGGCTGGACGTGGCCGATGCCAAGTTGGATGAGATGCTTGAGCCTGAAACCCCGGAAGAGGCTCGCCTGGCCTTGGATACCATGGCCGATACCGCTTTAGTGCGCCTATTCAACGAGCAGCCTTCAGCCAAATTGCTGTTTGATAGCGCCTATGGCTATGCCGTTTTTGATTCGCGGAAATTTTCTCTTATGCTCCATACCAACCAGGGCGCGGGAGTGGCTGTTAATCGCGAAACGGACAAACACACTTACATGAAGATGTTTGGTGCCGGGTTGGCCGTTGGCTTGGGGGGGAAATTCTACCAGCAAGTGATTTTCTTCGAAGACCAACAAACCTTTGAGGGCTTTGTGACCGAAGGCTGGGAGGCAACTTCGGAAGCAGGCGTTGTGGCGGGGACTGAAAGCGCCGAGCTGGCCGCCAAATACAATGGCGGTATGGCCATTTACCAAATTGGCGAGAAAGGCTTGTTGCTTGATGCCAATATCTCAGGATCGAAGTACTGGGTGGATACTGACTTGACTGAATAGCGCGCAATACCTGCGGATGATGAGTACTGAGCATCTACTGGCTGGTGTTGGTTTCCGCACCGTTATTGTCTACATAACTGCTTTGGGTTGTAACCATTCATAGTCTTTATTTGATGCTTGTCCACAAAATTATCAATAGAGCCTGATAATTTTATTACTACGCGTTATGTTAAGTTCTACTGGGCGTCAGACGTCTTAATATATAAACAAAATAAAAAAATCAGGCTAGAAATGGACACAAAACGTACTTGGGGATTTATTTCGCTACTTATTGGTAGTGTTTCTTTGATTTTTGGCTTCATCACCATCAGCGGAATGATTGGACAGACACAGGTTGTTTCCAATATGAGCACTTTTATTTCTGCGGGGGGAGGGGATTATTTTCATACTTTTAGCCCCGACTATGCGGCAACGGAAATCAAGCATAAATACCAATTGCTGCTCAGTAGTGGTATCGCCATGATGGCTATCGGCGGATTAATGATGCGTGGACAGTGGCAGCGATACTGAATATAACGGCTCGCTCCATGACTTGGGGAAGACCTCAAGTTTAACTACACTACTTTCATGTATATCCAAGTGTCTTCAAGCGGATGAGCTCCTAAAGGGCGAGTTGGCTTGGTTCAACCAAGTCTCTGAAGCGACTTGGATATAAAGGGTAAGGTGACTTGCTCTTTATATGGAGGCGTGTGATGAAAGGCTTTATTAGTGGGCTACCTAAAGTTGAACTGCATCTTCACCTTGAAGGCACTCTTGAGCCAGAGTTGATGCTCGCGTTGGCCGAGCGGAACAATGTGGCACTTCCCTTTTCCTCAGTTGAGTCACTCAAAGCGGCTTATCAGTTTGATGATCTTCAAGCTTTTCTCAAGCTTTACTACCAAGGTGCGGCAGTACTGCGAACCGAACAAGACTTTTACGACCTCACTTATGCGTACCTAGAACGCTGCAAGAAAGAACATATTCTCCACACTGAGGTTTTCTTTGATCCCCAAACCCATAGTCAAAACGGTGTCGCTTTTGAAACCGTGATCGAAGGGATCATCCGCGCCCTGGCAGATGGCGAAGCTTGTCTGGGCGTCTCATCAGGCTTGATTATGTGCTTCTTACGGGATTTGCCGGAAGAGGACGCCATAGAGACCCTCAAGCAAGCGATATCCTATCGAGACGATATTATCGCTGTGGGGCTGGATTCGTCAGAGCTGGGCAATCCGCCGCAAAAGTTTGAGCGGGTATTTGCTATGGCAAGGAACACCGGTTTTAGAACGGTCGCTCATGCCGGAGAGGAAGGCACGGCAGAGTATATCTGGGAGGCGATCGAAGCACTTAAAGTTGATCGGATCGATCATGGCGTACGGTGCAGCGATGACCCCAAGCTGGTGGCATATTTAGCCTCGCATCAGCTTCCACTGACGGTGTGCCCGTTATCCAATGTGAAGCTCAAAGTGTTCGAAGATATCGGCTCTCATAATATTATCCAGCTGATTAGACAGGGAGTGCTGGTCACGATCAATTCAGATGATCCCGCTTACTTTGGTGGCTACCTCAATGATAACTTTTTGGCTGTTGCTAAAGCGTTCGATTTGACTAAACAGGAAGTCGCACAGATGAGTGAAAATGCGATCAGGGCAAGTTTTTTGAGTGCCGAGAGGAAACAGCAGCTTCAACAGAAATTAGATCATTATCTGGAAATCCAGTTCCGGCCGGTTATCTAAAAAAAAACGCCTATCAAGTCCATGATAGGCGTAGCAATAAATCGATTAAGGAACAACATATTTGAAGTGCGAGAATCATACGATCCGGGTGAAAAACGTGCAACGATCGGTTATGTAAAAGTTGTATGTTGTTTTGTTAATTCTCTTTTTGTTGAGATAGTTAGCATAGACTACATAATCAAATTTTTTATCCGCGCAGGGATATTGTCCAAGACCCTTTGATTTTAAAGGGGTAATTCCCGCCTTGGTGTCAAAATCATCGCATGGTACTTCGCCTTGCTGGCGTGGCAACTCAGTCAAACAGTGATTTTACGGCTTTCTGCAATGTTAATAACCAATTGGTTTTCGGCTTAATAGTGTGAGCGTGATCAACACCAATATAATAGCATTGCATGAACTGCTGGCGGATGATTTCAGCTTGCTGAGCATGATTGGCAGCGAGCTGCTGGCTGATCTCGGTGGCGTGATCATTGGCGTAGCTGAAGTCTATGCCGTTACATCCCTGACAGAGGAACCATATTTTGGCGATGGCTGTGACTTCTACTTCATTCATGGTGTGGAACTTCTGGGCATGCTGTTTACCAACATGCTGCTCGAATAGGGCATCCATTTCTGCAATTTTGCTTTGAGTTGCCTTAAATTCCCCCTGGGCTTGCTGGATGGACTGGGTGAATAAGCCAAGCGCAAGAGCATGCTGGGTTTTCTCTTGCTTTTGCTGGCAAACACTGAGGAAAAAGTCCGAGCGGAAATCGACGAAGCCGTCAGCAAATTCGCGTTCGGTATGACTAAACGGGAGTTGTTCAAAGCCAAATTCGTTCAATAAGTGTCGTAATGGTTTCATACTGAGTTATAGGTAAAAAGCGCTATAGCCAGTATACGAAAATTAGAGCTAACTTTCTAAATCATTCACTTAGACTATAGATAACGGGATATATGCAATGTCCTATTCATCTAGAGGGAAAAGTTATGTCAGGCTTTTATGAGTTATCTGCCAACAGAATCAACGGCGATAGTGTGGATATGAGTGAGTTTGCCGGGAAGGTGGTGCTGGTGGTCAATACCGCAAGCGAATGTGGCTTTAC